>CAWHPH010000029.1:0-104885 GCA_963831135.1 uncultured Alphaproteobacteria bacterium
CGGAGGCACCGCATGACGACGCCAACCCTGCTTGGGCATATTGGAGCCGTCACGGGTGCTACCGTCAGCATTCGCCAATTGGAAGGTGCGGCCTCCGGCATCTCGATAATAGGAGGTCGAAGCTATCGCGTCGGACAAGTAGGTAGCTTCGTTCGAATTCCGCAAGGCTATCACAACTTGTATGGAATTGTATCTGATGTGGGGGCAAACGCCACACCTGAAGCGGTGAGAGATTTAGGAGCGCGTGGTGAACGCTGGATGACGGTACAGCTGGTAGGCGAAATTATCGATGTAAGCTTCGAACGTGGCATTAGCCAATATCCTACCATTAATGACGAAGTCCACCTTGTCACGGAAGACGATCTCGCAAAAATCTACGGCACCGATGAAAGTGGCCAAATCCTTGTAGGTAGGTTGTCGGGGGCCGAGAGTATTCCTGTCCGGGTCGATTTGGACCGATTGGTAACGCGGCATAGCGCCGTTCTTGGGTCGACCGGCTCGGGTAAATCAACGACGGTGACCAGTCTGCTTCGTTCTGTAGCCGGTAAAACGCAGAAACTCGTCAGCCCTCCCGAGCGCCCGAATACTGCTCCTGGATATACATGGAGAATACGCATCGGCCCTGAAAGGAATCGCGACCGTCTTTCGCGTAAATCCCACCGACGGCGAGAGACCGCTTTACGTGCCATATTGGGCAACTGAAACGAGTGAGCTACTCACGTTTTTAATGGGGAAACTCGAGGACAAAGCATTCACGGCTATCTTAGACAAAGTGGTGGCTGCAAAAATCGCTCTAACGAAAGATGAGAAATTTGACGGCGTTGACGAGAACTCCCTAACGGCAGATAGCCCGTTACCGTTCAGCCTGAAGCAACTCTGGTTCGAATTGATTGATCCCGAGGTGAAAACGTGGGCCGATCAGGCAAGAACTATCCGCGCGATAGATACAGAAGGAGACGCCGAAACGTTGCTCGCACCGAAATACAAGACGGCTGGCGCAGGCAATCAACCGCCTCACATAAACGGCTATAACGTGCTTTCGATCCGAAGGCAGCTAGACCACATGAGATCACGGCTATTCGATAAGCAATATGACTTCATGCTGCATCCCGGAGAATGGGAACCTGACCTAAAGGGAAAAACAAAGAAGGACCTTTCGCATTTGCTCGACGAGTGGCTCGGTCACGACAAGCCAATAACAATTCTCGATTTGTCCGGAATTCCTAGCTCCGTTCTGATTAGGCTCATCGGAAGCATTCTAAATATAATCTACGAGGCATTGTACTGGGGAAGAGAAATGCCGGAAGGAGGCCGCCTGAGACCAGAACTCGTCGTCATGGAGGAAGCACACAGATATCTCGGCAAAGAGACTGACAACCTTGCGCGAACTATGGTTCAGCGGATTGTCAAAGAAGGCCGGAAATTTGGAATTGGTGCGATGGTAGTCGAGTCAGCGACCGACGGAAATAGATGAGACAATTCTATCTCAATGCGGCACCTTCATCGCCCTTCGTCTCTCAAACTCAGCAGATCGGAACAAAGTGCAGGCCGTGCTACCAGACAGCTTGAGCGGCTTGATGGATAGCCTCCCCGTATTACGAACTGGCGAAGCTATTATTGTTGGCGAGGCGGCTAAATTGCCAATTCGTTGCCGCATCACACTACCCCCTGACAACTCCCGGCCGAGTAGCGAGGACCCTCTCGTAGCTCAAGCGTGGGCTAAGAAGCGGCTAAAGGAGGACTATTCAAAAGTTACTGCTGCGTGGCGGGCCCAGAATGCCAGATGGCAGAAATGAGAGGCTGATATGGAGCGCGCCCCAGTGAGTTCTTCGAAATCTTGCCTCGGTTGGTTATGATGCGAATTCGGAGACGTTGGAGGTCGAGTTCAAAAACCAAAGCATCTATCAATACTATAACGTTCCACAATTTATGCACGAGCAGCTCATGCAGGCTCCGTCAATTGGCACTTTTTTTAACGCAAACATCCGAGACGCCTACGCCTGCGCGCGTATGTGATATTCCAATATGTCTACGGCTCGGCGAGATTTGTGACACTCGGCGGACCTCACGAAACGCCATCCAGAAGCGCCGCGTGCGTCGGTCGATTTAGCCTCCGCCAAGAAGCTGCCGGCATTCGGCGGCTCGCGCGATCAGTTGCGCCGTGAGACGTTCGACAATGGCGTGATCGAGGCCATCTTTGAGAGCTTGCGCGCGCGCGTCATTTACTCGGTCGGGAAGTTTCTCGGCCATGAGGGTGAGCGCTTCAATCAACTCATCAGCATCGACGCGCGTCACGCTGGCAAACTTTTGCCATTGCCGCAGGCCGATGTGGCTGAGTTTGTATTCACCGCCGATCTTCATCGCAAGCTTAACCTTTTTCAGATCAAATTCGTCGTGGGGGAGTATGCTCGCGACGTCGTAGAGGGGCGGATTCTGTTGAAAAACTCGCTGGTTGAAACGGTGAAAGCTCACTGATTCAGTCCTGTTGAGAGGCAGGAACTGAGTCGATGATGGGACCACGGCAAGTCGAACAGGGTGTGCTGTTCTACAACTTCTCGCTCGATGCACATGTGCCGGCGGATCATTTGCTGAGGTCGATCGACCGCTTTGTCGACCTATCGGAACTGCGCCGCGAGCTCGCACCGTTCTACAGCACGCTGGGACGGCCATCGATTGATCCCGAGCTGATGATCCGGATGCTCGTCGTCGGCTACTGCTTCGGGATCCGCTCCGAGCGGCGTCTCTGCGAAGAGGTCCACCTCAATCTGGCCTACAGGTGGTTCTGCCGGCTCGGGCTCGACGGCGATGTGCCCGATCATTCCACCTTCTCGAAGAACCGACACGGCCGCTTCCGCGACAGCGATCTGCTGCGACGCGTCTTTGAGACTGTCCTGCAGCGCTGCATCCGCGAGGGACTGGTCGGCGGCGAAGCCTTTGCGATCGATGCCAGTCTGATCAAGGCGGATGCCAATCGGCAGAAAGGGATCGAGGGCGAGAAGGGGCTGCCTCCAGAAGCGGCTGGCCGGGCGGTCAAAGAATATATGGCTGTGCTCGACGATGAGGCCTTCGGCGCTGCGACCGATGTCGTGCCCAAGTTCGTCTCACCGGCTGATCCGGCAGCGCGATGGACCGGAGCCCATGGCGGACAAGCATTCTTTGCCTATTCCACCAACTATCTGATCGATGTCGACAACGCGATCATTGTCGATGTCGAAGCGACAACCGCGATCCGGCAGGCCGAGGTCCTGGCCGCAAAACGCATGATAGAACGCTCGATCGATCGCTTCGATCTTTATCCCGCACGCCTTCTGGGGGACAGCGCCTACGGCTCAGCCGAGATGCTCGGTTGGCTCGTCTACGAGCATGGCATCGAGCCACATGTGACCGTGTTCGATAAGTCGACCCGTCAGGACGGCACCTTCTCACGCGACGACTTCACCTACGACCATGTCGGCGACGTCTATTCTTGCCCCGCCGGCAAGATGCTAACGACGACCGGCTCACCTGTGAATGACGGAGCGACATTACGCTACCGCGCGAGCAAGTATGACTGCCAAGCTTGCCGTCTAAAGCCCCGATGCTGTCCAAAGGAGCCGGCCCGGTACGTACCGCGATCGATCTATGAAGGCGCCCGTGACATGGCACGCCAGATCGCAAGCTCGTGGGAAGGCCGCACCGCCCGACGACTGCGCAAGAAAGTTGAAATGCTGTTCGCCCATCTCAAACGCATTCTCAAGCTCGATCGGCTCAGACTCAGAGGACCGAATGGTGCGCGCGATGAGTTCCTTCTCGCAGCAACCGCCCAAAACCTCCGAAAGCTGGCGAAGCTGATACCGATGCCAAGCCCTCACCCAGCCTGAGACCAACAGCGGCTCGTAATCGAGGGCCTTCGAATGGCCGGGCTGATTAATCTCAAATTACTCGCCGACTTCTTCAACAAAATCGGCGCAAGGCGCACATTGGGGCCGCCGAGCAACAGGGAGTAGTTCTTGGCGTGCGCATCCGTGCCCGCGATCAGCCAATTAAAACCGAGGGCGGCGGCGAAAGTGGAAATGTCATCCTCGCGATCCGTCGAATATGTGCGCAAGAGTTCCACGATGTCGCGAGGGCCCGGGCCGCCTTCGTTTTGATATTTCTTCGTGGGCATGATCCCGAGCGCCTGGCAGATATCCTCCTGATGCACGCGCAGGATGTCATTGCCTTTGACCTGGCGGTCATAGCGCTCGATGACGATGGCGATCTCCTCCTTGAACCGCATGACGGCCGATTGGGCGGCCGGCAAACCGAGGCCGCGCGCGAGCATTAGACAGACGTGCTCGTTCTCGGCGTGGCCCTCGAAGTGGCCGGTCGGCGGCTTGAAAATATGGGTCGCGGGTAAGTCCTCAGGCTATCCCTCATCTGCCGTCATCTTGAGAAGCGCCCGCTGGGGTCGTTATGCGCTTCGAGGGCCACTCATCCTAAACAACGGTAAATCACTGCGAACCGCAGTAAGGTGGCCACGCGGAAACGTAGCGTTGGACGATATTGAACACAAATGTTTGGATTGGGAATGTTTTGGTATTCAAGTGACTTCCCAATGTTTCCAAAGGCTCTTGCCGCCCGGTTCGGGCAAAGTTGGCATGCCAAGAGCCCCGACCATGTCGACCCCGGAGCGAGATACGCCTTCATTGATCGAGCGCATGGAACGCGCGCTGGTGTTGCTCGCCTACTTTATCGAGCTTGACGGCGACGTGCATGGCCGACGATAACAAGCACGAGCCGATCCCTTTTCCGGTCGAAGTTACCGTAAACGGCGTCAAGGTCACGGTGACATTGATGTTAAAGCCCGGCACCACTGTCTCGGTAGCTGAGAAAGAGCAACAAGAGACTAAAGAAGATCAGCCGCAAGACGAAACCTAAAAACTGATCTTATCAATCCACCTTTTGAGCAGCGGCATGGGATGGCCGACGCCGTATCCGGCGGCAACGGTCTTTTTCTCATGACCAAGCAACTCATAACGAATATCGACCGGACATCCGGCCGCCCGGAGCCGATCTTGTGCACGATGGCGCAAGCTGTGGATTACCTTTCGCGGATCGACAATACCGCAATCGTTCAGGAACCGATTGAGCCGCTTCGACGCGGTGCGCGGGCCATGATGGAATAGCGGTCCCTTGATGGTCGCGGGCAGATACGGCAACACGTTGACGGGGAGCGGTACGCGGCGCTTTGATTGCTCCGTCTTGTGGCCGATCACCACATAGCGCACGCCGCGCTCTTTCAGTTCGCTGTTAATCTCGAAAGCCTCGCTCAATCGCATCCCCGTGGCCGCGAGTAGCCGGAATAGCAATTGCTCGCTCTTGTCGAGACGGCCGAAGTTGCGCTTCACATTCCGCATGTCCGCGTCGTCAAGTGGAAGGCGCTTTTCTTCATCGTCGCGCTTGGGCACGATGGATGAAAAGGGATTGAACGTCAGCCGCCCCTCTTTGATCGCCAAATTGACGGCGGAGTTAAGCCATCCGATCTTTTTGCGGATACTAGCGCTTTTAAGCCCTTGGGCTTCGAAATGCTGGACGATCTTGCGGCCGTCGTCGCGGGTCGCATCCTTCAATGGTTTGTCGCACAGCGACTTGAACAGCGCCCACACGGTTTCCGCTTCGCGCTTGTAATAGCCGGTGACATTGGCGTGTTGCAGATACGTTTCAAAGATCGCATCGTCGCCGTTCTTTGTCGGCACCTTGGGGCGGTGTCCGGGGTCACCTTCAAAGTCGGCTTCGAGGTAGGCTTTAGCGACCGAGCGCAGAGTTAGCGGAGCGCCGACAAGCTGGACTGATAGCACGCTGTTCGGCTCAGTCCGCACGATGGCCCCGGCGCTATCATAGTAGGTCAACTCGCGTTCGGTCGCGGCGATGTGTCCGCCATCGGGGCTGACGTGCAAGCCCGGCGCAAGTTTGTGGTGCCACGTCGTTTCCACACGGGGCCGCGCGGCCAATAGAGCGCCCTTGTGTTCGGCAATCAGCGGTAGGGCTAGTAAGCTCCGCCTGCACGCGGTCGGGCGTCCCTAGGGAGTGCTCAGTGCGTTTGCCGGGGGTCTGTAGCCTGATATGCCAGTTCCGCGACCCCGGCCGCAGGAACAGGTAATCGGTTTTGCGCCGCATAGCGGCAGACATTAGCATCAGAGATTAGCGGCAGTCAGTAGCGGCAGGTAGCTTCTTTCAGAAGTGCTTAATTTTCAATGGCTTTTTGGTGGGCGCTGTAGGGATTGAACCTACGACCTCTCCCGTGTGAAGGGAACGCTCTCCCGCTGAGCTAAGCGCCCGGTCCAGGTCGGTCCGGATTTAAGGAACGGCGCGGTGGGGTGTCAAGCGAGACGCAATCGCGGGCATTGCGGGCCGCTTCGCGGCAAAGCATCCGGAGAGGAAAAACCGGCCGGGCTGGGATGGTGTCCCCGCGGAGTTTCGGACCGGTTCGCGCCGCGCGCCGGCGGAGCTTAATTCGACGCCGCGCGCGAGGCGGTCGACTGCAAAGCGCGGATGCGGTCGGCGAGCGTGCCTTTGGTGTCGTCGGGCGCATTGATGCTGATCGCGCCGCCTTCGCCGCTCGCGCCGTTGACGGCGGCCGCGCGCGCGCTTCTGGCCTGGCCCAAATCGGGCACCGCCTGCGCCAGCATGGTTTCGATCGGCGAGCCGGGGCCTTCGAGCACCGCGGTAAGCCGCGCCACTTCGGCGGCGACGTCGTTGATGCGCTCGCGCAGCAGCGCGTTCTCCACCCGCTCGGCCGCCCAGGTGGTTTCCGCGTCGCGTTTCATGGCCGCAAGCTCGCGCTGCAGCCTGGTGCGGTCTTCGATCGCGGCGGCGAGCTGCGCCTCCAATTGGCCGATATCGGCGCGGAACTTCTCGACAGCGCCGCTGCTGCGGCCGCCGGCATTTTCGATTTCCGCGCGCAAATCGTTCTCGACCTTGGCGGCCTCTTCGAGGTCGCTGCGCAGGCGGGCGAGCAGGAAATCGCGCTCGGCCAAAAGCCGGCCCTGTTCGCGCAGCCGCTGTTCGAGATCCTCGACGCGGTGGCTCATGACCTCGGCTTCGGCCGTCTGTACGAGCAGCTGCCGCTCGAGATCGCTCGCCCGCGCCGAAAGGCCGCCGAGCTTGCCGCGCTCCTCGTTCGCCTCCCTGGCGGCCGCCTCCGCCTCGGCGCGCTCGCGCGAAAGCCGTTCCTCGGTCGAGCGCACGGCGCGGTCGTAATCGGCGACGCTGACCTTCATGGCTTCGATCTGGGTGCGCAAAGCCGCGAGCTCGACCCGCTGGCTGTCCGCCAGGATCGAACGTTCGCCGAGTTCGGCAACCAATTTCGCCAAGTCCGCCTGCTTGTCGGCGAGCGCACGCTCGGCTTCGCGCGAAGCGGTCGACTTAATCTCGAATTCCTGCTCGGTGGCGCGCAACTGGTCGCGCAAATTCTTTTCGCGCGACTCGAAGGCGAAGATCGTTGCGGTCTTTGCGCCGAGTTCTTTCTTGAGCTGGTTGATGGCGTCGCTCTTTTTGCCGAGCTCGGCAAGCTGGCCGGTCGTTTTGGCCTTCATTTGCTCGACGCTCAGCTCCAGCCGCCGCGTCGACATGGCGAATTCGGCGCGCAATTGATCTTTGTCGGCGCGGATTTCGGCGATGGACAGCGGCGTTGCCGCCTCCAGCCGCCGCATGGTCAGCCGGACAGCGCGATTATGGACCAGAGGGACGAACAGCAATCCGAGCAACGCTGCAACAAGGAACCCGATCCCGAAATACATGACCGGTTCGATCATGACACCACTCTTGGAGCCGCGTCTCGGGCTCTACATTGCCACGCTCAGGAAGGCGGCACCATCATCCGCGAGCATTAACCTAAACCGAGAACGTCCGCCGCGCCACAAAAGACAACAATTCGATGACGACAAGCCTGTGACGGGCGCGCTCTTTTTTTGCCGGCCGGCAACGGCGGATGGTCAGAAGGGGTTCCAGGTCGGATGCGACGTGAATTTTAGATAGCCGAGATTGGCCCCGAGCCGCAGTCCGACGCCCGAGCGGATGGGCACCACGACGATATCGTTGGCGGTGAGTGCGGTCATCCCCAAGCCGCCGATAAAATAGGCAGAACCCGCGATGCCGCCGAACCGCTCGAAAATCGCGCCGGTGCGCGGCAGGTTATAGACCAGCATCATGGTCCGGGCGCCATCGGCGCCGGCGTCGAAGCCGAGCGACGGCCCCTGCCAGTAGACGCGCACATCGCCGGCATTCTTCGTGTAGAGCGTGCCGTCGCCATAGCGCAGGCCGCCGACAAAAGCGCCGCCGGCTTCTTCACCAAGGATGTAGCCGTTCGGTTGCCCCCACTGATTGCCGGCCTTTTCCACCAGCGTCGCCAGGCCGCGCGACACGCCGCCGAAAAAGTGATGGCCGGCATCGACGATCTCGCTGGCGGAGAACTGATTGCTGGAGGGCGGCTGCGGCGGCGGAGGGGCGACGGGCCCGACGGCCTCCGGCGGTTGCGGTGCCGGGCTTTGCGCCAGCACCGGCAACGTCCCGGGCACGGCGCCAAGCGCCCCAAGCCCGGCCAACATCAAGCAGGCAATCGCAATCCGCGCGGCTGGATTCATCGAGCGTCCCCAGGTTAACCCCTTGCTCACAGGCGCCCGGCTAAGTCTTTGGCTCAAGCGTTTTTCTCGGGCACTGCGAATCAGCCGATCGTTCGCCGAAACTATGACCGCAGCACGGCAACAACGGAAGGAAACCCGCGCTCCAATCGCGGCTTTCGCGCTCGTCTTTGGCCTTCTTATCGGCCCGCCGCCGGGCTCGGCGGCAGGCATAACGGAACGGATCGTTGTGGACCAGCACACCGGCCTTGCCATCGGCGGCTACGATCCGGTCGCCTACCATACCGACGCCAAGCCGTTGCCGGGCAGTCCCGATCTCGAATTGCAATATGGCGGCGCGGTCTGGCGCTTCTGCAATATCGGCAACCGGGCCGCCTTCGCCGACCGGCCCGATGTCTATATGCCGCAATTCGGCGGCTATGACCCGGTCGGCGTCGCCCGCGGCGTGGCCGTTGCCGGCAATCCGGATACCTGGCTGATCAGCGGCGGGCGGCTATTCCTGTTCTACGACCGCAATCGGCTTGAGACTTTTGCCGCCGATCCAGACCGCATCACCAGTGCAGCGGAGCGGAAATGGCCTGACGTGCAGCGCACGCTCAGTCCTTAGCTCCGCTCAGGAACCAGCCTCGAGCGCCCCCTCGGTCAGTGCCGGGCCGCCCCAGGCCAAGAATGCCGGGATCCGCAGCTCCGGGGTGCCATACACCAGTGCTTGGCCGTCTAGTCCGATCACGCGTCCGCCTGCGGCGGTGAGAACGGCATGACCGGCCGCGACATCCCAGTCGTGGGTCGGCCCGAGCCTTGGATAATGGTCGGCGGCGCCTTCGGCCAGGCGGCAGAATTTGATCGAGGAGCCGCAGGCGATGCGGCGCGCATGCGGCAACGCCCGGAGATAGCTTTGCGTGGCGGCGTCGAGATGGGAGCGGCTGACCATGACGATCAGTTCGCCCGCAGTGCGGGCGCGTGTGCGAATAGGCTGCGGCGGCGAAATTTGCCCGCAGGAAAATTCCAGGCGCTCGGCGCCGCCGCCCACGACCCCGCGCCAGATGAGCCCGAGCGCCGGCGCAACGATAATGCCGAGCTTCGGTATTCCCTCCGACATGAGCCCGATATTGACAGTATATTCGTCGCGGCCGGCAATGAATTCGCGCGTGCCGTCGAGCGGATCGACCAGGAAATAGTTGGCGCCGGCAGCGGGCCGGGTGTGTTCCGTCTCTTCCTCCGACACCGCCGGCAGGCTCGGCGCAAATCGCGCCAGGCCGTCACGGATGATCGTTTCCGCAATCTCGTCCGCCGGCGTTACCGGCGAGCCGTCGGCTTTGATGCGAACGCCGCTATCCCCGCGGCAGTCGAGAATAGCCTTTGCCGCCGCGACGCCGATGGCGGTCAGCCCGTCCATGAGTTCGGCGCTAGCTGTGGGATCGAAGCTCGGCACGGCACTCCTCGAATGTTCCGGTCATTCGCAATCAGGCCAAAGTGTCCATGTATCCAAAGTGTCCATATATCCAAGTGTCCATGTAATCATGACGCGGTAACGCCGGGTAATCATGACGCGGTAACGCCGGCACGATTGCAGAATCGCCCGCGCTGTGACACCCAACGGCCTTAGCCAGCTGAGCGGAGTGTCCTATGTCCGCCCCCATTTCCGGTCCTCTTGCGATAGGCGCCCTCGATCTTGCGGCGTTGCTATGCTCGCGCGTCTGTCATGACCTGATCAGTCCGGTCGGTGCGATCGTCAACGGCATCGAGGTCATGGAGGAAGACAAGGACGAGGAAACCAAAACCTTTGCGCTTGATCTGATCAAAAAGAGCGCCCATCAGGCCTCGGCGAAACTGCAATTTTGCCGGCTTGCCTTCGGCGCAGCCGGCTCGGCCGGCGCCCAGATCGACCTTGGTGACGCGGAAAAGGCGGTGCGCGGCCTCATCGAGGACGGCAAGACGACGCTTGCCTGGAATTTGCCGCGCGAGTTGCTGGCGAAGAATTGCGTGAAGCTCTTGTTGAACATGGTGCTGATCGCCGCCGGAAGCATTGCGCGCGGCGGAACGCTGACCGTCGATCCGGTTCCTAGCGACACCGGCGTCGCCGGCTTTGTCGTTGCGGCGTCGGGGCAGAATGCCAAGCTCAATCCGACCACGGTCGAACTGCTCGCGGGCAGTCAGGCTCACGCCGTCGATGCCCACGTCATTCAGCCCCTCTATACCGGCATCCTGGCGCGCGATTGCGGTCTCGTGCTGTCGGCGAGCGGCGACGGCGGCGCGGTCATTTTAACCGCTCGCTAACGGTTTCCGTAACGGTTCCTTGGCGGCGAAGGCCGCGTCTTTCCGCCGTGTTATTCGGTTCTCTGCAACCGAAATTAAACCCTTAAGCAACACACTGGCCCCGTTACCGACCGGCGCCCCAGCCTCCGGCCGCGAGGGTGCGCGTTGGCGTGCCGCTCCGCGGGAGCGGCGGCCGGCAAAAGCGCGTGTGAAGAGGCGCCTTGATGGACGACCTGCTGCGTGAGTTCCTGACCGAGACCAATGAGAGTCTCGATCGTGTCGACGCGGAACTCGTGCGCTTCGAGCAGGAGCCGAATAGCAGCGAAATCCTCGGCAATATTTTTCGTCTGGTCCATACCGTCAAAGGCACTTGCGGCTTTCTCGGCCTGCCCCGGCTTGAAACGCTGGCGCATGCCGCCGAGAGCTTGATGGGCAAATTTCGCGACGGCATGCCGGTCACGACCGAAGCCGTCACGCTCATTCTTTCCACCATCGACCGGATCAAGACCATCCTCGATGCGCTCGAAACCAAGGAGCGCGAGCCGGACGGCGACGACGACGATCTGATCGGTCGACTCAATCTCTTCAATCTGTCGCAAGACATGAAGCAGCCGGCGCGCGAGAAGTTCCCGCCAGAAAACTCCGCATCTGAGAAGCCGGCCTCCGAGCAGTCTGATGACGAACGCGGCGACCGGCCCGGGAACCATTCCATCCGCGTTCATGTCGAGACCCTCGACCACCTCATGACCACGGTTTCCGAGCTTGTGCTTACGCGCAATCAGCTCCTCGAAATCGTCCGCCGTCATGAGGATTCCGACTTCAAGGTGCCGCTGCAGCGGCTGTCGAATGTCACCGCGGAGCTGCAGGAAGGCGTGATGAAGACGCGCATGCAGCCGATCGGCAACGCCTGGCAAAAGCTGCCGCGCGTCGTGCGCGATCTTTCGGCCGAACTCGGCAAGCGGATCGAACTCGAGATGCACGGTGCCGAAACCGAACTTGACCGTCAGGTGCTGGAGCTGGTCAAGGACCCGCTGACGCACCTGGTGCGCAATTGCGCCGATCACGGCATCGAAACCCCGGCGGAGCGGCTCGCCGTCGGCAAACCGCAGAAGGGCGTCATCCGCCTGTCGGCCTGCCATCAGGGCGGGCACATTATCATCGAGATCGCTGACGACGGCCGCGGCCTCGATCTGGCGCGCATTCGCGCCAAGGCCGTCGAGCTTGGATTTGCCGGCGAGGCGGAAGTCGCCGCCAAATCCGACGCGGAGATCTGCAATCTGATCTTCATGCCCGGCTTCTCCACCGCCGCCAAGGTCACGAGCATTTCCGGCCGCGGCGTCGGCATGGACGTGGTGCGCTCCAACATCGAGCAGATCGGCGGCACGGTCGATCTGAAATCGACGCTCGGGTCGGGAACGACCTTCACCATCAAGATTCCGCTGACGCTGGCGATCGTTTCGGCGCTCATTGTCGAAGCGGGCGGCGAGCGCTTTGCCATCCCGCAGCTCTCGGTGCTTGAGCTGGTGCGCGCCTCCAACGGCGGCGAGCATCGCATCGAACGGATCAAGGACGCGCCGGTGCTGCGGCTGCGCAACAAGCTGTTGCCGCTCATCCAGCTCAAAGAGCTGCTGCATCTCGGCGAAGGTCGGGACGACAGGGGTTTTGTCGTGGTCACGCAGGTCGGCAGCCAGATCTTCGGAGTCCTCGTCGAGGGCGTGTTTCACACCGAGGAGATCGTGATCAAGCCGATGTCGTCGAAGCTGCGGCACATCACGGCTTTCTCCGGCACGACCATCCTCGGAGACGGGACAGTGATTATGATCGTCGACCCGAACGGAATTGCGCAGGCGCTCGGCCGCATCGCGCCGCTGGCGCAAGGCGAAAAAGTCGAGCTCGACGAGGCCGGGGCCATCGCCGAAGAAGACCTGACTCCGCTGCTCGTCTTCCGCGCCGGCTCGCAACAGCCCAAAGCGGTGCTTCTCTCACTCGTCGCCCGGCTCGAGGAGATCGATTGCCGGCGCATCGAGACGTCCGACGGCCAGTATCTCGTTCAATATCGCGATCAGCTCATGCCGCTCGTCCGCATCGATGGCGAAGGCGGCCTCAAACAGGACGGCTCGGTGCCGGTTTTGGTGTTTTCCGATCGCATCCGCCGCATGGGCCTCATCGTCGACGAGATCATCGACATCGTCGAACAACGGCTCGACATCGAGGTGGCGAGCGAGCGCCCGGGCCTGCTCGGGTATGCGGTGGTGAAAGGAAGCGCCACCGAGATCATCGACATCGCCCATTTTCTTCCGCAAGCCTATGCCGATTGGTTCCGCCGCGGCGACCCGCGCCCAGTGCCGGTCGCCCGCCGGATCATGCTGGTCGACGACTCGGCCTTTTTCCGCGACCTGCTCGCGCCGGTGATCAAGGCCGCGGGTTATCAGGTGAAGTCGGTTGCGTCGGCCGCCGATGCGCTGGCGGCCATTCGCGCCGGCGCCGGCGCCGATGTCGTAGTCACCGACATCGAGATGCCCGGCATGGACGGTTTCGAGCTCGCCGCGGCGTTGCGCCGGGACCCGGCGACCGCCGCCATTCCGGTGATCGCGCTTTCCGCCATGGTTTCCGCCGACGCGATCGAGCGCGGCCGCCGGGTCGGTTTCCACGATTTCGTCGCCAAGTTCGACCGGGCAGGCCTGATCGCGGCGATCAAAGAGCAGACCGAAGATCTGCATGAAGCGGCGTGAGCGCAAAATCGATGCACGACGATACAGCTTTCACCGAGTTCGTCACTTTCACCATCGCCGGCCAGATGTTCGGGCTGCCGATCGGGCGCGTCCAGGATGTGTTCAAGCCGGCGCGGATCACGCAGGTGCCGCTGGCCAGCGCGGAAATCGCCGGTGTTTTGAACCTGCGCGGCCGCATTGTGACCGCGATCGATATGCGCCAGCGCCTCGAGGTCAACAAGCGCGAAAACGGCGCCGCTCCCATGGCGATCGGCATCGAAGCCAAGAGCGAATCGTTCGGCCTGCTGGTCGACGCCGTCGGTGAGGTGCTCAAACTGCCGGATGTCGACCGCGAGCCCAATCCGATCAATCTCGGCGGCAAGCTTGCCGCTCTGTCCGACGGCGTCTACCGGCTCGAAGGTCAGCTTCTCGTGGTGCTCGACGTCGACCGCGTTCTTGACCTGCGCAGCAGGCAGGCGGCGGCGTGAGCAAGGTGAGCATAGCGATGCTTGAAAGTGCACAGAGCGGAACATCCAGGCGGGCTCGCCCGCCAAGCGTGGAGTGACGACATTATGAAGACGTGTTTGGTTGTCGACGACTCCAGTGTCATCCGCAAGGTGGCACGGAGGATTCTCGAAGGTCTCGACTTTCAGATCGCGGAAGCCGAGAACGGCGAGGAGGCCATCGAGGCTTGCCGTCAGCAGATCCCGGATGCGATTCTGCTGGACTGGAACATGCCTAAAATGGACGGCTACGAGTTTCTGCGGGCGCTGCGCCGCCTGCCGGGCGGCGACAAGCCGAAGGTGGTGTTCTGCACCACCGAGAACGACGTCGCGCACATCGCGCGGGCGCTGCATGCCGGCGCCAACGAATACATCATGAAGCCGTTCGACAAGGACATTGTCGAGGCGAAGTTTCAGGAAGTCGGCCTGATCTAACCGCCGAGCGCGCGTGGCGGGCCAGCCCGCAACGTGCCGCGCGTCGAATGTGAAGTGAGCGTGCGGAAAATCCGCGTACCGAAAGTCAGTCGCCCATGATTAACGCCGTTGCCGCCGCCCGCCCCGCGGCCGCCATCAGAAAACCGATCCGGGTGATGGTCGTTGACGACGCCATCGTCGTGCGCCGGCAATTGACCCGCTGGATCGGCGACGAAAAGGACATGATGGTGACCGCGTGCTTGCGCACCGGGCGTGAGGCGGTCGAGCAGGTGGAAGCCTGCAATCCCGACGTCGTCGTTCTCGATGTGGACATGCCGGAGCTCGACGGCATATCGGCGCTGCCGCAGCTCCTGCAAAAAAAGCGCGACCTGGTGGTTATCATGGCTTCGACGCTCACGCGGCGAAGCGCGGAAATCAGCCTGCGCGCGCTGTCGCTCGGCGCCGCCGATTACGTCCCCAAGCCCGAGGCCGCCCTCGACGCCGACGCCTCGGCGGCGTTCCGCCGCGAGTTGCTGGACAAGATCCGTAACCTCGGCCGCCGCGGCGGCTCGCTGCTTCGCCAGCGCAGGCCCGCGACCGCCCCGCGCGAGATCGTGCCGCCGTCTCGGCGCGCAAGCATGCCGTCGGCAGAAACCGTGGCCTTCACGCTGCGCCCTTTTGCCTTGTTGCCGCCGCGCGCTCTGCTGATCGGCTCCTCGACCGGCGGACCGCAGGCTCTTACCGCGCTGATCGGACAGCTCGGCGGCGCGATAGACCGCGCGCCGGTCCTTGTCACCCAGCACATGCCGCAGACTTTCACGACGGTTCTCGCCGAGCATCTGACGCGCATCAGCGGACGCCGCGTGCGCGAAGCCGCGCATGAAGAGCCGATCGTTCCCGGCGGTATTTATGTCGCTCCGGGCGGCCGCCACATGCGGGTGGTGCGTGGCGCCGGCGGACCCATGATCGCGCTCGGCGACGATCCGCCGATCAATTTTTGCAAGCCGTCGATCGATCCCTTGCTGTCGTCGGCTGCGCAGGTCTGGGGCGCCGGCAGCCTGGCGCTCATCCTGACCGGGATGGGCTCCGACGGTACCAACGGCGCCGCCGAGATTGCTGCTGCCGGCGGCAGCGTGATCGCTCAGGACGAGGAAACGAGCGTCGTGTGGGGCATGCCGCGGGCAGTTGCGCTCGCCGGATTGTGCTCTGCGGTTCTTCCGCTCGGGCAGATTCCCGCCGAAGTCAATCGCCTGTTTGTGGGAGGCCGCGCGTGACGCCGCACGATTACGATTTCCTGCGCAAATCGCTCAAGGCGCGGTCCGGACTCGTGCTGTCCGCCGATAAGCAATATCTGGTGGAGAGCCGGCTTCTGCCGATCGCGCGCAAGGCCGGCTTCAGTCGTCTCGACGAGCTCGTGGCTGCCCTCAGGTGTGACGACAACGAAGGCCTGATGACCATGGTCGTCGAGGCGATGACCACCAACGAGACGTTCTTCTTTCGCGACAAGACGCCGTTCGAGAATTTCCGCGCGGCGGTGTTGCCCGCGCTGCTCAATGCGCGCCGGGCTTCGCGCCGCATTCGGATCTGGTCGGCCGCCGCCTCCACCGGACAGGAGCCGTATTCGCTCGCCATGACGGTGAAGGAGCTGGAGGACGCGCTCGCCGGCTGGCGGATCGAGATCATCGCGACCGATCTTGCGAGCGGCGTTCTGAACAAGGCACAGGCGGGAATCTACAGCCAGTTTGAGGTTCAGCGCGGGCTGCCAATTCAGCTCCTGATCAAATATTTCACCAAGGTCGGCGATATGTGGCAGCTCGCGCCCGAGCTGCGCGCAATGGTCAAATTCAAGCAGCTCAATCTCTTGTCCGATTTTACTTCGCTCGGCACCTTTGATCTGGTCTTCTGCCGCAACGTGCTGATCTATTTCGATCAGGAGACCAAGACCAGCGTGCTCAACCGGCTCGGCCGCATAGCGGCTGCTGACGGTTATCTCGTTCTCGGCGCCGCCGAGACGGTGGTGGGATTGACGGACAGTTTTCGCACCCTGCCGGAGCTGCGCGGCCTTTATGTGCCGAATGTCCGTCCGCCGCGGCCGCAGATCGTGTCCGGCGGCAGGGCCGCGCCGCGCCTGGTCGCCGTCAGCGGCGGACGCTAGCTCCAGGCGTTTGACAGCTCGGCGGAAGGCGTTGGACCAAACAAAAAACCCCGGCCGTCGGCCGGGGTTTTGTATTTTCTGAATTCGAAGCGGTTTAGGCGGAGATTTTCGCTTCGTCTTCGCTCGGCTCGCGCAGCACGTAACCGCGGCCCCACACCGTTTCGATATAGTTCTTGCCGTTCGAGGCGTTGGCGAGCTTCTTGCGCAATTTGCAGATGAAGACGTCGATGATCTTCAGCTCCGGCTCGTCCATGCCGCCATAGAGATGATTGAGGAACATCTCCTTGGTGAGCGTGGTGCCCTTGCGCAGCGAAAGCAGCTCCAGCATCTGATATTCCTTGCCGGTCAGATGCACGCGCGCGCCGTTGACCTCGACCGTCTTGGTGTCGAGGTTGACGATCAGATCGCCGGTCTGGATCACCGACTGGGCATGCCCCTTTGAGCGGCGCACGATCGCATGGATGCGCGCCACCAGCTCGTCCTTGTGGAACGGCTTGGTCATGTAGTCGTCGGCGCCGAAGCCTAGGCCTCTCACCTTGTCTTCGATGCCGGCGAGCCCGGTCAGGATCAGGATCGGCGTCTTGACCTTCGATACGCGTAGGCTGCGCAGAACTTCGAAGCCCGACATGTCGGGAAGATTGAGATCGAGGAGAATAATGTCGTAGTCGTAGATCTTACCGAGATCGATCCCTTCCTCGCCGAGATCGGTCGTGTAGACGTTGAAGCTCTCCGATTTGAGCATCAACTCGATCGATTGCGCCGTGGCGCTATCATCTTCGATCAGCAATACGCGCATGCCAGTCCCCTTCCTCGCCGCGCGGCTAAGGTTGGCGCGCCGTCCGTGGCGGCCCCCGAAAAACCCCTTGGGACAAACTGATTCGAGACTGTAAACGCGATATGGTTAACAAAACCTGATTCCCACTTGCAAGCATCTCCTAGGCAATTTTCAGCGAATCGCCTTAAGATGTTGCGAGAAAGTAGTTTTTGAGCCACGCGGGCGCTCATAGATCAGGTTAAGTTTTGGCGCTAACCGACTCTAGAACTCGTCGCCCCTTCATGGATTGGCGAGCCATCTATTCCCAAGGACGAGCGCAATGATTAACGGCGCGGGTAAATACACCGTTAAGACCGCCGAATTAGAAGTAACCATCCGCGCGCAGAGGCCCGTTGCGCCATGAAGGCGCTGGCCGAACAGATTAACGAGCTCGACGGGATCGAGATCTACGGCCGCGTCGTCGGGGTCCGCGGGTTAATGGTGGAAGTCGCCGGACCGCTGCACGCCATGTCGGTCGGCGCGCGCGTGGTGATTGAAGCGCCCGGCAAGAATATACCGAGCGAGGTGATCGGATTCTCAGGTCCGTATGCGCTGTTGATGCCGTTCGCGCCGCTTGAAGGCGTGCGCCGCGGATGCCGCGCGCTTGTGACGTCGGTTGCCGGTGCCGTCAGACCGTCCGCCGGCTGGCTCGGCCGCGTGGTCAACGCGCTCGGCGAACCGATCGATGGCAAAGGACCATTGCTTTACGGCCCGTCGCCCTATCCTTTCCGCAATGCGCCGCCGCTTGCACACGCGCGTCGCCGGGTCGGCGCGCCGCTCGATCTCGGCGTGCGGTCGCTCAATACCTTCATCACCTGCTGCCGCGGCCAGCGCATGGGGATTTTCTCCGGCTCCGGCGTCGGCAAATCGGTGCTGCTGTCGATGCTCGCGCGCAACGTCGCGGCCGACGTCACTGTTATCGGGCTGATCGGCGAACGCGGCCGCGAGGTGCAGGAATTTCTGCAGGACGATTTGGGCGAGGCGGGCCTCACGCGCTCGGTCGTGGTGGTATCCACGTCCGACGAGCCGGCGCTGATGCGCCGCCAAGCCGCGCATGTGACGCTCGCCATCGCCGAATATTTCCGCGACGAGGGCCAGGACGTGCTGGTGCTCATGGATTCGGTCACGCGCTTCGCCATGGCGCAGCGCGAGATCGGGCTTTCGGCCGGCGAGCCGCCGACCGCCAAAGGCTATACGCCGACGGTTTTCACTGAGCTGCCGCGGCTTCTCGAGCGGGCAGGGCCCGGCGCGGATCAGGGCACCATCACCGGCATCTTCACCGTTCTGGTCGATGGCGACGATCACAACGAGCCGATCGCCGACGCCGTGCGCGGCATTCTCGACGGACATATCGTGATGGAGCGCGCCATCGCCGAGCGCGGCCGCTATCCGGCGATCAATGTGCTCAAGTCGGTGTCGCGCACCATGCCGCGCGCCGCCGACCCGCAGTATCTGCCGGTGCTGACCCGCGCCCGCCAGGTCATGGCGACCTATGCCGACATGGAGGAACTCATCCGGCTCGGCGCCTATCGGGCCGGCACCAGCCCCGAGGTCGATGAGGCCATCAGGCTGCACAAGCCGATCGAGGCTTTCCTCGCCCAAGGTAAGGAAGAAGCAACGAGCTTGGCGGAAGGTTACCGGCGTTTGGCCCAAATAATGGCGGGCGCGGAAACCGAACGCTAACGTTATCGGGGCAGAGTTGCAGTCTGTGGCCGCCGCCGGAGCGGCCGGCGGCGCCGTTTGATCCTGCGCCTTCGGGGAGTAACAGTCGATGAAGTCCCGTGAGACGCTCATCCGCCTGAAGAAGTTTCAGGTCGACGAGAAGCGGCGTAAGGTCGCACAAATCGAGACGATGATTGCTGAATTCGACCGCATGGCGGGTGACCTGGAACGCGAAATCCGGGTCGAACAGGATCGCGCCGGTATCCATGATCCCGGACATTTTGCCTATCCGACCTATGCCAAGGCCGCGATTGCTCGCCGCGAAAATCTCAAACGTTCGGCGGATGAACTGCGGGCCCAGCTCGAGGACGCGAAAATGGCGCTCAGCGAAGCCTTCGACGAGCTGAAAAAGGTCGAGTTGCTGGACGAACGCGACCAGATGCGCGAGCGCGAGGCGGAGAATGCCGCCGAACAGGCGGAACTCGATACGATCGCATTGATGCGGGTGCGCAGCGCTCCAGCCTAGGATGGATACTTATCATTCCGCGGCCAAGCGGCAGCGAGGAGCCCGGAATCCATCACCAAGGTCCGTACCAAGGTCCGTGCAGGACATGCGCCGGCAGGGATCATGGATTCCGGGCTGCTCGGCCCGGAATGACCGAAGAACGCTTTCGCTCTCGACGAGCGCCCGCTTCCCCGGCGATAATCGGTTTCGCGTTGGGTTACCAAGGGGATGCCCAGCTTCGGACACGGATTAAGTCCGGACCAAGCAAGTCCAGGGGGCAATTCCGGGGGCAGTGATGTTGACGCAAGCGGAATTGGTTGGACTGCTCGCGGAGGTCGCCAAGGGCGACGTCGCGGCATTCGAGCGGCTCTATGGTGCCACCCGCGCGAAACTCTATGGCGTGCTGCTCCGTATCTTGGGCAGGCCTGAGCTGGCCGACGAGGTAATGCAGGAAGCCTATCTCAAAGTGTGGAAGATGGCCGGCAGGTTCGACCCGACTGTCGCAAGCCCGATCACGTGGATGGTTGCGATCGCGCGCAATCGCGCCATCGACATCGTGCGCAAGCGGGGCGAACTGTCGATCGAGGAAGAACCGGAGGCGCTCAGCGTCGCCGCGGACACGCCGCCGCCGCTGGCGCGCCGCGAGATGACGGAGGAGCTCAAGCGTTTGTTGGCGTGTCTCGGCAAGCTCGATCCGGAAAAGCAGCGCATCGTGCTGCTCGCCTATTACAGCGGCTGGAGCCGAGATCAACTGGCGAGGAAGCTCGACATTCCCGTGAACACAATCAAGACTTGGTTGCGTCGCAGCCTGCTTGAGATCCGTGGATGTATGGGAAGCTGACGGAGGAGCTTGGCTGGGATGTTTGAAGAGGACCAGGAAACGCTCGCCGCGGAATATGTGCTGGGCACGCTTTCCGCCGAGGAGCGCGAACACGCCGAGGCCTTGCGGTCATTCGATCCGGAATTCGACGCGGCCGTGCGGCAGTGGGAACGCCGGCTGGGCGAGCTCAACGTCATGGTGGAGGCGGTCGAGCCGCCGGCCGAGGTCTGGGACAAGATCAAAAAGGAGGTCAGCCCGGAAGCCGCGGCTGCCGCCGACGCGGCGTCTTCGGAAACGGCCGCGGAGGCTGAAGGCCCGCGCGATCTTGATTCGCCTGGGACCACCGATGTTGTCGCTGGCGATTTCTTGTTCTTGGAACCGTCGACGCAGCCAGCCGAGGTTTCCGAGGAGCCGGCCGAGGCTTCCGAGGAGCCGGCCGAAACGCCGGCCGACGACTTGGCTGTGCCGCCTCCGCTCGCGGCCAGGCAGGGCGGCGTTCCGCGCAGCGCCGACATTGTCGTTTTGCGGAGGCGGGTCCGGCGCTGGCGCGGCTTCACGATCGGCCTTGGCGCGATCGCGGCTTTGCTGGCGGCCTATATCGCCGTGTCGCAAGTGGCGCCCGATCTGATTCCGCCGCAACTGCGGGCGGTCGGCGCCGGCCTGATGGCGCGCATCGAACCGCCGGTGCGAGGGCCGCAGGACCGGCTGGTTGCCGTATTGCAGCAGCAGCCGACAGCGCCGGCCTTCCTGCTCACGGTGGATACCCGGCAGCGCACGCTGTTCGTGCGCCGAGTTTCCGCCGGGCTTGAAACCGACCGCAGCTATGAGCTTTGGCTGATTGCTGGCCGCTCCTCAGCCCCGCGCTCGCTCGGCGTTGTCGGCAGCGACGAATTCACGCAACGCCCGCTGCCGGCAAACATCGATCTCGATACGCTCCGTGCGGCGACCTACGCGGTGTCGCTCGAGCCGGCTGGTGGTTCGCCAAGCGGCGCGCCGACCGGCCCGGTTCTCTTCACCGGCAAGGCGGTCGAATCTCTTCCGGCGTCGCCGCCGCCTGCGCCGAAGACGTAATCGCACCGCGTCATGGCCGGGCTTTGTCCCGGCCATCTCGTTTCACAGAATGTAGCGCTAACAAACGGGATGCCCGGCACAAGGGCCGGGCATGACGGCACCGTTACCGAATGGCCGGCAGCCGTCCGCTCACCGCGGTGGGCTGGCCCGCTTTCACCAGCGGGGCGGTGCCGAGATCGACGTCGCGGATATTGGCGAAAATGCCCACGGCAGCGACAATAGTCGCGCACAGAAGGCCGACCACGATGATCTTCAAATGAGTGCGGCGGTCCGCGCTATACATCGAGTGGTTCATTGCAACCTCCCGTTTTCGCCGGTTTAGCCCGGCGACCGGGCAGAAACTGTGATTAAGCTCACATTAACCTTCATTTACGCACCGCGCTTCGCGCGGAAAAGCGCTCATCACCGAAGCTTGAACGACCGTGATAACCGGTGAAAAGCGCTCTGTTGTTCCCTTGCTCGTGCTTGCGGCGGAGCTAAAAGCGAGAGAGCCGCGATCCAACAATCGCGGCAGCGAATAAGGAAACCGGCGGCTGCATCCCGCGCCCAGGAAGAACTCCGGGGGCACGCGCTCATTCAGATACTCGCGACGGTCTTGAGTCGCGCGCGCGGGTGGATCTCCGATTGCGCAAGCACGCTGGTCTGCGCGCGGAAGCGCTCGACGATTCCGCGCACGAACGGCCGGATGGAGGGCGAGGTCACCAGCACCGCCGCCTCGCCTTCGCGCGCCGCCAGCTCGAATTTCTCGCGCACCAGATTGATGAATTCGGTGAGCTTCGATGGCTGCATGGCGAGGTTGCGGTCGTCGCCCTGGCCGACGATGGATTCGGCGAAGGCCTGCTCCCATCTGGCGGTCAGCGCGATGATCGGCAGATAGCCGGCGGGGCTCGTATGCTGGGCGCAAAGCTGGCGCGAAAGCCGGCCGCGCACATGCTCGGCCAGCATCGCCGGATTGCGGGTGGCGGCAAGCCCGTCGGCGATGCCTTCGAGGATGGTGGCGAGATCGCGGATCGAGACCCGCTCGGCAAGCAGGATCTGCAGCACGCGCTGGATTCCGGAGATGGTGATCTGCGACGGCACGATGTCCTTGATCAGCTCGCCCTGTTCCTTCGGCAATTCCTTGAGCAGTTTCTGCACCTCTCCGTAGGAAAGGAGCTCGGACATGTTGGCCTTGATCAGCTCGGTGAGATGCGTGGCGAGCACGGTCGCCGAGTCGACAACGGTGTAACCCCGCACCGAAGCCTCTTCCTTGAGCGCCGGCTCGATCCAGGTGGCGGGCAGGCCGAAGGTCGGCTCGGTCGTGTGCACGCCAGGCAGCGTCACCTGCTTGCCGGCCGGATCCATGACCATGTACTGGCCGTGCCAGACCTTGCCGCTGCCTGATTCCACTTCCTTGATCTTGATCACGTAACTGTTGGCGTCGAGCTGGACGTTGTCGAGGATGCGCACCGCCGGCATGACGAAGCCCATTTCGGCCGCGAGCGAGCGGCGCAGCGCCTTGATCTGCTCGGTGAGCCGTTCTCCGGCGGTGGCATTGACCAGCGGCAACAGCGCATAGCCGAGCTCGATTTTCAGGTCGTCCATCTTCAGCGTCGCCGACATCGGCTCTTCCGCCGGCGCCGCCTTTTCGGTGTCGGCCTTCTTCGCCTCGGCCGCGACCGTCCGCTTGCGGCGGCGATCGATCACGTAAGCGAGGCTCGCCGTGCCGCCGCCGAGCGCGAGAAAAGGGATCATCGGTATGCCCGGCAGCAGCGCCATCACCAGCATCACCGCGGCCGACATGCCGAGCGCCTTCGGATAGCCGGAAAACTGCTTGAGCAGCGCCTTGTCGGCGGCGCCGGAGACGCCGGCCTTGGAGACCAACAGGCCGGCGGCGATCGAAACGATCAGCGCCGGCACTTGCGTGACCAGGCCGTCGCCGACGCTGAGCAACGTGTAGGCGTGGGCGGCCTCGGTGAAGCTCAGCCCCTGCTGCATGATGCCGATGACCATGCCGCCGATCACATTGATCAGCAGGACGAGCAAGCCGGCGATGGCGTCGCCGCGCACGAATTTCGAGGCGCCGTCCATGGCGCCGAAGAAGCCGGATTCGTCTTCCAGAAGTCTTGCGCCGCCGCCGCGCGTCCTTCTCGTCGATCAGGCCGGCGGAAAGATCGGCGTCGATCGCCATCTGTTTGCCCGGCATCGAATCGAGGTGAAAGCGTGCCGCCACCTCGGCGATGCGTCCCGAACCCTTGGTGATGACCACGAAATTCACGATCACCAGGATGGTGAAGACGATGATGCCGATGATGAAATTGCCGCTCATGACGAAATTGCCGAAGGCCTGGATGACATGGCCGGCGGCGTCCGTCCCCTCGTGGCCGTGCGCCAGGATCAGGCGCGTCGAGGCGAGATTGAGCGCGAGCCGCAGCATGGTGGCGATCAGCAACACCGTCGGAAAGGCGGAAAATTCCAGCGGCGTCTGGATGAACAGCGACGTCATCAGGATCAGCACCGAGAAGGTGATGGAGATGGCGAGCGCGAAATCGAGCAGCAGCGACGGCAACGGCAGGATGAGCACAAC
This sequence comes from uncultured Alphaproteobacteria bacterium, assembly GCA_963831135.1. Classification (GTDB taxonomy): domain Bacteria; phylum Pseudomonadota; class Alphaproteobacteria; order Rhizobiales; family Xanthobacteraceae; genus BOG-931. Next base: position 24,078 of record CAWHPH010000029.1, read on the forward strand.
GAGGATCGCCATCATGCCGACGGCGAGCCCGATGTCGCTGCGCTTGAGCAGCGTTCCAATGTCGGCAAGGCGTGAAAACGCTAACGGTCCGTCGCTGCGCTCGGCCGAAGTCACGTCGGTCATGTCGCTTGCTTGCGCCCGTCGATTGCGGTCACGTGTTGCGAAGCTGTGCGCGGCGGCCGTCGGGCCGCCCGCACGCAAGAAAGGAAAAGGCGCCGTACTCGCGTCCAAGATTGCCCCCGAAGGTGCGGTGGAAACGGACTACGGACTTACCTCCCCCGGCAAAATGTGCCGGGTGTATGGTTACCGGGGGGTTAACAGCGGCCGTCTTTGAGGTATTTGAGGGTTGCGTGGGTCATTCTCGCGGAGGGGGTATTGGGGCTTTATGGGAATCAGGCTTCGGAATGACAGGCGCGCTCGTCTTTATTCGCCACGCGCCGTTCGCTATTCGCTATTCGCCATGCTCGTCGCTTCTCTCGGCAGTCCAAGCTTCGCTCAAGATCGGCCGGCCGCCTTCGTCGATGCCGCAGCGATTGTCCCCGGACTCGTTGTCGACCCGCGTTATGCCGGCTCGCACAATTTCGTCGGCCGGCCGATCGACGGCTACGAAGCGCCGCACTGTTTGCTGACCAGACCTGCCGCCGAAGCGCTGGCCCAGGTCGCGCAGGATCTCGCCCCGCGCGGTCTGGTCATCAAGGTGTTCGACTGCTATCGGCCGACGCGCGCGGTGGCGAATTTCGTGCGCTGGGCGCGCGACCTCGGCGACACCGTCGGCAAGCGGGAATTTTACCCGGAGGTCGACAAGCGGATGCTGTTCCGGGACGGCTACATATCGTCGCGCTCGGGCCATTCGCGCGGCTCCACCGTCGATCTGACGCTGGCGCGCAGCGACGGCAGCGAGCTCGACATGGGCACGCCGTTCGATTTTTTCAGTCCGCGTTCATGGCCGGCAGCCGCCAACGTTAGCGCCGAAGCCAAGGAGAACCGCGCGCTGATCGCCGCCGCCATGCGCCGGCGGGGCTTTCGCCCCTACCAGAAGGAATGGTGGCATTTCACGCTGTCGCACGAGCCGTTTCCCGGCACGTATTTCGATTTTCCGGTGCAGTGAGAAATGCGCCCGCCGGTCGCTTCCCGTTCCGCTGGCGTCTAATCTTTCTGGAAAACCGGCGCCTCGCTTTCGAGCGTGGCAACCGTCACGGTCGCCAGCGCGCAGAGTTGTTCCTGGCCGCCGTCATCGACGCCGTAGAGATGAACCAGCGATACGCTCAGTGTGCGGCCGGCGCGCGCCACCTCGCCCACGGCTTTGAGCCGAGCGGCCTTGGCCGGCGCGAGAAAATTGATCTTGTATTCGGCCGTGAGCATCCATTGCCAGCTTTCGATCAGCGTGCTCGCCGCACAGGCGCCGGCCGTGTCGGCGATGGTGCCGATCAGCCCGCCGTGGAAATATCCGTTCTGCTGCGCGAGCTCGGCGCGGAAATCGGCGACGATCACGCAACGTCCGGGCGCAAGCTCCTCGATGCGGGCGTCGACATAACGCAGAAAGCCCTGGCGGCCGAAGGCGCCTTTGATGCGCTCGACATAATTCGGATCGCGCACCCGAAACGATTTCGCGGTCATGTTTGCGGACATGTTGGTGGACATGGCGATGAATTGCCGGCTTAATCGGCGTAGCCCGGCGGCGGCACGAAGCCGCCGAACTCACGCTCCATCAGCGCGGCAAAAGCGAGCGGCGTGCGGTCTTCCAGATAAGGACCGACGATCTGCACGCCGACCGGCAGGCCCGTGTCGGTCAGCCCGATCGGCGCCGCCGTGGCTGGAAGTCCGGGCGTGGTCGCGATCTCGGGCCAGACCAGTTGGTCGAAGAACGAGAATTGCCGGCCCTCGATCTCGATGTGGCGCTCCGGCACCGGCGCGTGGTCATGCGGGAAAGCGGGCGTCGGCATCGGCGGGCACAGCACCACGTCGAATTTGCGAAACAAATCCGCCCATCGCTGTTGCAGCGCGATCCGCGCCATGTCGGCCGCGGCCCAGTCGCGATAGCTCAAGACCGCGCCGCGCCAGCGTTCGGCTTGCAGGCTGTCGTCGTCGGGCTTGAGCGCGGCGGCGGTTGTTTGCGCGTGCTGGTAAGTCTCCGCGGGCCAGCGTTCCGACAACGCCGCCATCAGCAGCCGCATATACAAGCGGGCCGACGCGGCGAGGTCGGGGAGAAGCGGACTGGCATGCGCCACTTTCGCGCCGGCTTTGACCAGCCGTTGCGCGAGGCGCTCGAGCGCTAAGCGCACCGCGGCGTCGGTCGGCAGCAGCGGATGCTCGTCGATCACCAGCACGCGGAAATCCTTGAGCGCGCCGTGACGCGCCTTCGGCAACGCCACCCGATAAGCAATGCCGGCGCGCGCCTCGTCGGGATCGGCGGTGAGGTCGAGCACGAGCTCGAGATCGGCGGCGTTGCGCGCCATCGGTCCGACCACGGCGAGATCGCTCACGCGCTGGGTGGTGCCGGGCAGCCGGTGCCCGCGCGGCGGGATCAGGTTCAATGTCGGCTTGTGGGCGTAGACGCCGCAATAATGCGCCGGCACCCGCAGCGAGCCGCCGATATCGGAGCCGAGCGACAGCGGCACGAAGCCGGCGGCGAGCGCGGCGGACGATCCGCCCGACGAGCCGCCCGGCGAGCGGCCGAGGTCCCACGGATTGTTGGTCGTGCCGTAAATGTCGTTGAAGCTCTGCCAGTCGCCGAGGACGTAAGGCACGTTGGTCTTGCCCAGGATCACCGCGCCGGCGGCTCTGACGCGGGCGACCATGAGCGCGTCTTCCTGCGGCACGAAATCTTTCAGCGCCGGCACGCCCCAGGTAGTCGGCAGGCCTTCGACGTCGAACGATTCCTTGATCACGATCGGAATGCCGAGCAGCGGCCGCGTTTCGCCGCCCCCGAGTGCCGCGTCGGCGGCCTTGGCCGCCGCGCGGGCGCGCTCGAAATCGCGCACCACCACGGCATTGATCTTGCCGTCGAGCGCTTCGATGCGCGCGATGGCGTGATCGGTCAGTTCGAGCGCCGATATCTTCCGGGCCGCGAGCGCCGCGGTCAGTTCCTTGGTCGTAGCGAAGTTCAACGCGTCATCACCATGGCTCTGACCTGTCACGATTTCACCCTCCGACGTCGCCCAACTCAAACTGCCGCCACCCAGCCCCACCATAAGTGGCGCGCGGCGCCCGCGCCAGCCTTTGCGGTGATGGAGGCAAGCGGTGCCGCAGGCTTCGATGCGGCTTTTAGATCGCCGTCTTTACGGCGTCAGCAGTGCGGCCGCGATGGCAAGAAGCAGTGCGGGCGGGCGTGAGCACCACCGCCGTGGCGTCGTTCGACAGAAAAACGGTCACCACGATGCCGACGCCGTAGATCAGCAGAAACAGCCGGCGCGCCGAGCCGTCGGCGTGGAACCGCCGCCAGCCAGTCGAACAATCCTTCCACGCGCGCGATTTCGGCGAGCAGCATCATGCCGAACAGGAACAGATAAACGTCGCCGCCCTTGGCGATGCCGGTGAGCGTATCCGGAATGGAAATCAGCCCGAGCGCCACCAGCAAGGCGGCGCCGGCCACCGCCCAGACGGCCTCGGCCAGATTGAACGGCCGCAGCATCACGCCCGCCGTCGAGAGGGCGGCGATCAGGTAGATTGAGGCTGCAGCGTGCGACTGCATGAAGGCTCTGGTCACACCGGCGAGCGTCGTGGAAAGGGCCGCGCCAATTCCCTGGATCGACGCACGCCGTTCCGTCGGTCAAGAGTCCAGTGCTTTGCGCACGGCGCTCCCGAGTTGCTCGCTGGTAATCGGCTTCTGGATCAGGTCGACGCCCGGATTGAGACGGCCCTGATGGACGATAGCGTTGCGCGAATATCCGGTCATGTAGAGAATCCGCAACGACGGCCGCCGCTGCTTCGCCTCTTCCGCGAGCTTGCGGCCATTCATGCCGGGCATGACCACGTCGGTGAGCAGCAGATGCACCGAGGGATGTTTATCGAGCAGGTGCAATGCGCTTTGCGCGTCGCCCGCTTCGAGAACGTCGTAGCCGAGCGTGCCCAGCGTCTCGACGATGTAACTGCGCACGTCGGCGTCATCCTCGACCACCAGCACGCATTCGCCGGAACGGCCGCGGCTTGGCGCGGCGGCGATGTTTTCCGCCGCCGACGCTTTGCCGAAAAAGCGCGGCAGGTAGATCTTGACGTTCGTGCCTTCGTCCGCCTCGCTATAGATCTTCACATGCCCGCCGGATTGCTTGACGAAGCCATAGACTTGGCTCAGTCCGAGCCCGGTGCCCTGGCCGGATTGTTTGGTCGTGAAAAACGGCTCGAATGCCCGATCGATCACGTCTTTCGGCATGCCCGATCCGGTATCGGTCACCGCAATCTGCACGTATTGGCCGGGTCGCACATCGCCGTTCCGGCGGCAATAGCTGTCGTCGAGATAGGAGTTGCTGGCTTCGATGGTGAGTTTGCCGCCTTCGGGCATGGCGTCGCGGGCGTTCACCGCAAGATTGAGAATGGCGGCTTCAAGCTCGGCGGCATCGGCCTCGACCGGCCACACGCCGCCGCCGCCGACGATTTCGAGCGAAACATCTTCGCCCAGCGCGCGCCGCAGGAAGTCGGACAGGCCGCTGAGCACGCGATTGACGTCGAGCACGGTCGGATTGAGCGGCTGCTGTCTGGAGAAAGCCAATAGCCGCTTGGTCAGCATGGCCGCGCGCTGGGCGCCGTGCATGGCGCTTTCCAGACGGCGCGCCAGCCTGATCTGCGCGCCGTCCGTCCAGGTCTCCAACTGACGTTGCGCGGTTTCGAGATTGCCGATGATGATGGTCAGCAGGTTGTTGAAGTCATGGGCGACGCCGCCGGTCAGATGGCCGATGGCGTCGAGCTTTTGCGATTGCCGCAGCGCCTCCTCGGCGGCCGACCGCCGGTTGATCTCCTCGTAAAGCCGCTGCGTGCGCAGCAGCACCGCAAACAAGGTGAAGAACAGGATCAGTGTCACCGGGATGCCGTAGATCAGGTGTGCCGCCATCCCCGAGAGCCACTCGCTTCTGAGCACCGACAGCGCGAAACCGGTGGTCACGTAAAGCGGCATCGAGCCGAGACGGCGCACGGCGAGACGGCGCTCGACGTGATCGATCAGCGAGTCGGTGGTGTACAGGCCGCCCGCCGGCGATTGCGCGATGGTTCGCCGAAATCCGGAATGTTCGTCCAGGCGGTCAGGTGCCCCCGGCGGCGCGGTGGGATAGCGCGCCAGGAACAGCCCGTCGCTGCGGATCAACGCGAATTGCTGGCCTTCTGCATAGGCCAATGTCGCGAAGAACTGGAAAAAGTTGCTGGGCAGAACCGAGATTTCCAGCACGCCCATGAACGCGCCGTCATGAACGAGGCGCTGGCTGACCGTGAAAAACGGTTGCGCGTTGAAGCGCAATTCGTAGACCCGGCCGTAATAGGTTCCGACGTCGCCTCTGACATGAGCTTGGAAAAAGTCGCGGTCGGCAAAGCTCTGATCGGGGGCAGGTGAAACCAATGAAGAAACCAGCGGCCGCCCATCCGTGCCGTAGATCCAGATCGACTGGATGAGCGGGATCTGCGCGTCCAACTTTTGCAGCAAAGGGTGAAGCCGTTTTTCGTCGCGGCGGATGTCGTCCGCCGACATGCCGACGACCAGATCCTTGACGCTGTTCAACGCCAGGTCGACGAGCTGAAAGGTCCTTTGCGCCTCCTCCTGCTCGACGTCGAGCGAGCGCGCCAGCCGCTCGTCGGTGAGCGCCTCGAGATTGCGGTAGCTGTTCCACCCGGCGAAAACGAAGAGCAGAGTGGGGGCAAGCAGCGATGCGGCCATGGCCAGCCGCACCAGCCGAATAGTCAGTGTTCGCGCTTGCATTCCGCACCAGTCCTCGGCAGCGGCGTACATTAGTTTGGCATTTTAGCGAGCGCCAGATGCCGAAAAGCCGCGCGTCGCAGGCAAAAAGCGAAGCGAAACCGTGGCCGGAGCGCCGCCTCATGTCAGTTGGGCGGGGCCCGGCAAACGCCGGCGCCGCATCCGGACCTTGCATTTGCGCGCTCGCATGTGCAACGCAACTCCGGACAGGAGACGGCGATGGAAGAACTCAACGGGCGAATGATTGCGTGTCAGATCCTGATAACCGGACTGATCGCGCGCGTTGCCAACAACTCGAAGGACCCGTTGAGGTTTTTGACCGATTTCCGCGACGAAATTCACGCGGTCGTCCGGCAAGTGAGAATCGCCGGAGCGCTTGACACCGATCGCGTGCGCTTGATCGCCGAACAAACAGTCGATGAATTGTTTTCTTTGATGAAGCCGCCAAGCACGGACGAATAGCTGGTTTGCAGCAAACGTATGTCGAGCCGCGGCGCGTTCTCGCCCCGGCGGCGTTTTCGGATCATTAGTCAACGCAATTCACCGGCCGCAGGCCGTCGCTTAGCTCAAGTTTTGGAGGCGATCTAAGTTCTCATTCTCGTCTTTGAATTAGATAGGTTCGAAGGAATAATACTGTATTCTGCGTTGTAATTCCAGTATTGCGCGCGTCAAATACTGTATATTGGTTTGATTCTAAAAGCATTTTTCCATACCGTCGCTCGCGATCGCGCAAGGCTAGTTGGGGCCAGCGCGCAAACGCGGGGGCGTTTTCATGAGTGGAATGGTGCGGCCGGGCACGCTACGCGCGCTGCCGGTATGGTGCGGCTTTGACGGCGTCTTCGAACGCAATCCGACTCAAAAAGTTACCGTCGGCTGTCTGATCGCGGTCGCTGCGGTGAGCGCGGCGGAAGCGCAAGAGCAGCCGCTGCCGCCGGTGACAGTGGACGCGCCGATCGCGCGCCCAAAGCCGGCAGCCGCCAAGCCTTCACCGGAGCAGATCCGCGCCCGCAACGCGTTGCGCCGCATCGCCCGGGAGAAGTCGGCCGCTGCGGCGCGGGCAAAGCTTGAGGCGGAGGCCGCAGCGAAGAAACAGGCCGCGCAGCAGGACCCTTATGCGGATCCGGCCGCGCCCTACAAAGCCGACCGCTTGGCGTCGCCGAAGTTCTCCGAGCCGATCGCCAATACGCCGAAGAGCATTACAGTGCTGACGCGGGAGGTCCTGGATGACAAGGACGCCACCAGCCTCAAGGACGTCGCCCGCACCACCGCCGGCGTCACCATCGGAACCGGCGAAGGCGGCAACGCTTTCGGCGACCGTTTTTTCATCCGCGGCTTTGACGCCCGCAACGACGTGTTTGTCGACGGCATCCGCGATCCGGCTGTCAACATCCGGGAGAATTTCTTCACCGAGCAGATCGAAATTCTCAAAGGACCGTCGTCGACGATCGACGGCCGAGGCACGACCGGCGGCGCGCTCAACATCGTCACCAAACAGGCTACGACCGAAGCCAGCTTCTACAACGCCGACTCCAAGTTCGCGAGCGACAACACCAAGCGTGTCACCTTCGACGTCAACCAGGTGATTTCGCCGACGCTCGCCATCCGCATGGACGGCATGTGGCAGAACGCCAACGTCTCGGAGCGCGACTTTACCACCGACGATCGTTGGGGCGGTTTGGCAGCCGCGAAATGGACGCCGACCAGCAATTTCAGCCTCTCGGCAAACTACATACACACCAACCTCAACGGGCTGCCCGACTTCGGCGTTCCCTACAACACCGTCGCCGGTGCGCCGGTCACGTCGCTGGGCGTTCCGCGCGAGACCTATTATGGATTCGTCAATCGCGATTTTCAGATCGCGCAGCAGGATATCGGAACCTTGACCGGCGATTTCAGGGTCAACGACTTTGTGGTGGTGACCAACAAGTTCAGAGACGAGCGCTCGGTCCTCAACTATATCGGCACGATTCCCGAGCAGGGCACGGGCAACAACGGCAGCTGCAACTCCCACGGCGGCAACTTCAGCAATCCAAATCCGGCCACCTGGATGGTCTGCCTCAATCCGCTGAGCCGTTATCAGGTCACCGACGTACTGGCCGACCAATCGTTCGCGACGATCAAGTTCGATACCGGCCCGGTGCGCAACACGCTCGTCACCGGCGCGGAAATTTCGCGCGAAACCGTCAGCATTGACTCCTATAACGGCTTGAATTCGGAGGCCGTCGGCGCCGGCGCTTTTGCCAGCGGCACCGTGGGCCCGGTCTCGGTTTTGAATCCACCGAACTTCCTGACCTTCGGCACCCCGACGGTGACCGGAGATCCGAATATTATTCCGGTCAACACCAAAAGCCTGTTCGGGCTTGAAACCGCGAACTACCGCGATTTTCTGATCCTGACCGCCGGGCTCCGCTTCGACAATTACCAGATCAGTGCCAGCAAAGCCGGCTACCCGACCGTGTCGGACACGTCCAATATGTGGAATTACAATCTCGGCATCGTCGTCAAGCCGATACCCATCGCCAGCGTCTACGCCGCCTACGGCACGTCGTCGGAGCCTGTCGGCGCCGAACTCGACGGCACCTCGGCCAATTACGGCGGCCTCAATCCGTCATCGCCGATCAATCAAATCTTCAGCCCAGTCGAGGCCAAAGCGGCGGAAGTCGGCACCAAGTGGGAGCTGTTGGATCGGCATCTGCTGGCGACCGCCGCGCTGTTTCGCACCGATGTCAGCAATGCCCGCGAATTGATTCCGGCCGGTTATCCAAACGCCGGCACCATCCAAGCCGGCGCCGCCTACCACGTGCAGGGCATCGATCTCGGCGCCGAAGGGAAGCTGACGGAAAAATGGAGTCTCTATGGCGGGGTGGTGCTGATGAACAATCGTGTAGACGCTTCGGCGGTTCCGACCAATGTCGGCCTGCCGCTCGCCTTTATCGCCAATCAATCCTTCAACCTGCTGACCAAATATAAGGTCAACCAATATCTCGAAGTCGGCGGCCAGGCGACCTATCGGTCGAAAATCTACGGCGGCACGCTGCTGGCCGCCGATCAAGGCACCATGCTTCCCGACTATTGGCGCTTCGATGCGTTCGTCGAGGGTTATTTCCTCAAGCACTACGAATGGAAAATCTTCGTGAACAACATCTTCGACAAGCTTTACTACGACGCCTTTTATCAAAGCGCGGCGCCGTTCGTGCTGGTTGCACCCGGCCGCGTGATCGGCGGGATGATGACAGCAAGATTCTAAAACGGATTCCAAACAACGTGCATCAACGAGCGCGGCGTTCGCCGCCGCGCTTGTCTCACGAGTGAACAGCGATGCTGATCTGTGTGCCGAACGTATTGAGCAAAGCGGAGGTCGCGGATTTTCGCGCTGCGATGGACGCCGCCGACTGGGAGGATGGCCGCTCGACCGCCGGCGCGCAGTCGGCCATGGTCAAGAAGAACGAGCAATTGCCGCCGAACGGCAATCTCGCGCGGCGATTGGGCGAAGCCATCGTCAAGGCGCTGATCGCCAATCCGCTGTTCGTGTCGGCGGCAATTCCGAAGGAGATTTTTCCGCCGTTGTTCAATCGCTACGGCGCCGGGCAGCATTTCGGCGTGCATGTCGACAATGCCGTGCGCGGCGATCATCTGACCGGCGTACGCATCCGCACCGATTTGTCGGTGACGCTGTTCTTGTCCGAACCGGAGGAATATGACGGCGGCGAGCTGATCGTCGAAGACTATTACGGCTCGCACCGGGTCAAGCTGCCGGCCGGGCACCTGGTGCTTTATCCCGCCTCCAGCCTGCATGCGGTCACACCGGTGACGCGCGGCGTGCGCGTGGCGTCGTTCTTCTGGCTGCAGAGCATGATCCGCGACGGCCATGCGCGCAGTCTCATCTTCGATCTGGACAGCGCCATTCAGGGACTGGTGGGCAGGATCGGGCGTGACGACGCCGAGATGGTCAAGCTCACCGGCATCTATCACAACCTCATCCGCTGCTGGGCCGAAGTATGAAACGCTGTCCTCGGCGCGTGGCGGGAGCGCTTCTTTCCGCATCGCTTGCGGTGCTGGCAAACTCGGCACCGGCGCCGGCGCAAACGCCGCCGGCAAGTCCACCCGCTACCGTGAGCGCGCAACCCCCACAGGTCCAGCCGCCGCTGTCGTCGCCCGATAGCCGCGTGGTGCGCGCGCCCGACGACAACAGTCAGCCCGTTTCGTCGCCCAGCCGCCCGCAGCGCGATCTGTCGCCGTGGTCGATGTTTCTCGCCGCCGACATCGTGGTCAAAGCGGTGATGGCGAGCTTGGCGCTGGCCTCGCTCGCGACCTGGACGATTTTCTTCGCCAAGACGGCGCAGCTTTCCCGTGCGCAACGGCGGCTTCGCGCCGCGCTTACCCGCATCACCGATGCGCGTACGCTGTCGGAGGCGCACATGGCCTTGAACGGCGGGCGACACCGCGCTGTCGGCGCTGGTGCGCGCCGCCTTGCACGAGGTGCGCCTGTCGGGCGACGGCGCCAGCGATGCCGGCATCAAGGAGCGCAGCGCCTCGCGTTTCTCCGAAATAGCGCGCGCGGAGGCGCGCGCCATGCGGCACGGGATGGCGATGCTCGCCACGATCGGCGCGACCGCGCCCTTCGTCGGGCTGTTCGGCACCGTCTGGGGCATCATGAACAGCTTCATCGGCATTTCCAAAGCGCAGACCACGAATCTCGCCGTGGTGGCGCCCGGCATCGCCGAGGCTTTGTTGGCGACCGCCATCGGGCTCGTCGCCGCGATTCCGGCGGTGATCGTCTACAATCACTTCTCGCGGGCGACCAAAAGCTATCTGGACTATGTCGGCCGCGGCTCGGGCGCCGTCGGCCGGCTGCTCTCGCGCGATCTCGACCGCGCGCGCGACCGGCTCTTGGCGCGCGCGGCGGAGTGAGACGATGCCCGCTGTCATCGGCGATCTCGACGGTGACGACGACGACTTCGAGGAGGCGCATGACATCAACGTCACGCCGTTCATCGACGTCATGCTGGTGCTGCTCATCATCTTCATGATCGCGGCGCCGCTTTCGACCGTCGATCTGCCGGTCGATCTGCCGACCTCGACGGCGGTGCCGCAGAAGAAGCCGGACAAGCCGACCTACGTCACCATCAAGGCCGATCTGGCGGTCGCGATTGGCGAAACGCCGGTCAAGCGCGTCGATCTGGTGCGCGCGCTCGATGCGATGCCGGGCGAAGGCAAGGAGCGGCGCATCTTCCTGCGTGCCGACCGCGGCGTCTCCTATGGCGAACTGATGGACGTGCTCGAACGTTTGCGCGTCGGCGGCTATGGCCGCATTGCGCTGGTGGCGCTCGAAGGCGTGCCGGATGCTGCGCCGCCGGCGCCGGCCCGCGGCGCCGCTCCTTGAGCCGTGTCATGTCGGACTTGCACCGGCCTCGACATTTATCGCCGGCGCTTTTGAGCGTCGCCGGCATCATTGCCGTTGCACTTCATGCCGGCGGCATCGGCTTGGCCGTGGTTTCGATGCAGCCCGACAGCGATCCGGACCTCGGCGCGCCGGCGATCGAGATCGGCATCGAGCTGGCGGCGCCGCGGACCGATCCGAGCGACCTGCCGGTCGGACCGGATACCGAGGCGGCAACGCCGTCGCCCGCCGTGGTCGAGCAAAAAACGGTGATCGAGCACAGCGATTTGCCGAAGGCGCTGCCGACCGAGACCGACGATCCCGATCGCGTCGTCGCGCCGAACGAGACGAAAAAGCCGAAGGAGGAAGAGCCAAAAGTGCCGACGGTTCAGGCGCAGGCTTCGACCGAGTCGGTGGCGGCCGAGGCAACCGCCACGCCGACGCTGCAAGACGCACCGGAAGCGACCCATTCGATCGCGCCCTCGCCGGGAACCGGCGAAAGCGCACGGCGCGAGCGCGCCACGTGGCAAAAGGAGCTGGCCGCCCATTTCAACAAATTCAAGCGCTATCCGGGCGACCGCGTGCTGCGGCGCGCCGAGGTCGTGGTCAGCTTCGTCCTCGACCGGCTCGGGCACGTGCTGTCGAAGCGCATCGTGAAAGGATCCGGCGACGCCTCGTTCGACGCCGCGGCGCTCGACATGCTGCAACGCTCCGATCCGGTGCCGCCGCCGCCGCCGCTGGTCGCCGACGAAGGATTGACCTTCAGCATGCCAGTCATCTTCCACGTCAAGGAGAGCGGCAGCGAGACGACGGCAAGTACCGGTCACAATCCCAGATAGAATTTCTTGATCAGGTCGTTGTTGTTGAGGGCGTCGGCCGAGCCGCCTTCGAATGCGATCTTGCCGTGCACGATCACATAGCCGCGGTCGGCGATGCGGATCGCCTGGGTGAAATTCTGCTCGGCCATCAGCACGGTGAGATTGTAGCGGTCTTTCATCTCGGCGATGGCGTCGATCATGCGGCTGACCAGAATGGGGGCGAGCCCGACCGACGGCTCGTCGACCAGGAGGATTTTCGGCGCCAGCATCAAGGCGCGCCCGAGCGCCAGCATCTGCTGCTCGCCGCCGCTCATGGAGCCGGCAAGCTGCGAGCGCCGCTCGGCGAGCCGCGGAAAAGTCTCGAAACAGACCGCGAGGTTGCGGTTGAGCTCCCGGCGCGCGGTGCGGCGGAAGGCGCCGAGCAGCAAGTTCTCCTCGACCGTCAGCTTCGGGAAAAGCCGGCGGCCTTCCGGCACCAGCGCGATGCCGAGGTCGACGATCTCTTCCGTGGTGCGGCCGATCAGATCGTGATGGACGCCGTCGATCTCGGCGACGATCGATCCTTCGCTCGGCTGCACCATGCCCATGATGCATTTCATCAGCGTCGACTTGCCGTTGCCGTTGGTGCCGAGCAGCACCACGGTCTCGCCGCCGCCGATATTGAGCGAGACGTCTTCGATCACGCGCACCGCGCCGTAGGCGGCGTGAATGCGTGCGATGGTCAGGCTACTGGCCAAGATACGCCCTCTCCACTTCCGGTTCGCGCATGACCGTATTCGGCTCGCCGTCGGCGATCTTGCGCCCGGAGACCAGCACCACGAGCCGCTGCGAGAAGCTCATCACCGCGCTCATGATGTGCTCGATGAGAATGATGGTGACGCCTTGCGCGTTGAGCCGCATCAGCAATGCCAAAATCTCCTCGACCTCGGAATGGGTGAGGCCGGCCATGGATTCGTCGGCGATCAAAAGCTTCGGCTCCGCCGCCATGGCGCGCGCCAGTTCGAGCTTGCGCATCTCGACTTGGGTGAGCTCGCGCGGCAGCCGCGCGGCTTTGCTCTCGAGACCCACCTCGCGCAGGAGCTCGAGGCAACGCGCCTCGATCGCCGGCGCGCCCTGGGCGGCGCCGCGCGCGGCCACCGTATAAATCAGCGGAACGCGCATATTGTCGGCGAGGCTCAAGCTCGCGAACGGCCGCGGCAGTTGAAATGTGCGCGACAATCCGCGGCGGGTGCGCTGATGGGCGTTCATGCCGTTGAGCCTGTGGCCGTCGAAAGTGACCGAGCCCACCTCGTTCTGCAGCGCGCCGCAGATGCAGTTGACCAGCGTGCTCTTGCCCGAGCCGTTGGGGCCGATGAGGCCGACCCGTTCGCCGGCTTTCACCGACAGCGCAATGCCGTCGAGGGCGACAAAGCCGCCGAAACGCTTGCCGAGATTGTCGACGGAGAGGAGCGCGGCCGTGGCGGCGCTTTGAGCAGTGGTCATCGTAGCCGTCATCGTAGCCGTCATGGAACCTTTCCCGGAGCGTCGGCCTCGATCCGGCGGCGTCGGCCAACCGGGCCGGCCGGCCGATGGCGGATGTATTTCTGCACCAAGCCGACAATGCCATTCGGCGCGACAATCACAAAGCCCACCAGCAGGAAGCCGACGATCAAGAGATTGACGGCCGACGAGATGGTCACCGTCGCGAGCTGCTGGAGCGAGCCGAGCAGGACAGCGCCAACCAGCGGGCCGACCCAGCTCGTGGTGCCGCCGATGAGCGGCATGGCGATGGAGTTGACCGCATAGTCGAGACCGAACGCCGAGGACGGCTGCAGGAAGCCGATATAATAGGGAAACGGCGCGCCGGCCATGCCCATGAGCGCGCCCGAGATCGCGGTCGCGATCAGCTTGAGCCGCAGCGTCGGCACGCCGGACGCCTCGGCCGCCAACTCGTCGTCGCGGATGGTGGCAAAGCCGTAGCCAAGCCGCGAACGCTCGATCAGCCGCGCCACGGTAATGGCGCCGATCGCCAACAGCATCATGATCAGGAACAGATACTTGATGTAGCTGCCGAACAACGCGATCGCCTCGGGGCGCACGATATAGGCGCCGCGCGAGCCGCCGACAAAGTCCCAGTTGACGATCAGGGTCTGCAGCACGACGGCGAGCGCGAGCGTCGCGATGGCGAAGAATGCGCCGCGCAGCCGCAGCGTCAGATAGCCCATGCCAAATCCGACAATGCCGGAAACCGCGCCGCCGATGAAGACCAAGACCGGGATCGGCAGCGGATAGAGCTTGTGCATGGCGACCGTCGAGTAGGCGCCGAGCGCGAAAAAGGCGGCCGAGCCGAAATTCACGTAGCCGCAATAGCCGCCGAGGATGTTCCAGCCGGTGGCGAGCACGACATATTGCAGCACGACATAGCCGGCGAAAAAGTAATAATCGTTGTTGAGCGCGAGCGCGGCCCCGAAAATCGCGCCGCCGACGATCAGACAAACAAGCAGGAAGAGATCTGAGCGCACCGCACTAGCGTCCCAACAGGCCGGCCGGCCGCACCGCCAGCGTCAGCAACAAAAATCCGAACGAAACGGCGGGCGCCCAGGATGGCCCATAGAAGGTCGAGGTCAGGCTTTCGACCACGCCGACCAGCATGGCGGCGATGACGGTGCCGGGCAGGCTGCCCATGCCGCCGAGCACGCAGATGGCGAAGACGCGGCCGATATATTCGCGGCCGACCGACGGCTCGACCGGCTGGATGACGATCAGAAAAGCGCCCGCCAGCGAGGCGCTGGCGATCGAAATGCCGAAGGCGATCCGCTTGATCCGCACCGGATCGACCGCCATCAGCTTGAGCGCGAGCTGATCCTGCGCCACCGCCATGATGGCGCGGCCGACGAAGGTGCGTGTCAGTATGAGTTGCAGCACGGCGATCAGCAACAGCGAGACGAGACTCGGCACCAGGATACGCAGCGGAATGTCGAGAAAGCCGAAATGCCAGGTCGGGCCGATATAGGGCGCCTCGACATAGCGGTAGTCGACGCCGAAATAGAGAACGAGCGTCACTTCGGTGATGAACAACAGGCCGAAGAAAAACGCGAGCCCGCGCAGCGATTCCTGGCCGCGCTTCTCGAACGACAAATAGTAGATCTGATAGATACCGGCGCCGAGCGCATAGAAGGCCGGCGTCGCCACGATGCTGACGAGGATCGGATCGAGCCCGAGGCTGGCATTGACGATATAGGCGATGTAGGAGCCGAGGATGATGAAAGCGGGGTGGGCGATGTTGACGATGTCGAGGATGCCGAACGACAGCGACACGCCGGCCGTCACCGCTGCATAGAACGCGCCGATCAGGATACCGGAGACGATGGCGTTAATCAGAAGATCGAACGAAAAGACCATCCCCAGCCCTGTGCGCCCCTGGAGCCAAGTTTCATTGGCAAGTTTCATCAGGCAAGTTTCATTCCGGGCGACCCGCTGGGCTCGTCCGGAAAACGTCAGCAAGCGAATGAGCGGCGCGTCAGGCCGCGGACCGCACCTGCGCGGGAAGTGCCAGCGGCTTGTTGGCGCTGTCGAGGAATTCGACGGTCATGAAGACCATCTCTTTGTCCCCGATATTCTCCAGATCGTGCACCTTGAACTGGCCGGCGGCGTAAGTCTCGTGGCGGGTCTCGCCCGGCGCGTAGCTGTATTCGACGGTCTTGCCGTCGTTGACATGCTGGCGTCCGCGTCCGCCGGTCACGCAGGTCCAGAAATAGTCGAGCACATGGCGGTGAAAGCCGAACCGCTCGCCCGGCGCCAGCCGGATCATCCACACCCGTACGCGCTCGTTCTCGGAAACGAGCGTGCCGCCGACACACGGGTTGTTGTTCTGCCCCTCGCGCTCGAACTCGGCGGCCAGGCCGGGCGGCCAAGCCGACACGTCGGCGCGGTCGCTCGTCTTTTCCAGCATCGTCAGGGCCATGGTTTTCCTCCAGGAACTTTCGGCAGTATGCATTTTCGGCAGAATACAGAAGGCCACCGGCTATTGGCAAATCGCACGGCCAAATTAACAAGGTGTCGGCATGAGGCAAAGGCGCGCGCTGGTCATCGGCGGCTCGATGAGCGGACTTTTGGCCGCGATCATGCTCAAGCGGCGCGGCTGGGAGGCCGATGTTTACGAGCGGGTGCCCGGTGAGCTATCCGGCCGCGGCGCCGGCATTGTGGCGCAGCCGACGCTGATCGCGCATCTTCATGCGCTTGGGCTCGATACCCGCGCTCTCGGCGTGCCCATTGCGCGCCGGCAAATCCTCGACCGCGAAGGCCGCGTCACTCTGACCGGCCATTGCCCTCAGGTCTTCACCGCCTGGGAGCGCGTTTACCGGCTGCTGCGCGATGCGTTTGCGCCCGCGAGCTACCACCGCGGCCGTGAGCTTGCATCGTTCGAACAAAGTCGGCGCGGCGTCGTTGCCCGTTTCGCCGACGGCAGCATGGCGGAAGGCGACGTGCTGATCGGCGCCGACGGTCTGCGCTCGACCGTGCGACAGCCCTGCCTGCCCACGATCGTGCCGCTCTATGCGGGCTATGTCGCCTGGCGCGCCATGCTGGCGGAAAGCGTGCTGCCGCGCGCGATCCACCATGACCTGTTTGACGCAATGACGTTCTGTCTGCCGCCCGGCGAGCAATTCCTCGGCTACCCGGTGGCCGGTCCCGACAATGACCTGCGGCCCGGACGGCGCCGCTACAACATCGTCTGGTACCGGCCGGCGGGCGAAGCCGACGAGCTTCCCTGGCTATTGACCGACGAGCGCGGGATCCTTCATTCGGTCTCGATTCCGCCGCCGCTGATCCGCGGCGAGGCGATTGCGGGCATGCGCGAAGCGGCGGAAAGGCTGTTGGCGCCGCAATGTCGCGCGCTGGTGCGGCTGATCGATGAGCCGCTGTTGCAGCCGATCTACGATCTTGCCAGCCCGCGGCTTGCTTTCGGCCGGGTCGCGCTCGTCGGCGATGCGGCCTTTGTCGCGCGTCCGCATGTGGGCGCCGGCGTTTCCAAAGCCGCAGACGACGCGGCGGCGCTGGCGCAGGCGCTCGACGGCGACGACGTCGAAGCTGCGCTCCGCCGCTACGAGCAGGAGCGTTTGCCCGAGAACAACCGCATCATCGAACGCGCGCGTCATCTCGGCGCTTATCTGCAGGCCAGCCAAAGCGCCGTGGAGCGCACGCGCTCGGCCCAACATAGCATTCCGCAAGCGGTGCTCGCCGAAACGGCGCTGGTGGATTTTTTGTACGACTAGAGCATGTCCCGGAAAAAGCCTGCCCTCGGACTTGATCCGAGGGTGGAAACCGGTTTTCCGAAAAAGGACATGCGACCGCGCAAGAATGTCTAGAGTACATCCCAATTCGGCCAAATCGGGATGTGCTCTAAGGCCCGCTCAGGTCGTGACTTCGTCGCGGAAGCTTCCCGCGGTCGGGCTCGCGGCAACGAGCTTCGGATAGAGCTTTTTGAAATCCGAAAGGATGGTGTCGAACGGCACGTCGGCATAGGCGCCGCGGTCCTGTAGATATTCCATGTGGCGGCGCCCGGCCTGATCGAAGGGATGAAACAAACTGTCATTGACGCCGTCGAAGTCGAGCGGCGCGATCTTGGCGCGCTCGCACAGCGCCTTGTCGAAGGCCGGCGTGCATTTGACCCATTTCCCGTCGATATTGAGCTCCGTGTAGGAATGCCAATAGAATGTATCGCCGACCTGCTCCTTGAGCCGCCTCGAGGTGAGATGATTGCGCACGTCGGCATAGCCGGGACGCGCCGGAATGCCGGCCGCGCGCGCGGCGGCCGCGAGCAGCGCCGATTTGCCGACGCAAAAGCCCTTGCCGGTGCGCAGCACGTCGCTGGCGCGGAATTCGGCCGGATCCAAAAAATCGATATAGGGATCGTACTGGATCTGATCGCGCACGGCGCCGTAGAGCGCGAGCGCCTTCTCTTTCACCGTCTCCGCATTGCCGAGCGCCCTTTGCGCAAAGTCCACAATCGCGGGATTGTCGCTGTCGATGAAAGGCGTGGCGCGCAGATAGTCTAAGTCTTCCGTGGTCATTTCCCGTTATGCCTCACACATGCTGGCCGCCATTGATGTGGATTTCCGCGCCGTTGACGTAGGACGACGTCTCCGTGCACAGAACGTAGATGATCTTCGCCACTTCGTCCGGCGTGCCGAGCCGATGCATCGGGATCATCTCGACGATCTTCTCCGTGCCGGGCGACAGCATCGCGGTATCGATCTCGCCCGGCGCGATGGCGTTGACCCGCACGCCGACGGCGCCGAAATCGTGCGCCATCTCGCGGGTGAGCGCGGCGAGCGCCGCTTTCGATGTCGCATAAGCCGCGCCGGCAAATGGATGCACGCGCGAGCCCGCGATCGATGTGACATTGACCACCGAGCCTTTGGCCGCCTTGAGCTCGTCGAGCAGGCCGCGCGCCAGCGTGATCGGCGCGAAGAAATTCACCTGAAACACGCGGTGCCAGTCGTCCTGCGAGGTCGCAATCGAGTCGAGCCTCTTGCCGCCGTCCGCCTTCGGCGAGATCGCCGCGTTGTTGACCAGCGCGTGCAGCTCGCCATTGAGCCGGTCTTTGATCTCCGCGATCGCCGCATCGGTGTTGTTGCTGTCGGCGAGGTCGACCTGGATGTGATCCTCCGGGCCCGCTTCCCACGGGCAGTTCTCCGGGAACGGATGGCGCGAACAGGTGATCACACGCCAGCCGGCGGCGGAAAATCTTTTGACGGTGGCGTGGCCGATGCCGCGGCTGGCCCCGGTGAGAAGGAGCGTGCGCCCCGGGCGGTTGCTCACTGGCATTTTGGATTCTCGATCCTGCCGGTGCTCATGGATAAAGCCGCGTCTTGGTCCAGCGCGCGCCCGGATTGTCGCGCCGGAACCTGATGCGGTCGTGCAGGCGAAACGGCCGCTCCTGCCAGAACTCGATCTCTTGCGGCACCACGCGATAGCCCGACCAATGCGGCGGCCGCGGCACGGCGCCGATGGCGAATTTCGCGGTGTTGACCGCCACCGCTTTCTCGAAGGCGAGCCGGCTTTCGAGCGCGGCGGATTGCTTGCTTGCCCAGGCGCCGATCTGCGACATGCGCGAGCGCGTGGCGAAATAGGCGTCGGCTTCCGCGGCGGAGACCGGCTCGACCGCGCCGCGCGCACGCACCTGCCGCTGCAGCGATTTCCAATAGAAAGTCAGCGCCGCCCTCGGCGTCTCCGCGAGTTCGCGGCCCTTCACGCTGCCCAAATTCGTGTAGAAAACGAAGCCGCGCTCGTCGAGGCCTTTCAGCAGAACCATGCGCGCATTGGGATAGCCGTCGGCATCGACGGTGGCGAGCGTCATCGCGTCGGGATTGACCGGCTCGCTGTTCTTGGCGTCGGCGAACCACGCCGCAAACAGCCGGAACGGCTCATCGGCTTCGGTGAAGTCACCGCCTGTTAACCATCCGGAGTGTTCTATGGACGGCGCGTCGGTCATTCTGTCGGAGTACCCAGGTGTTTGCGTGCGGCGATCGGGAATTCACCCGTCGGCCTCTATATAGTGGAACCGAAGCTTCGCGCCTATGTCGGCGCCCGCATCGCCTGGCGACGATCGCTGCGTTACTTTCCGCTTTTTCCGCCGCCGGCTGCTCCTACCAGCTCGAGACGATGTATTCCAAAACCGATGCCGACGTGGAACAGACCGGCTCGATCGCTGCGGCGGAGCGCCAGACTGTGGCGGCGAATGCTGCGGCGCCGTCCGAGGTCGATCTCGCCTATGCGCGCGCGGTTGCCGCCGACGTCGTCGGCCGCGGAGCGAAGGACGCCAGCGTCCCCTGGCAGAATCCGAATACCGGCGCCGGCGGCAACATCACGCCGCTCGCCGCCTCCTACAGCGACGGCGCTTTCACCTGCCGCGATTTTCTGGCGAGCTATGTGCGCGGGCAGGCGCAAGCCTGGCTGCAAGGCGCGGCCTGCCGGACGGCTCGCGGCAAGTGGGAGGTCAAAAGCCTGCGGCCGTTCAAGCAGAGCTGATCGGAGGTTCATTCTGCTCGCTCAAGCATGTCCTGGAAAAAGCCTGCCCCGGACTTGATCCGGGGTGGAAACCGGTTTTCCGAAAAGACATGCGACCACGCGAGAATCGAGAGCACATGTCTAACGAAGCGCCGGATTGCGTGGCGCTTCGCCAAGTCCCACATTAACAAAGAGCATTGGGCGGGCGGGGCCGGCCCCAAAACCGAACGGAGTCCATGGGGAATGCGTGATCCCTATGAGGTGCTGGGCGTTGATCGCAAGGCGAGCGCGGGCGACATCAAAAGCGCCTTTCGGCGGCTTGCGAAAAAACTGCATCCGGACGCCAACAAGAACGATCCAAAAGCTGCTGGGCGCTTTGCCGAGATCAATGCCGCTTACGAAATCCTCGGTGAAGACGATAAGCGCAAGGCCTTCGACCGCGGCGAGATCGACGCCGAGGGCAAGCCCCGCTTCCGGGGATTCGAGGGCTTCGGCGGCGGCGCGGGCCCGCGCCCGGGCGGCGGATTCGGCCCGGAGACCGAGTTCGAGACCTTCACCTACGGTCCGGAGGGCTTTACGCGCGGCGCCAAGCGTGGGCGCGCCGGGGGCGGAGCCGGCGGGTTTGGCGGCTTTGAGGACATTCTGCGGGAGGCTTTCGCCGGCGGCGGCGCTCGCCGGGGCGGTGGCGGTGCCGCCTTCGAGGCCGAGGATCTCGGCGCCGGAACGAATATCACGGCGGCTTTGACCGTGTCGCTGCCGGATGCGGCGCATGGCGCAACCCAGCGTGTGCGGCTGCCCTCCGGGAAGGATGTCGAGGTCAAGATTCCCGCCGGCATCGCCAATGGTCAGCAAATTCGGTTGCGCGGGCAAGGCGCGGCCGGCCCCGGCGGCTCCGGCGACCTTCTGATCACCCTGTCCATCGCTCCGCACCCGACCTTCACCCTCGACGGCGCCGATATCCGGCTCGATTTGCCGGTGACGCTCTACGAGGCCGCACTGGGAGGCAAGGTGCGGGTCCCAACGCTTGACCGGCCGGTGGAACTCACCATTCCAAAGTGGACGAGCGGCGGCCGTACGTTCCGACTGAAGGGCAAAGGCTACCCCGCCAAGGAAGGCCGCGGCGATCTCCTCGCCACCGTCCGCATCGTTCTGCCGGCGCAAAGCGACCCGGAATTCGAGGCGCTGATGCAAAAATGGCGCGCCGAGAAGCCTTACGATCCACGCAAGGACATGTAACGGCAGCGCGGGCTCCGGGCTTGCGCGTCGGGCCCTACCAGCGTACCTCTCGCCTATAGGGGCGAGTAGGTGTTTACTTTCGGCGCGATTGCGCGGCCGAGGCGGCGGGAGTGGGTTGCCGCCGCAGTGGTCGCGGTCCTCATTGTATCGTTTCTTCCGATCGTCGTGCGGAAGACGGTCTGGCTTGGGCAAGGCGACGTCCAGGTCTTTTTTCGCGCCGGCTGGGCGATCTGGACCGGATACCCGCTCTACCAGATCACCGACCATCACGGCTGGACCTACCACTATCCGCCGACCTTCGCGCTCTTCATGGGGCCCTTCGCCAACCCGCTGCCGGATCACCCGCAGCCTTGGTGGGCGCTGCCTTTTCCCGCGGCGGTCGCCGTTTGGTATCTGATCAATGTCGTCTGCCTGCTGCTCGCTCTGCACGTTTGGGCGAACGCCGTCGAGCGGTCGCGGCCGATCGAGGCGAAAGCGGGATACCTGCAACGGCATTGGGCCCTCACGCTCGGGCCCTTGATGGCGCTTCTTCCTTTTATCGGCGACGGCTTGGCGCGCGGCCAGCCGACGCCGGTGCTGTTTTTACTCATCGTCCTGTTTTTGGCCCTGTATGTTGAGAAGCGCGTGGCCGCCGCGTCGTTTGCCTTCTCGCTTGCCGTCACGATCAAGATTTTCCCCGTCGTGCTCTTCGTCATTCCTTTGTTGCGGCGCGATTGGACATTCATGCTCTGGACGGTCGGCTGGAGTTTCTTCCTGTTGATCGTCTTGCCGGTCGTCTGCGTCGGACCGGCGGAGACGTTCGATCTTTATCGCGCGATGCTGATCGAGCATCTCCTCGGCATCATCAGCGGCGCCATGTCGCATGAGATCGCGAGCCAGGTCTCGCCCGGGGCATTTTCGAATATCGGGATTGGGGCGCTGGTGGCGCGCATTGCAACCGGCGACGCCTTTTATTCGGCGCCGCTGCCGCAATGGGCGTCCGATATTCAGTTCCTGTTCAACGCGGCGGTCGTGGCGGTGATCGTGCTCGTCGGCCGCGGCGGCTTCTGGAACGTTCGCGGTGCGCAGCCGGCCGACGGCTATCCTGTCCTCGTCGCCGGCGCTGTCTTATCCGCCGCGCTGCCGCTGATGATACCCTCGGCCGGCCCGCAATATGTCACGGTCGCCGTGCCGCTGATGACGGTGCTCTTGGCCGAGACGTGGCGCCGCAAGGGCGCGGAGATCGTCACGGAGGTGATGATCGCATGGTCGATTGCGGCCTGGCTGTCGATGATCGTGCTCGAAGTTCCCTGGGCTTGGCTGAAACTGATCGGGCCGATGACATGGGTCCTGCTGCTGCTCGCCCCGCCAAGTCTTTCCGTTCTCCGCGACATTTCGCTCGGGCCGCGAGCCGCGCCGGCGGCGGCGAGGCAAAAGTTCCACTGAGCATGTCCCGGAAAAGTGGAAACCGATTTTCCGAAAAGGACATGCGACCGCGCGAGAATCGAGAGCACATCCCGATTCAACCAAATCGGGATGTACTCTGAGCACACGGCCGTCGGCGTTCCACGACCGGCCAGCTTGAGGCGCCCACCACCCTATGCCATAGGAAGCTCGGCAGTAGAAAAGGTCGAGCGGGGTCGGAGGAATGCCGGAAATCTCGGGCCTCATGCGCGGCAAGCGCGGCCTGATCATCGGAGTTGCCAACCAGCGTTCGCTGGCTTGGGGGATCGCCAAAGCCTGTCATGCCCACGGCGCCGAGATCGCGCTCACCTATCAGGGCGACTCGCTCAAGAAGCGCGTCGAGCCGCTTGCGCAGGAACTCGGCGGTATCGTTGTCGGCCATTGCGACGTGACCGAACCCGCGACCATCGATGCGGTTTTCGCCAAGGTGCAATCGGCCTGGGGCGCGATCGACTTTCTCGTGCACGCCATCGCTTTCTCGGACAAGGACCAGCTCGACGGCCGCTATGTCGATACGACGGTGGAGAACTTCACCAACACCATGCTGATCAGCTGCTATTCGCTGACCGCGATTGCGCAGCGCGCTGAGAAGCTGATGCCGAATGGCGGCTCCATGCTCACCCTCACCTATTACGGGGCGGAGAAGTGGATGCCGCATTACAACGTGATGGGCGTCGCCAAAGCGGCATTGGAAGCGTCGGTCTGGTATCTCGCCGCCGATCTCGGCGTGAAAAATATCCGCGTCAACGCCATTTCGTCCGGGCCGATCAAGACGCTGGCGGCCGCCGGAATTCGCGACCTGCGCTATATATTCCGCTGGAACGAATACAACGCGCCGCTGCGGCGGAACGTGACCATCGAAGATGTCGGCGAGGCGGCCGTCTATCTTCTTTCCGACATGTCGCGCAGCGTCACCGGCGAGATCCATCACGTCGATGCCGGCTATCACATCGTCGGCATGAAACACCCGGACGCCCCCGATATTGCGGTGGGCAAGGAATAGCGGCGGCCTGCATGGGCCGGCGTTTCGCCGTCGATTTTCACCGTCGATTATGACCGCCAAAAACAGCAGCGGCCGGATTTGGGTCCGGCCGCTGTCACGAAACACCGCTCAAGGCGCTCGCGAATTCAAGACGTTAACGGCACGACCTCGATACGAGGTCAGCGCGCGTTACGACGTCTTCTTCATCTTCTTCTTCTTCGTCGGCTTCGTGGCCATGACATGATTCCTTCTGGTGTGATGATCCTTCGGCAGGGTTGAGTTCAAGCTTTGCGGGCGTTGCCCGATCCCTTGGCCTTAGCCCCCCTTACCGCGGCGGAGAGTGCCACAAGGGAGGCGTTTCCGCAATACAAAAATCGCAAATAACCCTGATTTTTCCGTAGCTTAACGGACGTTCAGCTTTCTATTAATCGCCGTTCACCGTGATGAATAGCGCATGAATGGAGCCGTCATGGCCGCGGCTTCATCATTTGACCCACGGGGAAGCGCGGGCTACCAAGCGCCGCGCGCCATGCGGGCGAACACCGAGCGAAGCATGGGCTAAGTACGCGCGAAGTACGCGCGAAGTACGCGTTACATCCCTGTGCCTTCGCTCGCGCGGTTATGGCGCGGCCGCAGCCAAGCCGCCGAGACACTTAAGAAGACGCTCAATCAAGAGACATAAGCAGGACACTTCACAAAGCAGAGCACTTCATCAAGACTCTTAAATCAGGACTTCTCAACAAGACATTTCGACCGCGCTGTTCGACCATGTCCTTCAATACGTTCGGACAATCTTTTCGAGTGACAACCTTCGGCGAAAGCCACGGGCCTGCCATCGGCTGTGTCGTCGACGGCTGCCCGCCGCGTATCGCGCTCTCCGAGCGCGACATTCAGCCGTTCCTCGATCGCCGCCGCCCCGGGCAATCGCGCTTCACGACACAGCGGCAGGAGCCGGACACCGTCAAAATCCTCTCGGGTGTCTTCCCGGACGAGGCGTCCGGCGAGCAGGTGACGACCGGCACGCCGATCGCGCTTCTCATCGATAATGTCGATCAGCGCAGCAAGGACTATTCCGACATCAAGGACACGTACCGGCCCGGCCATGCCGATTACACCTACGACATAAAATACGGCGTGCGCGATTATCGTGGCGGCGGCCGTCAATCGGCGCGCGAAACGGCGATGCGGGTCGCAGCCGGCGCTATTGCGCGCAAAGTCGTGCCGGGACTGCGGGTGCGCGGCGGGCTCATCCAGATGGGTGCGCACCGCATCGACCGCACGCGCTGGGATTGGGACGAGGTCGAGCGCAACCCGTTCTTTTGTCCCGACGCCGAGAAGGCCGCCTTCTACGCCGATTATCTCGATGGCGTGCGCAAGCGCGGCTCGTCGGTGGGCGCGGTGCTCGAGATCGTCGCCGAGGGGGTGCCGCCGGGTCTCGGCGCGCCGCTTTACGGCAAGCTCGACGCCGATCTCGCCGCCGCCCTGATGAGCATCAATGCCGTCAAGGGTGTCGAAATCGGTGCGGGCTTCGGCGCGGCGGAATTGTCGGGCGAGGAAAACGGCGACGAAATGCGCGCCGGTAATGACGGCAAGCCGGTCTTTTCCTCCAATAATGCCGGCGGCATTCTCGGCGGCATTTCCACCGGCCAGCCGGTGGTCGCGCGTTTCGCCGTCAAGCCGACCTCGTCGATTCCGACAGCGCGGCTCACCGTCGACCGCTACGGCCGCGAAACCGAGATCGTGACCACCGGGCGCCACGACCCTTGTGTCGGCATTCGCGCGGTGCCGGTCGGCGAGGCCATGGTGGCGTGCGTGATCGCCGATCACTATCTGCGCCATCGCGGTCAGGTCGGCGAAGGGCCGGCTTGGCCGTTTCCGCCGCCGCGACGCTTAAGCGAATGATTATTTGAGATCGGGAAAGACTGAGATCGGGAAGACATGGACGACGCCCACCAACGCATCCACGCCGTCGTCAGCGCTTTCGCACGCGGCGAGATCGTCATCGTCGCCGACGACGACGATCGGGAGAATGAGGGCGATCTGTTCGTCGCCGCTTCGCTGTGCACGCCCGAAAAGATGGCGTTCATCATCCGCCATACCTCGGGCATCGTCTGCACGCCCTTGGCGCACGATGAAGCGCGGCGGCTGCATCTCGATCCGATGGTGGCGCGCAACGATGCGCCGCTCGGTACCGCCTTTACCGTCTCGGTCGATGTCCGCCATGGCTTGACGACCGGCATCTCGGCGGAGGAGCGTACCAATACCGTGCGCGCGCTCGCCAACGGCAATATGGGCGCGGGCGACTTCGTGCGGCCGGGCCATGTGTTTCCGCTGGTCGCCAAGGAAGGCGGGGTGCTCATGCGCTCCGGCCATACCGAGGCTTGCGTCGATCTTTGCCGGCTCGCCGGCCTGCCGCCTGTCGGCGTGCTCGCCGAGCTGATGAATGACGACGGCACGGTGATGCGCGGACCGGAGATCGCCGCCTTCGCGGAGCGCCACAGCCTGGCGCGGGTCACCATCGCCGATCTGATCGCCTATCGGCAGGCGCGCGAGCGGTTGATCGAGCGTGTCGGCGAATTTCCGGTTGAATCCGAAATCGGCCCGCTCGCCGGCTATGCCTATCAGACGCCGTTTGATCCATTCTATCACGTGGCCTTCGTCTATGGCGACATCGGCGACGGCACGGGCGTGCCGACGCGGCTGCATCGCGCCAATCTGATCCTCGATGTGTTCGGTGGCGCCAAAGCCGTCCGCAAGACGCTGGAGCGATTCAAGGCCGAGGGCAGGGGCGTACTGGTGATGTTGCGCGATGGCGCCGCCGGCGTGCCGGTTGTCGTCATCCCGAAGTCGGAAGAGACCGCGTCCGGCGAGGCCCGCAGCCGGCAGTGGCGCGAGGTCGGTCTCGGTGCGCAAATTCTCAAGGATCTGGGCGTGAGCTCGATCCGGCTTCTAAGCTTCTCGCGCCAGATGACCTATGTCGGCCTGTCCGGCTTCGGCATCGAGATCGTCAGCACGGAGCGGGTTGAAGTGTAGGCAAGCGCCGCGCGAGAGCGGCGAGAATCGGGGGTAACATGCGCAGGATCATGCAACGGATTGCCACGCATCGGATCGGTCTGGCTGCCGCGCTTGTCGGCATCGCGCTCACGGTCTCGGGCTGCGGCTACAACACCATTCCGACGCTCGAGGAACAGGCCAAGGCGCGATGGTCGGACGTGCAGAACCAGTATCAGCGGCGCGCCGATCTCATTCCCAACCTGGTGGCGACCGTGCAGGGCTATGCCGCCCAGGAAAAAAGCGTGCTGACCGCCGTGATCGAGGCGCGCGCCAAGGCGACGCAGGTCAAGGTCGACGTTTCGCAGCTCACCGATCCGGACAAGATCAAGGCGTTCCAGGACGCACAGAACCAATTGACCGGCGCGCTCGGCCGCCTCTTGGCGGTGTCGGAAAATT
This sequence comes from uncultured Alphaproteobacteria bacterium, assembly GCA_963831135.1. GTDB lineage: Bacteria > Pseudomonadota > Alphaproteobacteria > Rhizobiales > Xanthobacteraceae > BOG-931. Next base: position 51,272 of record CAWHPH010000029.1, read on the forward strand.
ATCCGGATCTGAAATCCAACGCCAACTTCCTGGCGCTGCAGTCGCAGCTTGAAGGCACCGAAAACCGTATTGCGGTCGCGCGGCGCGATTATATCGAGGCGGTGCGGGTCTATAACACGGCGCTGCGCACGTTCCCGACCGTGATCTGGGCGAAGACGGCGTTCGCCGGAAACAAGCCGATGGCGGAATTCACGGCGAGCGAGGGTTCGGAAAAGCCGCCGCAAGTGAAGTTCTGATCGACCCCGGTCATTCCGGGGCCGAACGCAGCGAGGAGCCCGGAATCCATAATCACAGGTCCATGATGGACTCCAACTGCATTAAACCGCGAGGCTCGTGGTTATGGATTCCGGGTTCGTGCTTCGCCCGCCCCGGAATGACGCTCGGCGTATTCGTCGCGCTCTGCTTTACCTCATTGGCTTTCGCCTTCGATTTTCCGGCGCTCACCGGCCGGGTGGTCGATCAGGCCGGCGTGATGTCGGCGGAGAGCAAGAGCGACATCGAGGCGAAAGCGAAGACGCTGGAAGACAAATCCGGCATCCAGCTCGTCGTCGCCACGGTGAAATCGCTGCAAGGCGGCGACGTCGAAACCTACGCCAACGAGCTGTTCCGTTTCTGGAAGCTCGGCGAAGCCAAGAAGAATAACGGCGTGCTGCTTCTGGTCGCGCCCAACGAGCGCAAGGTGCGGATCGAGGTCGGCTACGGCCTCGAAGGCACGCTCACCGACGCGCTCTCGTCGGTCATCATCTCCAGCGCCATCATTCCGCGCTTCAAGACCAAGGATTATTCCGGCGGCATCGAGCGGGGCGTCGACGGCATCATCAGCGTCTTGAGCGGCGACAGCGCCGAGTGGCAGCCGAAGGTCAATGTGCGCACCGAGGACGCGTCGTCCGACTTCGACAAGCTATTTCCCATCCTGTTCTTCGCCATCATGATCTTCATCATCTGGTATTTGATCCGCCATGCGGGCGGTCCGCCGTCGGGCGGCGCCGGCCGCCGCGGCAGCGGCGGGCCGATCTTCATTCCCTATGGCGGTGGTGGCTGGGGTGGGGGTGGGGGTGGCGGCGGTGGCGGCTTCGGTGGCGGCTTTTCCGGAGGCGGCGGGTGGTCGGGCGGCGGCGGAGCGTCGGGGAGCTGGTGATGGAGTTCACCAAACAACAGCACGAGGCCGTTTCGGCCGCGATCCGCGAGGCGGAGCAGCGCACGTGCGGACAGATCATCTGCGTGCTGGCGCGTTCCTCATCGGCCTATGCGCACATTCCGATTCTGTGGGCGAGCGCGCTAGCGCTGATCACGCCGTGGCCGCTCATCGACTTCACGCAATGGAGCGTGCAGCGGATTTTTCTCGTCCAGCTCCTGGTGTTCCTGATCGCCGCTCTGATCTTCTCGTGGATGCCGGTGCGGCTCCTCCTGGTTCCGCGCGCCCTTCAGCGGGCGCGCGCGCACCGCGCCGCGCTCGAGCAATTCGTCGTGCGGCGCGTTGCCCACACCAAGAACCGCACCGGCGTCCTGATCTTCGTATCGCTGGCGGAGCACTATGCCCGCATCATTCCCGACGACGGCATTGCGGAGAAGGTGCCCAATTCGGAATGGCAGGCGGCCATCGACGCCATGATCGCGCACCTGCGGTCCAGAGACATCGTGGCCGGACTCACGGCCGCCATCCAGCGCTGTGCAGATGTGCTTGCAACGCATGCCCCGCCCGACGGATCGCCCAACGAGCTGCCAGATCGGCTCTACCTCATGTAGCGGTATGGTGCGGGTGCGATCAGCCGCCGATGATCACCGAGAAATGATTGCTCACCCACTTTGATTTAGGAGCATAGAAGCCCGATCCACACTGCGCTGATCAAGGAGGCTTCGATGCGTACGCGAGACGTCGATCGGGACGCGATCAATAACCAGCGCCGCGCGGTCCTTGCTGCCGGCGGCGCGCTGATGCTTGGCGCGGCGTTCTGGCCGCTGCGCGCCGTTGCGCAATCGAAGCTGCGCATCGGCGTCATCGGTTCCGGTCATATCGGCGGCACGATCGGCGGGCTGTGGGTCAAGGCCGGCCATCCGGTGCTGTTTTCCTCGCGCCATCCCGATGAGCTCAAGGATCTGGTCGCTGGCCTCGGCGAGCTTGCGAAAGCCGGCACCGTCGAAGAGGCGATCGCCTTTGGCGACGTGCTGTTCATTGCGGTGCCCTACGGCGCGCTGCCGCAGATCGGCCGCGATTACGGCGCGGCGCTCAAAGGCAAGATCATGCTCGATGCTTGCAATGCGGTTGCCCCGCGCGATGGCAACGCTCTCGCCGACGAGGTCGAGCAGGAAGGCATCGGCGTGGTCTCGCAGAAATACTTGCCCGGCGCGCGGCTGGTGCGCGCCTTCAACACGCTCAACTACAAGATCTTCGCCAGCGAGGCGAACCGGCCCGATCCGAAGCTTGCGGTTCCGATTGCCGGCGACGATCCCGAGGCGGTGCAGACCGCGGCCGGTCTGGTGCGCGACGCCGGTTTCGATCCGGTCGTGGTCGGCAAGCTTGCGGAGGCGGCCCGCTTCCAGCGCGGCGCTCCGGGCTACGGTCAAGCGGTGACCGCCGCCGAACTGAAGCAGAAGCTGTCGCTCACGCCATAAGAAACGCGGGACGAGAGTGTTCACTGATCCGCGTCATCGCGGGGCGGCGATGAGAGAAGCATGCAATGATGAACATCGCGGCCGCATTTGAACGCGCTCTCATCTGGGCCGTCCCGGCGACGCGGCAGGAACGGGCGGCGGCCTTGTGGTCGTTCGGCTACTTCTTTGCGCTGCTCGCCGGCTATTACGTGCTGCGGCCGCTGCGCGATCAGATGGGAATCGCCGGCGGCGTGAGAAATCTGCCGTGGCTGTTCACGGCGACCTTCGTTACGCTCATCGTCGCGCAGCCGCTCTATGGCGCATTGGTGGCGAAGCTGCCGCGCGCGCGCTTCATTCCGCTGGTCTATCATTTCTTCGTCGCCAATCTTGCGATCTTCTGGCTCTTGCTGACGCTCGGCGTCGCGCCGGTGATCGTCGCGCGCGTGTTCTTCGTGTGGGTCAGCGTGTTCAGCCTGTTCGCGGTCGCCGTGTTCTGGTCGTTCATGGCCGATCTGTTCACGGCCGAACAGGGCAAGCGCCTGTTCGGCTTCATCGGCGCCGGCGGCACGGCCGGCGGCCTCTTGGGCCCGGTGATCACGATCCAGCTGTCGAAGCCGCTTGGCTCCGTTAATCTCCTCATTGCCGCGGTTGTGCTCTTGGAAATTGCGGTGTTCTGCGTCTGGCGGCTCGAACACGCGGCCACGGCGCAAGCCGGTGCGCACGGCCAAGTGCCATCGGCGCCGCAGCGCATCGGCGGCAGCGCTTTCGCGGCGCTTCCCGAGCTGATCCGCTCGCCCTATCTGCTTGGCGTCGGCCTCTGGGTGAGCCTGCTGTCCTTCTGCGCGACGATCGTCTATTTCGAACAGGCGAACATTATTTCCGCCACCGTGCATGACCGCGACGCGCAGACGCGCATCTTCGCCGGCATCGATCTCGCGGTGAATTTGCTCAGCCTGGCGACGCAGGTCTTCGTCACCGGCCAAGTGCTCAGGCGGTTCGGCACCGGCGCCGCGGCGGGCGCCCTGCCGGCAGTCTATGTCGTGGGCTTTGCCGTGCTGTTTCTGGCGCCCACGTTTGCCGTCGTGGTCACGCTTCAAGTGGTGCAGCGCTGGATGAATTTCGCCATTGCCAATCCGGCCCGTCAGGTGTTTTTCACGGTGCTGGGCCGGGAGGAGAAATACAAAGCCAAGAATCTGATCGACGTCGTGATCTACCGCGGGTCCGATGCGCTTTATGGCTGGGTGTTCGACGGGCTGCAGGCGCTGGGATTGAAGCTCGGCGCCATCGCGCTGGTCGCATTACCCGCCGCGGCCGGCTGGCTTATCTTATCGGTTGTCCTCGGCCGCGTTCAGGACCATCGCGCCGCGCTGATCGAGATGGAGACGGCGAAAATGGAGGCGGCAAAAGCCGAGGGCGCGATAGCAGGAGAGCACGCATGACCATCAGCCTGACGCGACGCGAATTTGCCATCGCCGGCGGCGCGGCGATGCTGGCGCTGCCCGCCGCGGCGCAAGACGCTGCGCCGCTCGCGCGCGCCATTCCGAGCAGCGGCGAACGCCTGCCGGCCGTAGGGCTCGGCACGGCCTACGTCTTCAACACCGACGACACCGTCACCCGCCAGAAGGCTTCCGCCGTTCTGCAAGCGCTGATCGCGGGCGGCGGCCGCCTGGTCGATACGTCGTCGGTCTATGGCGACGCTGAAGCCGTGCTCGGCGAAGCGATCGTGCCTGCGGGCTTGCGCGATAAGCTCTTCATCGCCACCAAGCTCGAGGCGCCCGACGCCGCCGAGCTCAAGCGTTCGCAGGCGCGATTGCAGATGCAGTCATTCGATCTGTTGCAATTGCACAATGTACGCGATCCGCAGCAATCGCTGGCGCAATTCAAGGACTGGAAGACGCAAGGCGTGTGCCGCTATATCGGCATCACCTCGACCCGCCATGCGGACTTCGCCGCGGTCGAGGCCGTGCTCCGGCGCGAGAAACCGGATTTCGTGCAGATCGATTATTCGCTCGACGACCGCGAAGCCGAACAGCGCGTCCTGCCGGCGGCCGCGGAGGTCAAGGCCGCGGTTCTCACCGCGCTGCCATTCGGCCGGGCACGGCTGTTTCGCGCCGTGCGCGGCAAGGACATTCCCGACTGGGCGCGCTCCTTCGCCGATACCTGGGCGCAGTTTTTCCTGAAATATCTGTTGAGCGATCCGCGGGTCACCGCGGTCATTCCCGGCACCTCAGATCCGGGCCATATGACCGACAATCTCGGTGCCATGCGCGGTCCCTTGCCCGATCCCGACCAGCGCAAGCAAATGGAGGCATTCGCCGCTACATTGTAGCGCCGGGTGAGGCCTGCATATCGGCCTATAGCCAGCGGCGTAAATCTGGGTAGTCTGCGGGCCGGCGGCGAAGTTGAAGAGTGCCTGGATGCCTTGGCTGGCGTGTAAATCGCGGCGGATACATTACGAGCTGACCGGTCCGGCGGATGGGCCGGCCTGCGTGCTGGTTAATGGCCTGACCCAATATGTGAAGCTTTGGATGCCCTTTCGCGACGGGCTGGTGGCGCGCGGCTTCCAGGTCGCAAGTTACGATATGCTCGGCCAAGGCCAGTCGGATAAGCCCCGCCTGTTCATCGAGCAGGCGGACCAGGTGGACGTCTTGCGCGAGCTGATCGCTGCCCTCGGTCCGCGGCCGGTTTTCGTCGGCGGCATCAGCTTCGGCGGCGTGATCGCGCTTCGCTACGCCATCGAGCATCCCGACACCATCGCCGGATTAGTGCCGATGTCGAGCTTCGCCGAAATCCCGCCGCAACTGATGCGGCTCGGCACGGCCATGCGCACCGCGCTGATCCTCGGCGGCACCACCTATCTGCAGGACTTGTTGTTCCCGATGAATTTCTCCAACGCCTGGCTCGAGGCGAAGGCCGACATCATCGGCCTTGCCACGCACCGGGGATGGCTGATCAACGACGTTTACGCCTTGCAGAACCTGATGGAGTTCTTTCTCACCTTCGAGCCGCTGACGCCGAAGCTGTCGTCGATCCGTACGCCGACCATGATCATGACCGGCGAGTTCGATTTCCTGACGCCGCGGCCGCTGCAGGATTCGTTGCGCACGCATATTCCCGACAGCGCACTGGTCATCATCCCGCGCGCATATCATGCCTTCACGCTGGAACGCGCGGAGCTCGCGGCCTACGTGATGGCGCGTTTCGCCGAGGATGTGATGGCCGGCCGCTTCAAGGGCAAGAAGTCGATATGGATCGCGCCGGAAGAAGTCGGCGGCGAGCTTACGCCCTTTCCCGCCGGGTTCGATCATTTGCGCTCGATCCCGGTGCGGCTGCCGACGGCGAAGTCCGCCGAGGAGACGGAGCGGCAAGAGGCGGCTACGTCATGAACGCGCTGCTCGGTCCGACCGACGAAGCGGGCCGCATTCCCCCACGACAGCAGACCCGGATCGCGGCCTTTCTGATGTCGGCCCATGGCGCCCAGGCGCGCCAGCTCGCCATCACCATGCCGATGCGGTTGCGCCAGCCCTGGCATATCGAACTGCACGCGCAATATTGCCGCGAAATGGAAATCCTTTCGTTGCTTGCCCACTCGACGTCATGGACCTTCGATCCCCAGTTGCCGTTCTTGATGTGGCAATGGGAGAACGCCTGGCTGCCGCACCCGATAAAGGGAGCGGCCGATCATTTTCATGGCCTGTTGGTCGACATGGCAGCCCTCGGCCATGCCATCCATGCGGGCGTGCGGCCGGCGGCGTTGCTGCCGGAGAGTGTCACGCCGATGGATCCTTTCGTGCTGGCGATGCGGCGGATCGAGTTCGAAAGCGGGCGATTGCTGCAGGCGCAGATCATTTTTCTCAAAGGCCCGCAGCTTGCCGACGTGCGCGACGACGTTGCCGCAGCCGTTGAGCGGCGCCACGAGCAGGTGCGCGAGCTTTGGACCGCAATGCTGCAGGGCTTGAACGTCATCCCCGAGTAGTGGACACTCGATCGAAAGACGCAACCGGGCCCGAAAAGGCCGGTTTTTCCAATTGCTATAGGCGGCGGCCGCCGTGAATCTCACGAACCGATTTGAGGCGTCATGATTACCGTTCCCGAATTGGCTGCCGAGGCTTTAGGCTCTTTTCTTTCTTCCCATCTGGACCGCCGGTTTGGACCGACCGAGGAGGGTCTGACCGAGCTCATTTCGTCGGTCGCCCGGCTCGCGCTCGAATGCATCGGCAACAGCGATGCGCTCTATCACACCGTCGAGCACACCATGCTGGTGACGCTTGTCGGCTACGACATCATGAAGGGGCGCTCGCTCTTGATGCCGACAACGGCCACCGATTATGCGCACGTGATCGTCGCCTGCCTGCTGCACGACATCGGCTATGTGCGCGGCGTGCTCATGGGCGATAATGCCGACGGCTACGTCATCGACTCGCGGGGCGGCAAAGCCAAGCTGCCGCGCGGCGCATCGGATGCGGCGCTGACCCCGCACCATGTCGACCGCTCGAAGCTGTTTGCGCTCGACCGGTTGACGAACATGGAGTTCATCGACGCCGCCCGGGTCGCCCGCGCCATCGAATTCACCCGCTTTCCCTCGGCGATCGCTCCGGAAGCGCAGGACGCCGAAGAGGGCTCGCTGGTGCGAGCCGCCGATCTCATCGGCCAGCTCGGCGATCCGCATTATCTGCGCAAAGCCAATGCGCTCTATTATGAATTCGAAGAAGTCGGCATGAATAAACAGCTCGGCTACGCCTCGCCCGCGGATCTGACCGATCTTTATCCGCAATTTTACTATAACACCGTCGCGCCGCACATTCAGACCGCGATCCGCTATCTTAATGTCACGTCGAGCGGCCGGCAGTGGATCGCAAGCCTGTACAGCAACGTTTTCCGCGCCGAGAGCGAGCTGAGCCTGTCCGGCCCGGAACGTTGAAGAGGCCGCCGCAGCGCGGCGCGCGCAACAACGCGAACGAGAACGCGAACAAGAACGCGAGCTAAGAACAATCAAGAAAAGGGACAACGCCATGAACAAGATCACCGACATCAGACCGGACGCTTCATCGCGCCGGTCGCCTTACTTCTCGGAAGAACATGAGATGCTGCGCACGCAAGTGCGCCGCTTCGTCGACACCGAGATCAAGCCGCACGCTCTCGCCTGGGAGGAGCAGGGCTGCGTGCCGCGCGATGTGCTGCGCCGCATGGGAAGCCTGGGCTTTTTCGGTATCCGCTATCCGGCGCGCTACGGCGGCTCGGAGATGGACGCGCTTGCGACCGTGGTGTTGGCGGAAGAGCTCGGCCGCTCGACCTTCTCGGGCGTCGCCATCACCGCTTTGGTTCATTCCGATATGGCCTCGATCCACGTCTTCCGGTCTGGCAGCGAGGCGCAAAAGGACAAATGGATGCCGGGCATCATCGCCGGCGAGGTCATCACCGCGGTCGCCGTCACCGAGCCGGATGCCGGCTCCGACGTCAAAGGCATCCGCACCTTCGCGCGCCGCGAGGGCGACAGCTACATCATCGACGGCGCCAAGATGTTCATCACCAACGGCGTGCATGCCAATCTTTATTGCGTGGCGGCGAAAACCGATAAGGGCGGGGCGCCGAGCCGGTCGATCACCATGTTTCTGGTCGAGAAGGGCACGCCCGGCCTTACGGTCAGCCGCGCCCTCGACAAGCATGGCTGGCGCTCGTCCGACACCGCGGAATTGCATTTCGGCAATTGCCGCATCCCGGTCGAGAGCCGGCTCGGCGAAGAAGGCCGCGGCTTCTACGCCATCATGAGCAACTTCCAGAACGAGCGCGTCACCATCGGTGCGATGGCCATGGGCGAGGCGCAGGCGGCGCTCGATCTCACGCTCGATTATGTGCGCACCCGCAAGGCGTTCGGCGCGCCGCTGTGGACGCGCGAGACCATCCGCCAACGTCTGGCGATGCTGGCGGCGAAAGTCGAGGCCGGCCGTCAGCTCGTCTATCATGCCGCCTGGCTCGATACGCAGGGCGCCGACGCCACCCGGGAAGTGTCGATGGTCAAGGCCTATTGCGGCGAACTGGTCAACGAGGTCATGTATCATTGCGTGCAGTTTCACGGCGGCATGGGCTTCATGCGCGAAAGCACGATCGAGCGCATGTCGCGCGACGCACGCGTGCAGAATATCGGCGGCGGTGCCACCGAGGTCATGCTCGAAGAAGTCGCCAAGCGGCTATAGAGGGGGAGGGGGTTCCTGAAGGCGGTGAATGAGCCCGCTGCTTACCGTCTATTACAACACCAAATGTCCGGTCTGTAACGCCGGCATCGATTGGCAGCGCAGCCGGTTGGTTCAAGCGGCCCGCGCCGGCGTCATCGAATTCCGCGACATCAATCTCGAACCTGATGCGCTGTCCCGCTTCGGAGCTGATATCGAAGACGTGCGTCGCCGCCTGCATGCCGTCGATGGCGATGGGCGGCTTCACGTGGGCGCCGATTGCGCCGTCGCCATATGGCGGGCGACGCCAGGCGATGCCTGGCTCGGGCGGCTCGTCGGCTTGCCGGTCATTCATCAGGTCGCGCGCGTCATCTACGACCGCTTCGCCGATTTGCTCTACGCTTGGAATCGCCGGAAGGGGCATTGGTGAGATGCCCGAGCAGCGCGGTTGTCGAGCTGATCGTTAGGCTGTGTACTCATTAATCGGGGTCGATCGCTTTGTCCGTTAAGCGGCGCATTACGGACGCAAGTCGGACATTCCGCTACTTCTGCGAAGGCCAGGAGGAGACATCCGCCAAAGCCATTAAAAAATGTTCCGCGAATACTGGAACCTGCGCTCGGTAAGGTAGTTTCCCCTACCGACCGGCGCCATTTTGCGCTGCACAATCAACGTTTCAGTTCCTATCAGACGCTCACATAGCAAGAAGCCGGCAGCGGCGCAGAGCAGCAGAGGGATTAGCGCAAAGGCAGCAAATAAGGGGTGCATATCCCGCACCGACCCGAACAGAAAAAGTGCAACCATGATGCGCGCTTTTCAAACCATGCTGCTGGTCGGCATAGCGATTCTTGAAGTCGGAGGAGGCTCGCTCCCACAAACCGCTCCCGGTCCTTCCACGGAAAGCCTCCTGAACGCGGACAACGATAGCGCGAATTGGATTCTGCCGGCACACAACTACAGCGCCAATCGCCAAGTCGAGGAAAGCGAAATCGGTCCGCAAAACGTCGATCAGATGAAGGCCGCGTGGACATTTAAGCTTCCGGGCAACGATCCGGTGGAGACCGCTCCGATCGTTTGGGATGGGACGGTTTACGTCACCTCGGGACACGATGACGTCTTTGCACTCGATACCAAGAGCGGCGAGCTCAAATGGCAGTACCGGCCGAACGCGCAGCAACAAGTCGGGTTTCCGCGCAATCGAGGGGTCGCGGTCTATGAAGGTATGGTGTTCATCGGCATGATCGACGGCCATATCGCGGCCCTCTATGCCAGGGGCGCATCCACAAGCTGAAAAGGAGACGGTTATGGCCCAACAAGTCCGGCAGACCGAGACATCAGGAAAGGTGAAGGCGGTCAGCGTCGCCGATTACATCGTCGAGCGCCTCGCCGCAGAGGGCATCAATCACTGCTTTGGCGTTGCTGGCGACTATCTGTTTCCGATCTGCGATGCGGTGGACAGCAGCGCGAAGGTGAAGTGGATCGGCTGCGCCAACGAGCTGAATGCGTCTTACGCCGCGGACGGCTATGCGCGCGTTCGGGGCGCGGCGATGCTGGCGACGACCTATGGTGTCGGCGAGCTGTCGGCCATGAACGGCGTGATGGGCGCCAAGGCGGAACGATCGCTGGTCTTTCACGTCGTCGGAATGCCCTCCTATCAGCACCAGCGCGTGCACAAGATCGCCCATCACACCCTTGGCGACGGCGTGTTCGGCAATTTCGTCCACTTGTCCGGCGACGCTGCGTGCTGTCATGCGGTCATCAACCCGGAGAATTGCGTTGTCGAAATGGAGCGGGTCATCGCCGAGGCGCGCCGCGACAATCGGCCGGCCTATATCGCCGTGCCATCGGACTACGCGGTGGCGCCGGTCGTGCCGGCTGACATCAAGCCGATCGAACTTCGATCAAACGAGGCCGCGTTGCAGAAGGCGATGGCGGTCATCGCCGAGCGCGTCAACAAAGCGAAGTCCGTCGTTGCATTTCCGGCCTTCACAATCTTGCGGCTCGGCCTGCAGAAGCAAGCGCAAAAGGCGATCGAAGCGATCGGCTGTCCTTTCGCCACCACGCTCATGGAAAAGTGCGTCATAGGCGAGGGTCATCCGCAATTTGTCGGTATGTATTCCGGTGCAGCGTCGGATTCGAAAACGCGGCAAATCGTTGAAGGCGCCGATCTCGTCCTCGATCTTGGCGGCGTCAATTTGAACGACATCACCACCGCGGCCTATTCCGCCAAGCTTGATCCGTCCCGCTTCATTACCGTCGGTCTCAACGACGTCAGGATCGGAGACGATGTCATTGCCGGTGTCCGGCTTGCGGACGTGCTCGCGGAACTGGCCAAGCTCAAGCCACCATCGGCGGCCTACCGGGGCACACCGCAGGCTCTGGCGCCGGTGAATGGCAAGCCATCCGACAAGATCACCATGGATGCGCTTTATCCGCGCTATGCGGCATTCCTGCGTGCGGGAGACACTGTCGTTCTTGAAACCGGCAGCACAAGTTTGGGCGTTACACCGATGATTCTTCCCGACGGCGTCAGAGTGGAGGCACAAGTTCTGTGGGGATCAATCGGTTGGGCGACGCCTGCTGCGTTTGGCGTCGCGGTAGCCGATCCCGACAGGCGAACCGTTCTGATCACCGGCGAAGGCTCCCACCAGCTCACGGCGAACGACGTTGGCGCCATGGGACGGTTTGGCGCAAACGTCATTGTCTTCGTCCTTAACAATAGCGGCTATCTCATCGAGCGCGCGCTGGAAGAAAACCCGAACTGGACTTACAACGATCTTGCACCTTGGAACTACGCCGAACTGCCGAAGGCGCTCGGATGCTCGGATTGGTACACGGCGCGGGTGACCACCCTTGGCGAGCTCGACGAGGCGATGAAGGCCGCGCGTGCCAGCAAAACCGGCGCATATATCGAGATCATCGGCGGCAAAATGGACATGCCGCCAGCTCTTGCATACGCGCACGGCCGGCTGAAGGCCATGTACGGCGACACGCCATAATACGCCTCGACGGAAACAACAGATGGCGGGAGCAGGTGTGCTCTCGCCATCTGTGCGCAAGATGCAAATGTCTGCTCTGGAGTCATTTTCGCCTGTTTTGACACGCCCGCGATATGTCCGTTTAGAGGGTAATCTCGGAAGTGCCGGAGCGACGTTGAGGGTGCGCGGCTTGCCGCTCGCGGGCTTTTGAGGGAAAATTCAACAAACGCAAGCGGGGAGGTGCGCGATGGATATCGTCCCGTTGGGGCCGGGTTTTGCCGCCGAATTGCGCGGCGTAACGCTTGCCGATGTCGCCAACGATGACGCCGCGTATCAGGCGGTGCGCGCCGCCTTCGAACAGCATTCGGTCCTGATCTTTCGCGATCAGAATGTCACCGATGAATTGCAGATCGCCTTCTCGCGCCGGTTCGGCCCGCTTGAGATAACGCCTGCGGCCACCCAGGGCGCCGGCACGCATCTCGTGATCCTCTCGACCATCGGTCCGGACGGCAAAGTCGTGCCGGCCGATCACCGGATCGCGCTGCGCAACAAGGCGAACCAGCTCTGGCACGCCGACTCGACGTTCAAAAGCGTGCCGGCGCTCGCGTCCGTTCTCTCCGCGCGGATCATTCCCTCGCATGGCGGCGAGACCGAATATGTCTCGACGAGGCTCGCCTGGGATCGGTTCGATCCGGCGCTGCAGCAGCGGATAGCAAACCTCTTCGCTTGGCACGATTATTCGCATTCGCGCGGCAAGATCGCGGCCAATATCGTCGGCGCCGACGAACGCGCGGCGCTGCCGCCGCAATGCTGGCGCATGGTGTGGACGAATCCGGCGAATGGCCGCCGCGCGCTCTACATCGCCTCGCACGCCTATGCCATCGAGGGCATGGAGGACGGCGCGGCGCAAAAGCTCATCGCGGAGCTCACCGATGCGGCGACGGCGCCGGGCTTGAGCTACACGCATGCCTGGCGGCAGGGCGACGTGGTGATGTGGGACAATCGCGCCACGCTGCATCGCGGCCGGCCCTGGCCGGCGCACGAAGCGCGGCTGATCGTGCGCACCACTATCTCGGCGACCGATATTGACGGGCTGCAAAGCGTGCGGCCGCCCGCGCGCCAAGCGGCGGAGTAGCCATCGTATCAGGTTCTGCTGCTCGCTTGGGCTGTGAATGTCGGCTTTCCGCTGGACGGCGCGCCGACGCACTGCGAAATCGCCCTTTGACCAATAACAGACGCCATCGTTTCTCTTTGCCAACCACCCCGGAAGGAGCGACAATGTGGTCGCGGCGCCAACCAAATAAGTCGTTCAACAGAGCGCCGAAATGGGGAGGCTGCGCATGGCGGCGACCGACATTGTGTCGGGCCCGTTGCCCGATTCTGTCCATCGGAGTCAGTTGCGCCGCGCCGTTATCGCGAGCACCGTCGGCACCACCATCGAATGGTATGATTTTCTCCTTTATAGCGTCGTCACCGGTCTGGCTTTCGGCAAGCTGTTCTTTCCCAGATCCGATCCGCTTGTCGGTGTGCTGGAAGCATTCGCGGTCTATGCAGTGGGGTTCATCGCGCGCCCGATCGGCGCGGCGATTTTCGGGCATTACGGGGACCGCGTCGGGCGCAAAGCGGTGCTGATCGCGACGTTGCTGATCACGGGCTTCGCCACTTTTGCCGTGGGACTGGTCCCCACTTATGAGTTGATCGGAATCTGGGGCGCGGTCATCTTGACGACGATCCGTTTCATTCAAGGGATCGGAGTCGGCGGCGAATGGGGCGGCTCGGTGCTGCTGTCGATGGAGTGGGCGAGGACCAATTCCCATCGCGGCTTCATCGCCGCTTGGCCGCAATTCGGTGCACCGGCCGGATTGCTGCTCGCTAACGTGGCGGTCCTGGTCTTCAGCTGGCTTTCGGGCGACCAATTCCTGGTCTGGGGATGGCGCATACCGTTTCTGCTGAGCATCGTCATGGCGGGCGTTGGACTCTACATCCGCCTGGGCATTCTCGAAACGCCGACCTTCCAGCGATTGCTGGCGGAAAAGCGCATCGAGCAAGTGCCGGTGTTAGAGGTGATCCGACGGCAGCCAAAGCAGATCATCCTCACGGCGCTGGCGAAAACGACGGAGATCGCGCCAGCCTACATCTATTTGGCGTTCGTCTTTGCCTATGGGGCGCAGGTGTTGCATGTCTCGCGCGACTTTCTGCTGTCGGCGGTGATCGCCGGATGCCTCTTGTCATTCGTCGTCACTCCACTTTCCGGCCATTTGTCGGATCGGATTGGACGCAAGCGCATGTACCTGTTCGGCGCCATTGCCATGGGGATTTTCGGTTTCATCTATTTTGCGATGTTGAACTCTCTGGTGCCGGGCTTGATGTTCCTCGGCATCATGCTCTCCTTCGTGATGCACGGCATCCTCTATGGACCGCAGGCAGCGCTGATCGCTGAATGCTTTACCCCACGACTGCGCTACAGTGGCTGCTCAATGGGCTATCATCTCGCAGCGATTACCGGCGGCGGCCCCGCGCCCTTGATCGCCACGGCGCTCTTGGCCTGGACCGGATCGGGCTACGCGATCGCCGGTTACATCGCGGTGACCGCCATTGTCAGCATCATCGCGACGCTCCTGCTGCCCGATCACACCAACCGCGACATCTCGCAAGAGCACGCCTGACGCTTGGCGTGCGACGGGGCAGGGCGCTGTCTCGGCGCTCTCGAACCCGCGCTCGTCCGCCAGCTGCGCATCCTATATATTTGATATTGCTGCAAAAAACTAAATGTCGCTGTCATTGACAATATATTGTCATGATGACAATATATGGTCATGAGTATGCAAGAAGCCGTTACCGACCTCGTGCTCGAGACATTCCGGCTGAACGGCCGCGTGCTGGCATCCGGCGACGCGCTCGTGGCCGATCTCGGGTTGACCAGCGCGCGCTGGCAGGTGCTCGGCGCGATCGCGCTGTCGCCGGTGCCGCTTTCGGTCGCGCAGATCGCGCGCAACATGGGGCTCACGCGCCAGGCGGTGCAGCGCTTGGCGAATGAGATGCAAACGGACGGCTTGGTGCGGTTCGCACCGAACCCGCATCATCAGCGCGCCAAGCTCGTTTTGCTCACCGCCGGAGGCAAGACCGCTTTCGCCGCGGCCATGAAGCGTCAAAGCGCGTGGGCGACCGACCTCGGCAGCGGTCTCAATGCGCGGGAGATCGAAGCCGCTGCGGCGACCCTGCGGAGCATCCGACAACGTCTCGATGATCGCACAGATAATGGAGGCGACAATGCTGAATAGACTTCATCCGATCGCCGGCGTGGTCGGATTTGTCACGATCCTCACCTTCTGGCTTTCGACGGTCACAGCCGAACTCTTCGGCTCCATGGCTGTGATCGCGGCAGTCAAGGAAATGATCCCGTGGGGCTTTTTGGTTTTGGTGCCGGCACTCGCCATCGCCGGTGCTTCCGGCTTCCGCCTCGCCGGCGCATCGTCCGATCCGCGGATCGTGAAGAAAAGGCGCCGCATGCCGTTCATCGCGGCGAACGGAATCCTCATTCTCGTGCCGGCCGCGCTCTATCTGGCGACGCTCGCGTCGCGCGGCGAGTTCGGCACGATCTTTTATGCTGTGCAGGCGATCGAGCTTGTCGCCGGCGCGGTCAATATCACGCTCATGGCGCTCAATATCCGCGACGGTCTCAGCTTGGCTGCGAACAGGCGGGGGCGGCGGCCGCCGACCGGGCAATTTGCAACGAACGCTTAAGACGAACTCTTAAGGAGACAAGCCATGCTGAGTCTGCGTCCGCTCGATGAGCGTGTGCCGATCCACCAACAGCTCGATGCCGTGGCGTCGCCGGCAATTCTGATCAACGTCTTTACCGTCGCGCCCGAGGACGTCGATGGTTTGCTTGCCGCATGGGAGCGCGATGCCAATTGGATGAAACAGCAGCCCGGCTATATCTCGACGCAATTGCATCGCGGCATCGGCGGGAGTTGCACGTTTCTGAACTACGCCGTCTGGGAATCGGTCGATCACTTCCGTGCGGCATTCACCAATCCCGAGTTTCGCGCCGCCTTGGCGGCCTACCCGTCGAGCGTGGTGGCCATGCCGCATCTGTTCGCGAAGGTCGCCGTGCCTAATCTGTGCACGAGCTAAGTGGCGATTTGTCATTCCGAAGCCAAGCCAACCGGTCTGGCCCGAAGTGGCCGGCCCGATGACAGGCTCCGCGAGGAGCCCGGTATCCATAGCCACAGGTCAGCGAACATGGATTCCGGACTCGCCGCCAACCAACTCGGCAATTGCCGACTTGGCACTTTGTTGCCGAACTCGGGAACACCCGAATTCGGCGGCGGTCCGGAATGACGTTGCCGGGCAACCTACCCCTCATACGTCCGGTTCGGAATCGCGAAGCCGCAGCTCGATCCATCGGTGACCTGCACCTGGTCTTCCCAGGGCAGCCGGTATGTCCCGGCCATGAGGTCGCGCATGTAGGTATAAGGGCAATCCTGCGCCCCGCCTTTGACGGCGACATAGCCGCGATGGCCGAACTGATAGATGTTGTTCTCCACGCCCCAGATCCGGCGCGCCTCGTCGGCGAGCTTCGGCCGCACCTCGGCGCTAATAATCTCGTCGGGCGCGCCGTTGCCGGTCGCGAGCGGCACGCCGTCGAAATTGACGATCATGCCTTCGCCCATGGAATTGAAGATGCCGTCGGTGCCGGCCATGCAGACATTGGCCGTGTACATTAGGTTCGAAAACGCGTTGCTTTGGTTGCTGATCTGCCAGGCGTGCCGGATCGGCGCCGTATAACCCGCCGTGCGCAGCATGATGTTGGCGCCCTTGTACGCGCACTCGCGCGCCATCTCCGGGAACATGCCGTCGTGGCAGATGATCAGCGCCACCTTGCTGCCGTTCGGCCCGTCGCACACCGGAATGCCGAGATTGCCGGGCTCCCAGGGCTCGACCGGCACCCAGGGATGCATCTTGCGGTAATAGAGCTTGATCTCGCCGTTGTCGTCGATGATGAGGCCGGAATTGTAGGGGTTGCCGTCGGGATTGTACTCCATGATGGAGAAGCAGCCCCAGATGCGGTTGTCGATGCAGGCTTTCCGGAAGCTTGCGACCTCCGGGCCGTCGAGCCGCGACATCACTTCGGGATTGGTGTCCATCGAAAGGCCGTGCAGCGAGTATTCGGGAAACACCACGAGGTCCATGGTCGGCATGCCTTTGCGCGCCTTCTGCACCATCGCGCAAATCTTCTTGGTTTGCGCCGCCAAGTCGCTCTTGGTGGCGATCGCGGGCAATTGCAGTTGAACAAGCCCGATGACCACGCCGTCGGGTGTCTTGTTCAATCCGCCGAGTCCACTCATTGATGATCTCTCCTCTGCGCACGTGGCTCCCGGGCGCGGCAAGTCTATCGCGTTCTCCGACCGAACGGATGGCTATTTTTGAGACGTTGACGACGGCGCCCTTCGCCGCGCGCTCAGTGCCCGGAATGCGCCGCGGGCTTTGTCTGATCGGGAGCGGCGAAGTCGCTTGTCACCACCTCTGCCATGAGCGCGCGCAGGTCTTTTGCCCGCCTGGCGCCGAACACGCGATCGAAGCGCGCCTGCGCCGCGAACCATAATTTTGCCGCCGCACGCAGCCGCTGCTCGCCCGCCTTGGTCAAGCTGAGTTGTTTCGCGCGCTGGTCGGCGGCGGCCGGCGTGATCCTGATCAAACCGTCGCGTTGCAGCGGCAGCACGTTGCGCCCCAGCGTGGTCCGGTCCATCACCATCATATCCGCCAGCGCATTGATGGTCAGCGGGCCGCTTCGCCTGAGCTTTGCAAGGATCGTGAACTGGCTGGTGCGCAGTCCGCTCGGCGCCAGGCACTGATCGTAAAATTGCGTGACGTGACGCGCCGCCGCGCGCACTGCCTGACAGTTGCATGGTTCAGGTAAGACGGCGATCGGTGCAGCCATCGGCTTTCATCCTTGACAATAGTGCATATGCGCCTATCTAAGCGTATATACACTTATATCAAGCGCGCGACGGGGGATTCGCGAAAGTTTAGGTCGCTGCGCTGCAGATACGCCGCGCTTTCACACCATCAGGAGGTTTCAGCCATGACATCGCGTTCAGTGGTCTTTGCCGAGCCGGTGCGCACCGCGATCGGCACGTTCGGCGGCACGCTCAAGGACGTGCCGGCGCCGGCGCTCGGCACGGTCGCGATCGGCGGCGCCGTTGCGCGGGCCGGGCTTCGCCCCGACGACGTGCAGACGGTGGTGATGGGCAACGTCATTCAGGCCGGCAGCAAAATGAATCCGGCGCGCCAGGCCGCCGTCAATGCCGGATTGCCGGTGACGATTCCGGCGCTCACGGTCAATCGGGTCTGCGGTTCCGGCGCGCAAGCCGTCGTCTCCGCCGCGCAGGAGATTCTTCTCGGCAATATCGATGTCGCGGTCGCCGGCGGCATGGAGAGTATGGATCAGGCGCCCTATCTGATCCCGCGCGCCCGCTGGGGCTACCGCATGGGCGACGGCCAGCTTTATGACAGCGTGTTGCGCGACGGCTTGAACGACGCGTTTTCCGACAAGCATTCCGGCTGGCACACCGAAGATCTGGTCGAGAAATATCAGGTCACCCGCGACGCGCAGGACCGCTGGGCGCTGCGCTCGCAGCAGCTGTTCGGCGCCGCGCAGACCGCCGGCCATTTCAAGACGCAGATCGTGCCCGTCGAAGTGCCGGGCAAGAAGGGCCCCTCGGTGTTTGACAAGGATGAGGCCAATCGCCCGGACACGACCTTGGAAGCGCTCGCGCGGCTCAAGCCCGCCTTCCGTCCGGACGGCACCATCACCGCCGGCAACGCGCCGGGCCTGAACGACGCTGCCGCAGCCATGGTTCTCGCGGACGCGGCATGGGCGGACAAGCATGGGCTTGCGGCGCAGGCTCGCCTGGTGTCCTACGGCATTGCGGCCGTCGAGCCCGGCATGTTCGGTCTCGGACCGGTGCCCGCCGTCAGGCAGGCATTGCAGCGTGCCGGTTGGGAATTGGGTTCGGTCCAACGCGTCGAGATCAACGAAGCGTTCGCCGCCATTGCCATCGTGGTCGCTCGTGAGCTCGGATTTTCCGAAGAGATCGTCAATGTCGAAGGCGGCGCGGTTGCGCATGGTCATCCGATCGGTGCGACCGGCGCCATCCTGACCACCAAGCTCATTCACTCGATGCGCCGCGACGGTCTTCGGCGCGGTATCGTCACGCTCTGCATCGGCGGCGGTCAGGGCATCGCGCTGGCGATCGAAACCGTCCACTAAAGCTGTATCGGAAAAGCCCGCCCTCGGACTTGATCCGAGGGCGGAAACCGGCCGCGCAGGAATCGAGAACAGAATCGAGAACAAGAAATCGAGAACACGTCCCGATTGAGCCAAATCGGGACGTGTTTTAAGCCCGAATAGGCCTATCTCGACATGGGCCGCGCAGCCGTGGAATGATCCGACGAACGGCGTTGGCGCCGCAATGGCGCCCATAACATTTGTGGCCGAAGCAGGGGGGCGATGTCGGACGCCAATCACTCGGATCGCGCGCGGCTTGCCCGTTTCTGGTCGAGCGCCAAGGGATTTTGGGGCGGCAAGTCCGCCATGATCGCATGGCCGTTGACGCTCGGCCTGGTCGTCATCGCGGTTTCGCAGCTGACCGTGCAGTACCGGCTGAACTACTGGAATCGCGATTTCTTCAACGCCCTGGCGCGCCGCGACAGCGGTGCGTTGTGGAGCCAGGTCGTGATCTTCATGCCGCTAGCAACAATGAGCGTGGCGTTGTCAGTCACCTCGGTCTGGGCGCGCATGACCACGCAGCGCAAATGGCGGCAATGGCTTACGACCAATATTCTCAGCGACTGGCTCGGCAACGAACGCTATCGGCGGCTGGAGTCGATGCCCGGCGCATACAAGAATGCCGAATACCGCATTGCCTTCGATGCGAAATCGGCGACGGACTCGCCGGTCGATTTGACGCTCGGGCTGGTCAACGCGGTGCTGACCGCCTTCATCTTTACCGGTGTGCTCTGGTCGGTCGGCGGCGGGCTGACGATCGCACTGGGTCGCATCGTTTTGGTCGTGCCGGGCTATCTCGTCATCGGCGCGGTTATTTATGCGCTTGTCTTTACCGGCCTCATGCTGGCGATCGGCCGCAACCTGCCAGGGATCATTCAGCTGCAAAGCCAAAGCGAGGCGGAATTCCTGGCGGCCGCCAATCAGATTCGCGAGTCCGGCCAGCACGCCGCGACTGACGGTGAAACCGAACAGCAGCACGCCGTGTGGGAGGCGCTTGCCCAGGTGCTGCTGCGCTGGCGCCAACTGCTCTGGCAATTGATGGGCACGACGTTTGTGTCGCAGACCGATCTTTTGTTCGCGCCGGTCTTCGGCTGGGCGTTGTGCGTACCCAAATATCTCGCCGGCACCATGACGCTCGGCGAACTCACCCAGGCGTCGGCTGCTTTTGTCACCGTCCAGGTCGCGTTCAATTGGCTGGTCGACAATTATCAGCGCCTGTCGGATTGGCGCTCCGCCGCCAACCGCGTCGCCGTGCTGCTCGTGGCGCTCGATGGGGTCAAGCAGTCGGAACAGGCAAAGCCGAGCGAAGTCTTGATCAGCTGCCCAAACCAGCGAAATGACGCCTTCGGCAGTCGGCGCTGGGTCGGATAGTCCACATAGACGAGCCCGAACCGCTGGCTATAGCCCGAGCCCCATTCGAAATTATCGAGCAGCGACCAGACGAAATAGCCGCGCACATCGACTCCGGCCTCGATGGCATCGAACATCGCCGCCGTATAGGCCTGGAGATAGGAAATGCGCGGCTCATCCGGCACCGCGCCATCGGGCAGCGGCTTGTCGGCATTGGCCGTGCCGTTTTCCAGCACATAGATCGGCAAACCGTAGCGCGCGTACATGGTGGTGAGGATTTCGCCGAACGCCGCCGGTTCGATCGGCCAGCCCATGGAGGATCGCGGCACGCCGGCCGGCGCGGGGCCAAACCACAAGCCGAGCGGATTGCGGTCGCTCGCGACCACATAATGCGCTGAATAATGGTTGAGACCGAACCAATCGACCGGCCGGCAGATAAGCGCAAGGTCGTCGGGTTTTTGATAGGGCGCCACCGCGTCGGCCAAGGCGGGCGGATAGGAGCCGCGCAGCTGCGGATCCGGGAAGGCGCCGTTCCAATAGGCGTCGAGCGTTTCGGCCGCGGCGCGATCTTCGGGCTTTTCGGTCGCCGGCCGGCACGGCTGGCAATTGTGAATGGCGCCGAGCGACGCGCCGGCGACGAGAGCGCGCAAGCGGTCGACCGCGGCGCCATGGCCGAGATTCACGTGATGAATGGCGCGCAGCAGCATCGCGCGGTCGGAAATTCCCGGCGCCTGGCCGCCGAGGCAATAGCCGAAGAGCGTGAACACGCACGGCTCGTTGAATGTCGCGTAGCGCTTCACCCGGTCGCCGTAGCGGCGCGCGATCAGGTCGGCGTAATCGGCGAACCATTGCGCGCAATCGCGGTTGGTCCAGCCGCCGAGGTCTTGCAGCGCCTGCGGCAGATCCCAGTGATAGAGACAAAGCCACGGCTCGATGCCGGCTGCGACCAGCGCATCGATCAGCCGGTCGTAGAAGGCGAGGCCTGCTTCGTTGACGGCGCCGCGGCCGCTCGGCAGCACGCGTGGCCACGCCACCGAAAAGCGATAGGCGTTGACGCCGAGCCCGCCCATGAGCGCTACGTCCTCGCGGTACCGGTGATAGTGATCGCAGGCGATGTCGCCGGTGTCGCCATTGGCGATCTTGCCGGGCAGGCGGCAATAGGTGTCCCAAATGCTTAGGCCCCGCCCATCTTCATTGGCGGCGCCTTCGATCTGGTAACTGGATGTGGAAACGCCCCAGGTGAAGCGGGACGGCGATCGGGCGGACGGCGGGGCATTCATGGGGAGAGGCCTGCGGGAGAAAACCTGCAACGATGAATGTTAGCGCGGATGAGGCCAAGGTGGCACCGCCGGTCAGTCAAAAAAGCTCTTCAAAATGGCCGCGACACCCGCGCGCGACTGCGCCAGATCTGCCGTTCGAGCTCGGCCAGGCGCGAATCGATGCTCACATCGGGCATCGGCGCCGGCGCGGATTTTTCCGCGGACTGGGCGAAAGCCCGCACCAGGTCGGCGCGGGCGATGATGCCGACGAGCTCGCCGTCGTGCACCACCGGCAATCGCTTGATGCCGCGCTGCTCGAGGAGCCGACAGGCATGCGCGATCGAGTCCGCCGGCGCGACCGTGACCGGATCGCGCGTCATGACCTCGGCGACTTTACGCTCGCCAAGCTGCGCCGGCTCGCCGGTCCGAGCGTCCGGTCCGACCATGAGCTGCAGCCAAGGCGAGCCGGCCATCCCCTTGCCATCGTCGCGCAGCAGATCGCTCTCGCTGACAATACCCACGACATGGCCGCACGCGTCGACCACCGGCAGGCCGCTGATATGGTGTTCCAGCATCAGCCTGGCCGCGGCGAGAATGGACGTATCGGGCGAGACCGCCACCACCCGGCGCGTCATGAAGTGTTCTATCCGCAAGTCCGATCTCCAGTCCGCTCTGCAGGAAGAAAACCAATTGTATCAATGGCCAGTTGAGAATGTCTATTCGGTTGAGAATGTCTATTCGGTAACATGCTTGATCCATATCAAGGAGCCGTTGCTCGCGGGTCATATTTTTAGGTTAAAGTCATTGCAACGGCGGAGGCGTATCATGACCGAGAACTCAGATTCAGACCGACAAGCCCTTTCCTTTTTCCTTCGACAGCGGCGAGTTCGCGGCGCTTGGCAAGAAGCGCTTTGAGGCGTTCGTAAACGCGCAAACCGAGTTGCTTGACGAGATCCAGGAAGCGAACCGGCATTGGATGGATCGCTTCCAGTCGGAGGCCGATCTCGCCTCCGAATATGCCTCCAAGCTGTCCGCGACGCGCACGATTCCGGACGCGATGGCGGTGTCGCGCGACTGGGCGGCGCGCTATCTGCAGATGCTGGCGGAAGACGGAAAACATCTGGCCGATGACACCCGGAAATTCATGGAAAAGGGAGCGCGGATGTTCTCCAACGGACTCTCCGCCGAGCAGGCGGCGGCAACTGCTGCGGCTGCCGCTTAGGTTGCGCACGCGCCGTTAACCGGTTCGGTGGAACTCGGCTTGATCTTGCGTAAAGTTCCACCGAATCGAGTCGGCACTTTTGCTTCCGTTTGTCCCCGCCCGATCAAGTCGGGGAATGAATTCCAGCGGGGCCGCGCAATTGCGCCGCAAATCTCCGTCCATTCCCGCGGCTCGTTCGCGCGCAAGGCGCAAGCATGAATGCGGCGAGCACGAATCCAGCAAGCACGAATCCAGTCCGAGCACGTGAACTTATTCGAGCATGTGAAGTGCGATCGAAGTGATCGGATCGTCACTCATCTGAAGTAAAAAAGCCGAAAAAAAGCCCCGGCCGCGGGATCGGCCGGGGCTTCGTTTGCGGGCCCTCTGGATTCATTCGTCGGGGTTGGGGAGGGGGAAGAACCCAAAAAGCCCGAGATGTTTATTTCTGCAAGCTCTGCTGCGGAGATGTATTGATCTAGGTCAAAGGGGCAGGGCGTTTCCGCGATGCTCTCGATTCTTGCGTGGTTGCATATCTTTTTCGGAAAACCGCTTTCCATCCCGGATCAAGTCCGGGGCAGGCTTTTTCCGGGACATGATCTAGCGCTCCAGCCGCGCCACGATTTCCACATGCGCGGCATAGCGAAATTGATCGACCGGCGTGACCGCGCCGAGCCGGTAACCGGCCTCGACCAGGGTTGCCGCATCGCGCGCAAATGTCGCGGGATTGCACGATACCGCAACGACCACGGGCACGCGGCTCGCCGCCAGTTCGCGCGCCTGCGCCTCTGCGCCCTGGCGCGGCGGATCGAAGACGACCGCGTCGAAGCCTTTCAGCTCGGCCGCGATCAGTGGCCGGCGGAACAAGTCACGCCGCTCGGTCTCGACCGGCTTGAGGCCTTGAACCGCGGCAGCGGCGCGCTTGAGCGCGGTGAGCGCGGCTTCGTCGTCGTCGATGGCGGCGACGCGTGCCCGCTCGGCGAGCCGCAACGCGAATGGGCCGATGCCGGCGAACAAGTCGGCGACTTTGGCCGCGTCCAGGCAGGCGGCAAGCGTGAGCCGCGCCAGCGCCGCCTCGCCTTCGGCGGTGGCTTGCAGGAAGGCGGCGGGCGGCAGATCCACAATCGCCTTGCCGATGCGCAAGGTCGGCGGCCGCGCGAGCGCAATCAGTTCGCTGTGGCGCGTGAGACGGGCGAGATCGTGCTTGGCGGCAATCCGCGCCAGCGCGGTGATCAGCGCGGGCTTCAGCGGTCCCGAACCGCGCACATCGACATCGAGACCGGCGTCGCTGGCGGTAACCGCAATGTCGAGCGGCTTTTTGGCCGGACTGAGCGCTTCGGCGAGCGACCACGCCGCTTTGATCGCGCCGCTTAAGCCCGGCGCCAGCACCGGGCAGCGGTCGATCGCCACGATCCGGTGCGTGCGCGCGGCGGCAAAGCCCACTTCCAGCACGCTTTGGCTGCCGCTGCGCGCATGAAAGACCGCGCGCCGGCGGCCCTCGCCATGAGCGTCGATGAGTTCGGCGACCGGCGCTTCGAGTCCCGCCTGGCGCAAGGCCTCGACCACGAGACCGCGCTTCCACGCGCGGTAATGCGTATCGTCCCAATGCTGCACGGCGCAGCCGCCGCAGACGCCGAAATGCGGACAGATCGGCGCGATGCGCTCCGCGCTGCCGCTTTCGATGTGCAGAAGCCGGCGACGGTCGGGATGGCCGGGGACCTCCTCGACCTCGACCGTTTCGCCGGGCAGCGTGCCGGGCACATAGATCGCGCCGCCGGGGCTTTGCGCGACGCCGTCGCCGCGGTGCCCGATGCCGACGATCCGCAGCCGCTCAACCACGCTCCGCCTCGATGAAGAATTCGCGGTTGCCGTCGCCGCCTTCGATCGGCGACGGAATGACGCCGCTCACGCGCCAACCTGCTGATGCAAAGAAGGCCGCGATGTCGTCGCAGACCGCGGCATGCACCGCCGGATCGCGCACGATGCCTTTCTTGATCGCGGACCGCTTGGCTTCGAATTGCGGCTTGATCAGCGCGACGATCGCCGCGGGCGTGCGCAAAAGCGTGCCGATCGCCGGCAATACCAATTTGAGCGAGATGAAGCTCACGTCGATGACGGCAAGATCCGGCGGCTCGGCAAGCCGCGAGGGATCGAGCGTGCGGATGTCGGTTTGCTCCATGGACGCGATCTCCGCGTGCGCTTGCAGGCGCGGGTGAAGCTGGCCGGTGCCGACATCGACTGCGTAAACGCGCTTGGCGCCGCGCGCCACCAGCACCTCGGTGAAGCCGCCGGTCGACGCGCCGACATCGAGGCAGACATGGCCGGCCACATCGAGATGGAAGTGATCGAGCGCTGCCGCAAGCTTGATCCCGCCGCGCGAGACGTAAGGGTGCTCGGGCTTTGCCTCGATCGCGGCGGTCGTTGCGATCGCGTCCGAGGCCTTGCGGATCGGAACGCCGTCGGCGGTGACCAAACCCGCGGCGATCGCGGCCTGGGCGCGCGCGCGGCTTTCATACAAGCCGCGCGACACCAGAAGGCGGTCGGCGCGCTCGCGGGTGGGCATCAGTTCACCGTCATCCTGAGGCGGCCATAAGCGCGTCTATGCGCGTCTTCGACGCGCTATTGGCGGCCCTCGAAGGATGCACGGCCTGGGCCGTCGCCCGTCGAGGCTCGCTTTGCTCGCACCTCAGGGTGACGGAAGAAAGTCAGCGTTAATGAGCCTACTACCGCGCCAGCTTCACCACGTCGCCGCGCAGATTTTGCCCGAGCGCTTCGAACGCCTTGGCGACGATGCCTTTGGCGTCGAGTCCTGCCTTGGCATACATCGCGTTCGGCGAGTCGTGATCGATGAAGATGTCGGGCAGCACCATCGGCCGCACCTTGATGCCGCGGTCGAGCACGCCTTGCTCGGCGAGCGTCTGCAGCACGAAGGATCCGAAGCCGCCGATCGCGCCTTCCTCGATGGTCAGCAGCACTTCGTGTTCGCGCGCGAGCCGCAGCAAGAGGTCGACATCGAGCGGCTTGGCGAAGCGCGCATCGGCGACCGTGCTGGAGAGTCCATGCGCACTGAGCTCGTCGGCGGCCTTGAGGCATTCGCCGAGCCGCGCGCCATACGAGAGGATCGCCACTTTGGTGCCTTCGCGCAGGATGCGGCCCTTGCCGATTTCGAGCGGCTTGCCTTCGTCCGGCATCGGCACTCCGCGGCCTTCGCCGCGCGGATAGCGCAGTGCCGAAGGCCGGTCGTCGATCGCGACGGCGGTCGCCACCATGTGAACCAGCTCAGCTTCGTCGGCCGCCGCCATCAGCACGAAATTCGGCAGGCAGCCGAGATAGGCGATGTCGAACGAGCCGGCATGGGTCGGACCGTCGGCGCCGACAAGGCCGGCGCGGTCCATCGCAAAGCGCACCGGCAGCTTCTGGATTGCGACGTCGTGCACGACCTGATCGTAGGCGCGTTGCAGGAAGGTCGAATAGATGGTCGCGAACGGCTTGAAGCCTTCGGTCGCGAGCCCGGCGGCGAACGTCACGCCATGCTGCTCGGCGATGCCGACATCGAAGGTGCGATCGGGAAACTCTTTCTGGAACAGATCGACACCGGTGCCGGACGGCATCGCCGCGGTGATGGCGACGATCTTCGGGTCCTTGCGCGCTTCCTTGATCAGGCTTTCGCCGTAGACTTTTTGGTACGCCGGCGCCGACGCCTTGGCTTTCACCTGCGCGCCGGTCGCCACGTCGAACTTGACCACGCCGTGATACTTGTCGGCGGATTTTTCCGCCGGCGCGTAGCCCTTGCCCTTCTGCGTCACGACGTGGACCAGGAACGGTCCGTTGCCGGCGTCGCGCACGTTTTTGAGGACCGGCAACAGATGGTCGATGTTGTGGCCGTCGATCGGGCCGACATAGAAGAAGCCGAGCTCGTCGAACAGCGTGCCGCCGGTGACGAGACCGCGGGCATATTCCTCGATCGCGATCGCGCGTTTCTCCAACATGCGGCTCGGCAGCCGCTTGGCGATCTGCCGCATCCAATGGCGCAAGCCGCGATAGGCGGGGCCGGACACGCGGCGGGCGAGATAGGCCGAGAGCGCGCCGACCGGCGGCGCGATCGACATGTCGTTGTCGTTGAGCACGACGATCAGACGCGAATTCATCGCGCCGGCATTGTTCATCGCCTCATAGGCCATGCCCGCCGACATGGCGCCGTCGCCGATCACGGCGATGACGTTGTTCTTCTTGCCGTCGAGATCGCGGGCGACCGCCATGCCGAGACCGGCGGAAATCGAGGTCGAGGAATGCGCGGCGCCGAACGGATCGTATTCGCTCTCGGCGCGCTTGGTGAAGCCGGACAGGCCACCGCCCTGCCGCAGCGTGCGGATGCGGTCGCGCCGGCCGGTCAGGATCTTGTGCGGATAAGCCTGGTGGCCGACGTCCCAGATCAGCCGATCATTGGGCGTATCGAAGACATAATGGAGCGCAACCGTGAGCTCGATCACGCCGAGACCGGCGCCCAGGTGACCGCCGGTGACCGCGACAGCGTCGATCGTCTCACTGCGCAACTCGTCGGCAAGCTGGCGGAGTTGGGCTTCCTCGAGCTTGCGTAAGTCGCTTGGCGTGTTGACCAGATCCAGCAACGGGGTCTTGGACTGAACGGTCACGCGAATACTCCTTCTTATTAGCCTCGTTGGCGCGGCGGCCTAATCGGCGAATATTAGGGTCGGTCCCGGCTGGTTGACCAGCGCTTGCGCATAAACCGGCAATGCTTACACCACTTTGGGTCTTAAGCGCAATTTAGCCGCTTTGCCGCCGCGGAACCGGCCGAGAGACTCCCACGTTGAGAGAATGGCGCGTATGTTGGTCCGTGGCAGCGGGTTTTGCCACGGCCGGAAGGCGTTAGCTAAGCTTTTTCGACGCTTCGGCTAGGCCTCGGCGGAAATTGGTGCCGTGTGGCTGGAAAACGACACTGAACCAAAAAGTTAATTTCCGTGGCGCTGGAAACCTACCGGAAAAAGCGAAAATTCGGCGTAACGCCGGAGCCGCGCGGGCGCAAGGGCGCCGCCGGCGGTCGCCGCTACGTCATCCAGAAGCATGCGGCGCGCAGGCTGCATTACGACCTGCGCCTGGAACTCGACGGCGTGATGAAGAGCTGGGCGGTGACGCGCGGCCCGAGCCTCGATCCCGGCGAGAAACGGCTTGCCGTGCACGTCGAGGATCATCCGGTCGAATACAACACGTTCGAGGGCACCATCCCGGAAGGCGAGTATGGCGGCGGCACCGTGATGATCTGGGATCGCGGCACCTGGTCGCCCGAAGGCGATCCGCACAAAGCTTTAGCCAAAGGGCATCTCGTCTTCGATCTGGAAGGTGAGAAGCTTCACGGCCGCTGGCATCTGGTGCGCATGCGCGCGCGCGCCGGCGAGCGCAACGAAAACTGGCTGCTGATCAAGGGCAAGGACGAGGACGCGCGCGGCCCGCGCGATCACGACATATTGGAAGAGAAATCGCGTTCGGTCGTGACCGGCCGCTCGATCGAGGAAATCGCCGCCGGCAAAGGCAAGAAGCGGGAGTGGCACTCCAACCGGTCGAACGGCGCCAAAGCACAAGACAAGACGACCTTCAAACAGAAGGTTCAGCAAATCGCCGCCACGCGCGCGCGGGCACGCCCGCGGTCGAAGGCGAAGACGAGCGATGGCGGTGCACAAGCCAAAGCGAACGGAAAAGCCAAAGCAGACAAGAAAACCAAAGCCGCAGCTTCCGCCGCATCGAAGCCGCTGCCGGACTTCGTTCCGGTGGGTCTCGCCACGCTTTACGACCGCGCGCCAAGCGGGCCCGATTGGCTGCACGAGATCAAATTCGACGGCTATCGCATCGAGGCGCGGCTCGAAGACGGCAAGGTGCGATTGCTGACGCGCAAGCAGCAGAATTGGACGCACCGCTTTCCGCCGGTCGCCGCGGCGGTGGCCGCACTGCCCGCCGCGACCGCTTTGCTCGACGGCGAAATCGTCGTCGAAGACGAGCGTGGCATCAGCAATTTTTCCCTGTTGCAGACGGATCTGAAAGACGGACGCACCGATCGCTTCGTCTATTATGTTTTCGATCTGTTGTATCTCGACGGCCGCGATCTGACGCCCGAGCCGCTGGTCGAACGCAAGGCGGCGCTCGCCAAATTGCTTGCCGGCCGCGGCAGGAACGACATCGTCCGCTACACCGACGATGTCGACGAAGCCGGCCCCGTCATTCTGCGCCACGCCTGCGAGATGGGGCTCGAAGGCATCGTCTCGAAACGGCGGAGCGCGCCCTACCGCTCCGGCCGCACCGACAACTTCATCAAGGCCAAATGTCACGGCCGGCAGGAATTCATCGTCGTTGGCTACACGCCTTCGACCGCGGTGCCGCGGGCGATCGGCGCGCTCATCCTGGCCGTTTACGAGAACGGCGAGCTCCGTTATGCCGGCCGCGTCGGCACCGGCTATACGCAACAAATGGCGCATGAATTGTTCAGGCGGCTTGCGCCGTTGCGCGTCGAGCGGCGGCCGGTTGCGTTGCCGCCCGACGAACGGCGCAAGGACGTGGTCTGGGTCGAGCCGAAGATCGTGATCGAAGCGGAATTTGCCGGCGTGACCCATGGCGGCGTGCTGCGGCAGGCCTCGTTCAAGGGCATCCGCGAGGACAAGACAGCGCAGGAAGTGGTGCGCGAAGTGCCGGCGTCGCGCCCGGCGGCGCCAGCGCAACCGGCGCGCAGCGTCGTGCGCGCGGCGCGAGCGCGCGCAGCCGCCGACACGAAGAGCCGGAAAAGCGCAAATGTCGCCGGCGAGGGCGCGCTTTCGCTCACCCATCCCGACCGCGTCTATTGGCCGGACATTGGCGTCACCAAAAAGGAGCTGGCCGCGTATTACGTTTCGGTCTGGGATTGGATCAAGCCGCACATTCTCAACCGCGCGCTGTCGCTCGTGCGCGCACCCGAAGGCGTCGGCGGCGAGACGTTCTTTCAGAAGCACATCGCCTCGAATGTGAAGTCGTCGCCGCTTCGCCGCACCGTCGCCGGCAAGGATCACGACGTGATCGCGGTGCAGAATGTCGACGATCTGGTCGCGCTCGTGCAGTCCGGCGCGTTGGAGATTCACGTGCGCGGCTCGCGGCTCGACAGCTTGGAAACCTGCGACCGCATCGTGTTCGATCTCGATCCCGGCGAGGACGTCGCCTGGCAGCAGATCGTCGCCGCCGCGCGCGAGGTGCGCGAGCGGCTCGCGGCCGAAAAGCTCGAAAGCTTCGTCAAGCTTTCGGGCGGCAAGGGCATCCACGTCGTCGTGCCGATCGAAGACGTCGATTGGGACACCGCCAAGCTGTTCTCCGGCCAAATCGCCGTGCGCATGGCCGCGGACAGTCCGAAGCTTTATCTCGCCAAAATGACCAAATCGCTGCGCAAGGGCCGCATCTTCATCGATTATTTCCGCAACTCGCGTGAAGCGACCTCCATCGCGCCCTACTCGACGCGGGCGCGGCCGGGCGCGCCAGTATCGGCGCCGCTCACCTGGGAGCGGCTGTCGCGCACGAGCGGCGGCAACGATTTTTCCCTGCTCGATCTGAAAAAGCGGATCAAGGATGATGCCTGGGCCGAGATCGGCAAGGTGCGGCAGAAGCTGCCGAACCGGAAGGCGTGAATGAAACAAAAAGCCCGGCAGTTTGCCGGGCTTTTCGCCGCTGCGTGTGGGAGTTCGCTTACCAGGACCAGCCGGTATTGAAGCCGTTCACACCGAGATAGGCTCCGCCGGCATAGGCGTAAAGCGGACGGTTCCATCCCCAATTCCGCCAAGTCGATCCCCAATAAGGTCCACCGGCGTAGCCGTAGAATGGACGCCGCCATCCCCAATAAGCTCCGCCAGCATAGGCTCCGCCAGCATAGGCATAGTACGGCCGCCGCCATCCCCAATAGGGTCCGCCGGCATAGCCGTAGAATGGACGCCGCCATCCCCAATAGGATCCACCGGCGTAGCCGTAGAATGGACGCCGCCATCCCCAATAGGATCCGCCGGCGTAGCCGTAGAATGGACGCCGCCATCCCCAATAGGCCGCCGGCGTAGGCATAGAGTGGACGCCGCCAATAAGGTGCACCGGCATAGGCATAGAGCGGACGCCGCCAATAAGGTGCACCGGCATAGGCATAGAGCGGACGCCGCCAATAAGGTGCACCGGCATAGGCATAGAGTGGACGCCGCCAATAAGGTGCGCCGGCATAGGCATAGAGCGGACGCCGCCAATAAGGTGCACCGGCATAGGCATAGAGCGGACGCCGCCAATAAGGTCTGTAGACATAGATGTACCGATACCGGTACACGACCCTGCCGGGAGAGGTATAATAATGATGGCGCGGCGTGACATGGTCATAGGTAGCCATGTCTTTCATGTCTTTGGTGGTGCTTTGTATTGTCGGCTGGGCTTGGGCTGGTGACATTCCCTTCGTGGCCGTCTCCGCTGTTGCATTGGCTACGAAGGCCGTGCTCAGGATCGCCGTTGCAGCGGCGATCGATTTGAGACCGGTTAGTGGTCTAGTCATGGTTTTATTTCTCCATGCTTGACCCTCCCGCCGTATGCCCCGAGAGCTGTCATTCTAGTCCGGCCGAGGTCGCCTGACACCGACGCAATGCTGTTTAAGCTGATCTTTGGTCCGCTAATTGTCAGTATCTCTAACACTCTCCTGCCGTCTCGCAGGAAGTTCTATGCAATGTTGCGCATCGTTTCTCGTGGCAGATTTTCGCAACGACACAAATTAGATAACGCCACGCTTCTTTGCCGGCTCGCCATCATGACAAATGATGTGCGCCTTCAGCGCGTTTTTTAGTTGTTTGCCGAGCAGGCACAGCACGATCGGCTCAGACCTTTTCTCAAATCGGTCGTCTCAAATCGGTCGTCTCAAGTCGGTCCGTCTCAAATCGGTCCGTCTCAAGTCGGTGATCTCAGGTCGACCGTCTAACGGCCGCCCGGAGAATATGCGCGGGCAAGCCGTGTTGAGTTCGCATGTCCTTGAAGGATGCGCCGGGCTCGGCGACGGCGCGAGCGGTCAACCCGCGAGCTTCAACCGCTCGATCTTCGGCTCGAAGCGCGCACGAAAAATTTCGGCGTCGAGCGGATCCTCGAAGCAATAGCGTACGAACGCCGCATAATCGTCCTCGACATACATGTCGAACTTGCCGACATGGGCGAGCAGAAAATCCAGGATCGCGCTGTCATCGGTCAGCTGCCGCCGCGGCAGCACGACTTGATACGGGCACTCTTCATCGAGCTTACGCAACCAAGCACTTCTCTTGTCCGGTTCCACGGTCGCCTCCTTGACTCGGACGAAGGATTGTTCTCTTTTTGTTCTCGAAAGTCAAGGCCCAGTTATGTCCACGTGCGAGGCTTTCGATGGCGGTCGAAACGCTCGGCGAAGCTTGTTCGCAAGGCTGGCGCGTCACCGTGCGCTGCGCTTACGGCCGCTCCGAAGGACCGCATTCGCAATCGAGTCGCGAATGCAATTACCGCAAGGAGCTGGACATGGAGACGCTGGTGTGGACGCGGGGCAGGGCGTTTCCGCTCTCGCGGCTGGAAAGCCGTTTGCGCTGCCCGCGCTGCGGATCGCGTTATGTGGTCGTGCTCTATCAGCCGCCGCGCCGCGCCGCCGTGCGCTGACCGCGATCAAAAACGTGCCGGCCGCTGTCTTTGTGCCCTCGATGGCCGTCCCCAATATGGCGACAAAAGACTTGACAATCGTCCCCAATCTGTTTACGGTAGCGTTCGCCTGCTCATCGAGGGACGCATTCCGGATGCGATCCTGTTTGCGGAGCAAGGCGCGGCGCCTGCGCGCGGTCTCGCAAACCGCTCCCGGGCGGCTCTGGGCCACCGCTCGACCGGCATGACGATCGGTCTCCGAGGAGCTCGGTAGACTTGTGACAGGCGAAAACGGGTAACGCCCGTTAAGCCGGGTCTCAGGAAACGCGGGAACTGGAGCTGAGCCAATGGCGGATGCGTTCGCCCTGGCGAGAGCCGCGGCGGAGCGCCGGAAGGCGAGCGCGCCCCGCAAGCAGATGCGTTGCGCAAGCAATGGCGTCTGTGGCGCGCTTCCGCGCCCGAGGTGCCGGTCCATGGCAACACGCACCGGTGCCGCGCGGACCAAATAAAACTTGCGCCTCTCGGCGCTCCGCTTCCCTCTTTATGTGCCGGAAGCGAGTCTATTTTGTGCGTGCTGGTGGACAGAGCTCGGGCACAAAGTGTTGCGAGAACGAAGTCGCTTGCGTCATTGCGAGGAGCGCTAGCGGCGAAGCAATCCAGGGCGGCCAGGGCGCTCAGGTTGCAGTCTGGATTGCGGCGCTGCGCTCGCAAACTTCGGACGCGAATGCGCCGCGAGGACGCTCATCGTTTGTCCGCCTCGCGACGAGAAACGGAGTGGCGCGGCGGACCATGCACCGGCAAGATGGAGGGGGCGCTGGCGACGAGAGCGCATCAAAGGGCCTTGCGCAAGAAATTACGATTCCGACAGCCGGCGCCTGTTGGCGCGCACGTGGTTTTTGTAAACGGTCAGCGCCTTGCCGGCGATGACATGATCCTTGCGGCCGTTCATCATCGCCGCCGTCGCGGCCACCTGCGCTTCGGCGAGCGCGGCGATCTTCTCGACCACCATGCGGTTGAGCTCGGCTTGCCCACGCACGTCGCCCGAGGCGAGCCGCAGCATGCGAAGCGCGATCACGTTTTGCGCTTCCCAGCTGAGCTGGAAGGCGCGCATGGTCAGAACGATCCAGGGGTTGATCATGTGGTCCGCTGCTATTCCACGTCCAGCGGCTCGGCGCCGGTCGGATTGCCCGACGAATCGAGCGTGATTTTCTGCACCCGCGCTTCCGCCTGCCGCAACAGATCCTCGCAGCGCCGCTTGAGTGTTTCGCCGCGCTCATAGATGGCGACCAATTCCTCGAGCGGCACCTTGCCGTCCTCGAGCCGCCGCACGATCGATTCAAGTTCCTCGATTGCGCGCTCGAACGAGAGCTGACTGACATCGACGTCAGTCTGATTGTTATTTTGTTGCGCCATGGCGAACTCTCCGACTCATGTCCTTACTTTAGATCGAAACCGATGAAACCGAAACGCGCCTGTTTCTTACCCGCGCGTCCCCGGCGTAGGCGGCGGACCCAGAACTGGATACCCGATTGCGCGGGAATGAGCGGAAAAATTCGTCACCTTCCGCACTATCCATGCATCAGCGCAGTCACATGCGCGGCCGCCGAATTTGCCAGCGCTTCGAGATCGTAGCCGCCCTCCAGCAGCGAGACGACGCGGCCTTCCGCGTGGCGGTCGGCCACGTCCATGATCTTTTGCGTCGCCCATGTGAAATCGGCTTCGAGCAGGTTCAAGTTGGCGAGCGGATCGCGCATATGGGCGTCGAAGCCGGCGGAAATGATCAAAAGCTCGGGCGCGAAATCGCGCAGCCGCGGCAGCAGCCGGTTCTCGAAGGCGGCGCGGAACGCCTCGCCGCCGTCGCCCGGACGCAGCGGCGCATTGACGACCGTATCGTATTCGCCGGTTTCGGTGATCGCGCCGGTGCCGGGATAAAGCGGCATCTGATGGGTCGAGCAATACATCACGGTCTTGTCGGCCCAGAAAATCTCCTGCGAGCCGTTGCCGTGATGCACGTCGAAATCGACAATGGCTGCGCGCGCGATGCCGTAACGCTTCTGCGCATAGCGCGCGGCGATTGCGGCATTGTCGAAAATACAAAAGCCCATCGGCCTTGCCGTTTCGGCATGATGGCCGGGCGGCCGCGCGGCGACGAAGGCGTTGGCGGCTTTTTTGTTCACCACCTCGTCGACGGCATGAATGGCGCCGCCGGCGGCGCGCAAAGCCGCTTCGAACGTGCCCGGCGACATCGAGGTGTCGGCATCGAGATGCACGATGCCCTCCGTCGGCGTCGCTTCCCTGATCTGTATGATGTAATCAAAAGGATGACACAGCGCGATGACCTCGAGCGACGCCTGCGGCGCCTGGACGCGCGCGAGCGACTGGAACTTCTCGATCTCGAGCGCGTGCTCGATGGCGCGCAGCCGCTCGGGCCGCTCCGGATGGCCGAGCGGCGTGAGATGCTCGAGACAGGCGGGATGAGTGATCAGCAGCGTCGACATGAAAAGAAATTTCTAGTCGGCCAAAGCCGCGTCGGCGGCGAGCACGCCGCCCGAGCCCTCGACGATCGCGCGCTCGAGCGCCGGCGCATGGACGACGATATTCTCGGCGAAAAACCGCGCCAGCACGACGCGCGAGCCGGTATCCGTATTCAGCCGCAGGGCCGCGAGCGCCTGCTGGGCGAGCAGACAGCCCCCGGCGGCGATGGAAAACAGGCGCAGATAGGGTGTCGCGCCGGCCAGCGCCTGATTGATGTCTTTTTCCAGATGCGCCAGCATCCAGCGCGTTGCCCGCGTCAGGCTGCCGAGCGCCTCTTCAAGCCGCAAGCCCGACCAGCCGAGCGCTGGGTCGTTGGTGGCGTTCACCGCCTCGACGATGCCGCGCAGTTCGGCCAGATAGGTCTCGACCGCCGCGCCGCCGTCGAGCGGCAGCTTGCGGGTGATGAGATCGATCGCCTGGATGCCGTTGGTGCCTTCGTAGATCGCGGCGATGCGCGCGTCGCGATAAAGCTGCGCCGCGCCGGTTTCCTCGATGAAGCCCATGCCGCCATGCACCTGCACGCCGAGCGAAGCGACTTCGATGCCGATATCGCTCGAAAAGGCCTTGGCAAGCGGCGTGAGCAGCGAGGCGCGGGCATGCCCGGCCTCGCGCGCCGTCTTGTCCGCGCCGCGCTCGGCGCGGTCGAGCGCGAGCGCTGTCGCATAGCCAATACTGCGCGCGGCCTGCGTGAGTGCGCGCATGGTGATGAGCATGCGCTTGACGTCCGGATGCGCGATGATCGGCGCGGATTCCTTCGCCGGCATTCCCGGTGTGCGGCCTTGTTTGCGCTCGCGCGCATAGGCGATCGCCTGCTGGGTGGCGCGTTCGGCGATGCCGACGCCCTGCAGGCCGACGGCGAGCCGCGCGCGGTTCATCATGGTGAACATGCAGGCCATGCCGGCATTCTCTTCGCCGATCAAAAAGCCGATGGCGCCGCCGTGATCGCCGAACACCATGGTGCAGGTCGGCGAGCCGTGGATACCGAGCTTGTGCTCGATCGAATGCGCGCGCAGATCGTTGCGGGCGCCAAGCGAGCCGTCGGCGTTGAGCAGAAATTTCGGCACCAGGAACAGCGAAATTCCGCGCGTGCCGGGCGGCGCGTTCGGCAGCCGCGCCAGCACGAAGTGGATGATATTGTCGGTCAGGTCGTGTTCGCCGTAGGTGATGAAGATCTTTTGTCCGGTGATGCGGTAGGTGCCGTCGCCGGCGCGTTCCGCGCGCGTGCGCAGCGCACCCACATCCGAACCGGCCTGCGGCTCGGTCAGGTGCATCGTGCCCATCCATTCGCCGGTCACGAGCTTTTCGAGATAGCTGCGCTTGAGCACGTCGCTGCCATGGACATTGAGCGCATCGATGGCGCCCATGGTCAGCAACGGTCCGACGCCGAAGGCCATCGAGGCGCCGTTCCACATTTCGGTGCATGCGGCGTTGACGATTTGCGGCAAGCCCTGGCCGCCCCATTCGGCCGGCGAAGCGAGCCCGTTCCAGCCGCCTTTGCGCCATGCGTCATACGCTTCCTTCCAGCCCGGCGCGGTGGTCACGACGCCGTCTTTGATGGTCGCGCCAACGCGGTCGCCGACCCGGTCGAGCGGCGCGATCACCTCGGCGGCCATGCGGCCGGCTTCGGCCAGCACCGCCTCGACATCGTCCATGGTCAGATCGCCGAGCAAGCCTTCTTCAAGCGCCGGCAGCAGCGACGTCCCGTATTTGAGCGCAAAACTCATGTCGGCGAGAGGGGCATGA
Organism: uncultured Alphaproteobacteria bacterium; assembly: GCA_963831135.1. Lineage (GTDB taxonomy): Bacteria > Pseudomonadota > Alphaproteobacteria > Rhizobiales > Xanthobacteraceae > BOG-931. The sequence continues at coordinate 88,028 of CAWHPH010000029.1, forward strand.
TAGGTCACGGGCAATCTCCGCTCGGATATTCAGGAATGAGCACCGGCGGGAGCCCGGCGCACGCGTTATATGCACCCGTTACATATATGCACCCGTTACATATATGCACCCGTTACATATATAATGTCATTATATGGCGTGCTGCGGCCTTTGATAGCTTGGCCTCGACAGCTTGGCCCCGTATCAGGATAAGCGCGGTTGTAGAGAAATCTGGTCGGCTTGCGCTACCGTAGCCTGTTTCTGCGCTGCCAGATAGGCATGCAAAGCGGCGACGACCTGCGCGCCTTCGCCGACTGCGGCGGCGACCCGCTTGGTCGAGCCGGCGCGGATGTCGCCGATGGCATAGACTCCGCGGTGGCTCGTTTCCAGCGAGCGCCGATGTTCGCCAGCGTCCGCTCCGGTCAGCACGAAGCCTTTGGGGTCGAGCGCGACGCCGGAGCCGGCCAGCCAGCCGGTATTCGGGTCGGCGCCGATAAAGAGGAACATGTGGCGAATGGGGCGTCGAACTTTTTCTCCGGTCGCGGTGCGTTGCCACTGCACGGCCGACAACACGCCATCGGCTCCTTCCAGCGTACAGACCTGCGTGCGCGTGAGCACCTCGACATTGGCAAGCCCGCTGATCCGGTCGACGAGATACCGCGACATGGTCGCTCCGAGATCGGCTCCGCGCACCAGCATCCACACTTTGGCGACATGCTCGGCGAGAAACACCGCTGCCTGACCTGCCGAATTGCCGGCGCCGACCAGGACGACCTCCTGGTCGGCGCACAACCGCGCTTCGATCCGCGACGCCCAGTAATGAACGCTGGAGTCTTCATAGGCGTCGATATTCTCTACCGCGAGCCGTCGGTAATTCACGCCACTCGCAATCACAATCGATCGGGCGGACACGCGCTCGCCGCTGGCGAGCTTCAAGACAAAACGTGTGGCGTGATTGTCAAGCGCATCGAAACCGATCACCTCGTTGGGGATCGCAGTCTCCGCCCCGAATTTATGCGCCTGGTTATAAGCGCGAGCCATCAACGCCATTCCACTGATGCCGGTGGGAAAGCCGAGATAATTCTCGATGCGCGACGAGGCGCCGGCTTGGCCGCCGAACGAACGGCAGTCCAGCGCCAGCACGGAAAGTCCTTCGGATGCCGCATAAACCGATGTGGCAAGGCCTGCCGGTCCCGCTCCGACGATGGCGACGTCATAGAGCCGCTGCGGATCGATCGGGCCGACCAATCCGATGCAACGCGCCAATTCATCGTCGCTCGGATTGCGCAAGACTTCTCCGCTCGGACAGAGCACAATTGGCAACTGTCCCGGATCGACATGGAAACGATCGATCAGCGCTTTCGCCTCGGGATCGGTTTCGGGATCGAGCCGCATGCGCGGCGTGCCGTTGCGCGCGAGAAAACCCTCGAGCCGCAGCACGTTGGGATTTTCAGCACGGCCGACGATCACCGGTCCGCCGACGCCGTCCTGGAGCATTTGCGTGCGGCGCAGGATCAGCGCGCGCATCAGCCGTTCGCCAAGCTCGGCTTCGGCGATGAGCAGTGCGCGCATCCGGTCGGGCGAAAAGATCAGGGCCTCGACCGGCTGGGTGACTTCGGCGTCGCCGAATGACGGCCGGCCGGCGAGCTGCGCGAGTTCGCCCAGGAAGGCGCCCGGACCAAAAGTGTAGAAGTGCTGGCGCATGCGGTGGGCGTCGTAGCGGTAGACGTCAACCTGGCCGCTGAGAACGATGGCGAGGCCGACGCCGATTTCGCCAATTTTCGCCAACGTTTCGCCGCGCGAAGCGGCGTACCTCGCCAAAGCGCCATGCGCGCTCGATATCGGTCGCATCGAGATGCGGCAGGATCTGGTCACGTCGCGTCTCGATGATTGAAGGGCTGGAATCACTCATTGGGACAATTCTCGAATGGCGGCAGCTTGGCAAATAGGTATTTCGGCGCCGGCCGGCTAGCCACGAACATTGATCGCCGAAGACGCCGCCGCTATGGTGCGCCCGCCGACGCCCCAGGGTGGGCAACGGCAATCCGACCGCGCGATGGGGCGTAGCCAAGTGGTAAGGCAGCGGATTTTGATTCCGCCATTCCCAGGTTCGAATCCTGGCGCCCCAGCCAATCAACGCACTGAAAGACATGAGCTATTTGGCGGCGCTGTTCGACCCGCCGTCGTCATTCCGAAATTCATTCTGCGCTTCATTCCGAAATTCTGTTCCCTGCGCGTTCGACGAAGCTGCGATCCGATGCGCATGTCGTTTTCGTGTCGCTGCTAGCGCTCGTTCCATCGTTCGCTTGGCATAGCCTTCGTATGCACGGCTCTTGTGCGCGGAGAGAGCGCGACCTTGACCGTCGGTGAGCTCGGCTTCTTCGAGCTCGGTCATTCCGCCGTGCCGACAGGCATCGAGGGTGAACATTGCCGGCAGCCCAGCCTCAGTCCGAAGCCGCCGAACCAATTTGGCCATGCCACTTTCTGAATAGAGCTTGGTGGGCTTCGGCTTGCCAGGTTCAGTCTTGCCGCGCGTTTCGTGCAGGATCATTGGAATGCCGCGACGGGGCACCCTGGCGAGCACGTCCTCAGCATCGGCATAAAATAGAGTGCCGTCGCCGTCCTGAAGCGGGTGAAGGACAACGGCGCCGGTCTTATGATGAAAGATGCGGATAGCTATGGGTGCATCGCGGCCTCTGTAATCCGTCCATCGGATGTAGCCAGCCAAAACGTTCTCGGGACGTTGCAGCCACTCGAAACAAATAACGGCTGCAGCCGCAGCTTCTGGATAGCCAGCCTGAATCGCTGTTTTGGTGAAACTGTAGACCTGGTCGCGGGTAGCTGCCGGCTTGACAGCTTTAGTTCGTCGGTTCTTTGTCACACCGCGCCATGGGTTTGGAATGTCCTGGTTGAAGACGTCGGGATAAAGCCGATGTACGACGCTCCAAGCACGTGCGCACAACCCGACAACCTTTTCGCCCTGGCGCGGTCGCAGCCCGCGCGGACCGGCAATAATCAACTCGTAAATCTTATCGGCTGAAACCGGCGTAATCGCCTTGACCTTTCGATCACCGACGCGGTCGCCCTTCTTGGTGCCCATGTCTGCCACAAGCAACATTGTCCGCTCGTAATCGCGGCGGGAGCGCTCGGAGACCTTTTCAAGATATGCCTTGGTTTGCTTATACTCGCGGAACAGCCAATCGACTGTGCCGAACCTCACCAGCCCCTCGACCGGCTCACCCGACCGGGCACGTCTCCATTCATCGAACAGGGCATTGAGCGTTGCCGCCCGCCCGCCACTACCGTTGTCTCCACATGCCGCGACGTAATCAGTGCCCAATGGCTCACTAGGAATAGAACAGCCCAATCGGCGATAGTAACCGGTCAGATCCCAATAGAAGCCGATAGTCCCGTTCGCCAAAATCTTGGTACGAACAAATCGTGGCAGCGGCCGAGACACGGTTACAGATCCTCGGCGACGTCCCGGACCCGCTGCAGGTCGGGTGGCAGGATCGCTTGATCGAGATCGTCCCGAAGCCATAGCCGGCGTCCTTTGTCGCTGACACGCGGCCGAGGATACTCGGAACCGACTCGCTTGAGGAAGGCTTTGGCGCTCGGTTCGCCGCAATAAGCGGCTGCTAGCTCGGCGTTCATTCGCCGCGGCCAACACCCAACTAGGACCACGGGCTGCTTCATCCTATTTACACGCCGTGCTTCATCGGAGATTGGCGAACCAGGCGCTCTTTGCCGCCGCAGTCTACAAGGGCGCATCAACACCTCCGGAGACACACCAAGACGGCGCAACCGGAGGCGAAGGAGCGTGTCAGGCGCAATTTCATCACGCGATGGCAGCGGCTTGACCATTTCTTGCACATCCAGACATCGGAAGGCTGCAGTAGAGTTCAATTCTGCCCGCCTAATGCACGCGATCCCTCGCCTCCATGCTGCGGTAGACTGCCAAGATGGCCCACAATGCCGGGCAATTAAACCAACCGCATTTTCCGCCCAGCAAATTATCTCGGCGGAAATTAACGCGTTAATTTCGAACCATGTCGGGCAAGGATTTCAAACTGATTTTTGCTTCAAATTACTCTACGCGCGAGTTACGCTCTTCATATCTTGAGGCTGCGCTACCGTGCGAGCGCCGAGCCGATTGTTCTTGTTAGCTATCACTATGCGCAGGAGTGCTATCGATGGCCGGCAACAATTCAGCATCAAAACGCTTGGCTAAAGCGTTCAGGATCGTGGTGCCGAATACCGCAATAGCCCTGGTTGCCGTCGATGACGAAAGGACAAGGCATGTTATCAAATGGGAAGACATGGATGATGATCGGATTGTGAGCTTAGCGTACCGGAATATCTTCAGGCTAACTTCCGATCCAGGTGATGCTTTATTGGCAAGGGTCTTCGCTGCGGCCAAGCTCAATTCAAGTGACCCAACACACTGGCGTGCACTGCTAGAGTTTTTTGCTTGGGCCCATTACGGGGACCGGAGAAGGCGCGGACGCCCAATAGAATGGGATTCCGCTCGCTTATCACAGCTGCGCGAGGACTATCGCGACCTAAAATCAAGCAGACCGGGGCTTTTGGATGATGAAGTGTTCCGCGTTCTCGGCAGGAGGCCAGCCTATCAGACCAAACGGGGGCCCCTGTCAACGAATCGGTTAGGAAAATTGCTCAAATTGGCGAACGACCCAAAATACAACGAACTATTGCGGACAATCCGGAAGATTGAGACGGACCGAATTCCAGGTTGAAGAAGCGCAAGTGAAACCCGGCTCCGCTTAGCGACCGAGTCCTGGCGAAAATTAACGCCGACGGCGATAAATCGGTCTGCTTTTTCTGCCAACTAATTCACTCATCTTTTTGGGGCGCGAACGTGCGCCCGCGCCGAACGACGAAATCCTGGCGCACTTCATCTAGCCCCAAAGGGAAACGTCATGACCGACATCACCCAAAATCAAGATGATGATGATGAATCCGATCCAAAAATTCCCACCTTCGAAATGGCCAAACAGCAACGAAGCGAACTCATCGCGGAATTACGACAAGGAGAAGCAGGCGAGCAGCGCCTAGCGGATCTGCTCGCAAAGTGCCGCAAAGGAGACCGTTGCAATCTCCGTGAATGCCCCGTCTGCCAGCGACGTAAGCAGCTTCCGAAATATCGCATCCCAGCATCAATCAACAAGTCCTGGTTGGGCACCTTGGCACCCAAGGAAATTTATTTCAACAAAATCAAGGTGATCGGCGAGCGGCGGCCGCTGAGGGAGGAAAAGCTATGCGCGATCATGGCGTCGATGGATCACATCGGGTTGCAGACGCCCATCACCGTGCGAATGCAAAAGAACGACGTGATCATCGTCAGCGGCTGGTATCGGTTCACGGCGGCCAAACGGCTGGGTTGGGATGCGATCGCATGCGTTGAGTTTTGCGGCGACCAGATCGACGCGGACATATGGCAGCTTGAAGAAAACCTCAGCCGCGCTGAGTTAACAGCGATCGAGCGGGCTGAGCACATCGACGATCGGCGGAACTTAGTTCTGCAAAAGGGGGGCAAGTTGCACCCCCCGGCGGCCGTCAGCCGAAGAATTTGGGAATTAAGAAAACCGCCGCGGCGCTCGGCATCACCCGCGAGGAAGTTCGCCGGGCAAAGGTTATCGCCGGACTGTCGGAGAAGGCGAAAGCTGAAGTCCGGAAACTCGGTCTTGACGACAACCAGGCGGCATTGCTCGCGATCGCGAAGGAGCCGGCGGCGCCAGCGCAGCTGCGCGTTGTTAAGGAAATCGCCGAGCGCAAACGCGCCGACCTCGTTCGCCGCGTTTCGGCCGCTCCGGGCGTGGTTGACAAGAAGATGGCCGGCGAGATCAACGCGCTGGAGGCTGACATTCAGACGAAGGTGGGCATCGTCGCGCGCGTTAATGACGCACTGGCGGCCGACCGCAAGCGTCTGCATGAAATGCATGACAAACTGGTGGTCGAGGATGCGCTGGCGGCCGGCTCAGAAGCCGATGAGCAAGAGGCTAGACAATTGGCAGGCGAGGCCGGTGACGACGGGTCGATCGTGCCTAATCAAGACGCCGATAAATCAGCGCGCCGCACCGACGACCAGGGGACGTTTGAGCGCCTGCAGCGGCGTTGGGAAAAGTTTCTCGCGCTCGACTGGAAGGATGCGTCGGAGAAAACGCGGGCACGGTTCGTCGCCGAGGTGTTGGGCTATCCCGAACGGGTGGGTTGATTTTCCGAATTGGCGGCGCGGCACCTTGCTGCGCCCCCAAATGGTGCTGGCGCTAGCGCGGCCTCGGCTAGCAGCATCCCTCCCTTTGGCTTCCGAAACGAACGCCGCCGTAGCCTACCCCAGAAATAGCGGCAGCACATACTTGTAAAGCGAAGACGAGTTCGTTGTTCTGTGGAGGACCGTCTACATGACCGACAAGAATCTGATTCGACGCATCGCCAAGCTCGACATCTCTGCTTTCGAAACGACCCGCCAGGTCCAGCGCCGTCAAGAAGATCTGCTCGCACGCTTAAAGTCTAATGCGTGGCTTAGAGGCAAGTGCCAAAAGCTGGCGAATTGCACGGTAGACCACTGCGGAAGCGAGAAATGCATAGAAGCTTGTGCATTTGCCGATCGGCGTCGCCGGTTAGAGGAAATTCCAGCGGCCTATCGGTTGGTAAAAAAGACCGATGGACCAATCCATGAAGTCAGGGTTGTTCGCGGAATTTGGGCGCGGCCAATTGGCGAACTTCGTGATGTGAGCATCGCGGCTGCCAAGCAACTGAACCGTCGTGCGCTTGATAGGGTGCACATTCCTGAACTCGTCGCCTTTGGCACCTTCAAGGTCTCACTGGCTCCGAAGTACGTCAAGCCACACTGGATTTGCGAGATTCACGAGATCGTCGTCGGAGCGGAAAAAAGCGATCTCGAGAAAACATTTGCCGTCAGCGAAACCAGAGAAAAGTACGACAGCTACGTCGCAGTAACGAAGGTCGAAAACATCAGGCAGACCATCAGCGACGTGCTCAGGGCCGACTTGAAGGGCTGGCAACACCCGCTGTGGTCCGACGGTTCTCCAGCTAAGCTAAAAAAAGCCCACCGTGAAGAATTCTATCGATGGTTATTTAGCCTGCACCTAGGCGAGCGCCTGATCCGGTACGGTTGTGACCGCTATTTTAACCGCCTCCACAAGAAGCCGAGGACGATACGCCCAAAAGTCCGCAAGCCGCGCCCCTACCCGACTTGGCTGATCCCACACATGTTCGGCAACCGTGAACAGCCACTGAGGGGCTTTCCACAAGATCAAAAGCGAGGGCGTAGCTTCGCCAGGATACCACTTCTCGATCTGCGCAGGCGGTAGCGTTACCTTGTTGGTCTAGGTGTTTAGTCCCGGGCTTTGATGGTGCATTCTTATCGCACGATTCGAAGGATGCGCTATGGGACAAATTTTACACGGCTGCGCCACTACGACGGAGGCAATCCGTCGAGCAATACAAAATAGTCAAGAGAGCCTGAGAGCGCTCGCCAAGCGCTACGGGATCAACCAGAAGACGGTCGCGAAGTGGAGGGAGCGCGAGACCGTCGCCGATCTCCCGACAGGCCCCAAGGAAGCCAAATCGACCGTTCTTTCCGTCGAGGAGGAGGCGATTATCGTCGCTTTCCGGCGGCATACGCTACTGCCGCTCGACGACTGCCTCTATGCGCTGCAGCCGACCATCCCGCATCTGACGCGGTCATCCCTGCATCGCTGCCTTCAGCGCCACGGTATCAGCCGATTGCCGGAGGTCGAAGGCAGCAAGCCTTCGAAGAAAAAGTTCAAGGCTTATCCAATCGGCTATTTTCACATCGACATCGCTGAGGTCCAGACCGCTGAAGGCAAGCTCTACCTCTACGTCGCCATCGATCGCACCAGCAAGTTGGCCTTCGTGCAACTGGTCAGGAAGACGGGAAGGACCTCTGCCTCGGCCTTCCTCGAAGCTCTGATCGCGGCTGTCCCCTACAAGATCCACACAGTTCTCACCGATAATGGGATCCAGTTCACTTTCCCGCCGCGCTACGCGGACGGCCCGACGGCAAGGTACGCGACGCATATGTTCGATATGCGCTGCCGGGAAAATGGCATCGAACATCGGCTGACCAAGATCAAGCATCCATGGACAAACGGCCAGGTCGAGCGCATGAACCGGACGATCAAGGAAGCGACTGTCCAACGCTACCATTACGATCGACACGATCAGCTCGAAGCCCACTTGGCCGACTTCATCAGCGCCTACAACTACGCTCGGCGGCTGAAGACCCTGAAGGGCCTCACGCCTTACGAATACATCTGCAAATGCTGGACTTCCCAGCCAGAACAATTCAAACTCAATCCGCTCCAGAAAATGCCGGGACTAAACACCTAGAGCAGTGCAAAGTATTCCGCTCGGCGTGTCTCCGTGGACATCGGAATACGTACCATGTCTGACCCGGACTCTCAGTGTACTCGTCTATACGAGGCAAGGATGAATTTGACCCACCGAGATTGTGATCCTCCGTATACACCGGAATACGAGGTACCCCAATGACTGCGCGTTAACGCCCATACTAACTGGGTTAGATAGGATCTCCGTGTACACGCTTTATATATGCTCCAAGAGATCCGCGTGTACATCGTTATACGAGGGGTAGAATGAGGGGGGGGTTACGAAGGTTCCTAAAAAATTTCGTGGTGCTACAAATTTCCAAGTTGCCAGACGCTTGCCTAATCTCCCATACAGCCTGGTTACTTCCCGATGCATCTGGATGATCTTGGTTGCCCTCTTCCCAGGCAAGTCATTGAACATTACCGTCACCAAATATCCATCCCATCCTTTATGCAGGTAGCTTTGGATCCATTGGGCATGGCCCTGTACGAGAGATTTAAGATGTCTTGTGCTGTTAAAGCTGTAGTCAGTGGAATTGTTGTCGTTGGAACTATCCAAATTGCCCACTTGGCCAGAGGCACTATCAAAATGATCCAATTTCACTGGGCCGTAGGCGCTATCAAAATGATCCAGTTGGCCATAGTTCCCACATTTGCGATTCCAGTTCCGCATCGCATTTCCCTCCGATGAAGCAGGCACCGCACTATTGGCGAATCCAATAGTTTTGGCGACACTGCGTTTTCAAATTAGTATTTACAGGATGATTTTGGCGTATGGCGCCGTCGTATTTGCGCCCGAAGCGACGCTCGCCATCAAGGCTCCCCGGCTGCGAAGCGATTTGGCTTATTCGGTGCGCCGGAGCGCGGTGTTCTCGTCGGAGAATCTCTGTGTAGCCGTGTTTGCCGACGTGCAGGTCGTACTAAACCGATCTTGTAAAATACTGCGTTGACGTAATTGGCCGCGCGGTCCTTATCGGTTCGGAGCAACAATCCATTCGTAACCTCATGTTCTCCACCTTCGCCAAAGGGCCGAATATGGGCGGCATCCAAGATTGGGAGGGTCTTTTCTCCGGTCACGGCGCAGCGCCTCCCGTAGACATCAGTCACGCTCACGCGAAATGCGCCCTGCCCGAGACGGGGACGGATGAGCGTGGGCTGCCCATATCGCGGAAAGGCGATTGGAGCGGATGGCTGTTGAGCCTCGCGTTCCATGACTGTCCGCCACAACGAGAGGCCATCGGGGTCAGACGTGTCGTAGGTTCGTCCTTGCTGAATGTGCGGAGACCATGAACTCGGAACGGATATCCATTGGTTCTCTGGAAAGAAGAATGGCTGGGTGAGGATGCGGCACCCAATCGAATAGTCCTCGTGTGGATTCTCCGGTTCCTTGCGATAATAGGCTATTCGGCTCCGCATTTGCGCCAAGTTGGTCGCGCCATTGCTGGGGCCGAATGCCTCCCAGGCCAGTGAAACCGGCAAGATATCCGCATGAGCAAATACTCCGCCTCCGACAATGAAGTTTCGAGGGGAATGAAGCTTGAAAAGGAACAATTCTCCGGGCTTAAGCGCCTTGCAGTTTGTGCGTCCCCCAGGTTGCCAAAAATTGACTTCTTCGATGTTTGGCCGCGCAGATAAGAACCGATACCAGTCGTAGTCGGTGATCCCAACGTAGAGGTTGATCATCTCCCGGCCCTTCCGCCTACGATGTCCTTTTTGCCATATCTGCCGTCGAAATAAAAAGCCCCGCGCGTAGGCGGGGTTTAAATTTATAGTTTAGTTTTGGAACTTGTTGGTGGGAAATTCAGGCGCGCGAATCGAGTGACAATCCGATACTGAACGCCTTTTGCCGTGTCGCCCCCTCGCTTCGCTTGAGCGTTTTGGCGATACTCGCCGCGTGCTTTTTCTTTCGAGCGAGCGTCTTTAGGGTGCGAACGTGCGCTGGTGTCCGCGCGCGACGCATCGATACTTTCTTAGCCATTCAAATAACTCCCGGTTTAAAGAAGGGGGCGGCTTTGTAGCGGAAAGTTCTTACGTGGAAAAGCCTAAAATATACCTTGCCTTAGTTGATCGAATAACCGGTCTTTCTCAGGAGCACTTTTGATGATTTCGGCGCGTTGCTGGAGTCTGCTTCTGTAAGCAAAAGTGATCCCAGCAACTACGAACGCAACCAGACTAAGACCGGTGCCGATATATTGAATGGCGTTCCACACGCTCGGCCCTCCGCGCTCCCGACGCCTGTGTGGCGACCATACACCCAAAATTGAATTTTAACACACGGCCGCACTTAGCTCAGGTAATCGATCAAGCTCCGAGCAAAAATTTCTTGATGGTGGCGGCTACTTCATCGGGGAACTCCTCGCGCACGGCCAATTTTGCATGGGGGACGACAGTATCCACAACATTGGGCAAACCCGCCAAAGCTTCCATCTCCGCGCGCGTTTTCGGCGGGGTCTCGGCCCCAAACACGACCATGATTGGATCGTTGACCTGGTGCGCCGCACTTAGGAACGCCTCCCGTGTCAGCATCGGATCAAGTTCTCCGGCAACAAAGCGGACTGAAGAATGGCGAGCCCCTGGCGCGCGTGTCACAGCCAGCTTCTCCTCAAATCGAGCTTCTGACAGTGTGCTTGACTCGGCGTAGATGTGGCCAAGCGCCATCTTCCGTACCATGAAACGATTGATGTTTAGACGATAGAGAAGGCCGCCAATCACAGGCCAATCAACCACGCGACTGATCTGGGCAAACATGGGGAGTTTTCTGCCCATCATAGTCGGCAATGGTCCGCGCCATGTTGGAGCAATCAGGCAAAGACGCCCTGTCGAGCCTGGCCGCGTTGCGGCAGCGTCTAGACAATACGCTGCGGCATGTCCGGCGGCGATTGTTGCAAATGGCCGAGGCGCAACTTCGGTCAGCAGATACGCCAGAAAGCTCCGATAAATTTCGGGCGACCACCTCAACGGCGGCCGAGGTCTGTCACCAAATCCCACCCAATCGATGGCCAACGTTGTGAAGCGCGATCCCAGACGCTGCTGCAGCGGCCACATCTCTCTTCGAGTCGAAATTGAACTGAGGGCTGGCAACATCAGCACTGATTGACCCTGTCCGTGCCATGTTGTGCCGACGCGCACAGAATTTCCCTGATATCTCCACTCAATTTCATCCATTCTCATCTGCGATCTTGCTCACAAAGAACGTCCTGACGAGCATGGAGGCCACACCGGCGGCCACCAATCCCCCACGAAATATGAAAGGTGGACCACAAGATTCGCAGCAAAAGGTCGCGAGTCGATACGCAACTGAATTCCAAGGACCTAGATGAGCCGTTGCGTGATTTCGTCGCGCGCAGGGCCGGAATCAACGAAATGTGCGGCACGGTTTGCCCGTCGTCTTGGGGGGCTAGCAAGGACGGCTGCCCCTCATATTACACTTGCCAACATCCACCTTGGGAAGCTGATGGTCTACCACTGAACTACGGCCGCAAGCGGCGGAACAGCCGGGAAGTGTCTCAGATTGAATTTTTGCCTATTCGCGGGAGTTGCACATCTGCCATTCTATACTCCCTGGTTGAGGTTGGGAGGATACAATGGCAAAAAGGAAGCGGCGGTAAGCGAACAGAAAATCCGCCTCCGAAAACATCGAAGCCTGTTAGGCACACAGCTGGCAAAAAGCTTGGCAGCGGCAACAAAGCAGAACGGCAACTTGCCGGTTCGGTGGAGCGGCACATTGAGCCGAGAAAGCCACCGACAAAAAGATAGAATCTCCAATTTGGTATCTCTCGAACGGCGCTACGTCGAATGCGAATGATGCCGCATGCCTTTCACATTCGATATAGGGCTTCCGTCAACTCGCTGATGAGAATGACACCATGCTTTTGGTTTCAGCAAAAACTGGCCGTCGGTGCGCCAAGCTCCGAGCATGAGCGGGGGCGCGGCATCCGCATGACATGGACCGCGTTGTCGATCACATCTGTGGGGCGCTTTTCGCCTTTAGGGCCTCTCGGCATTATTCGCTCGTATTAATAATTGCGGTGCGAAGGTACTCTTTGAGGCTGTCACCGGCCGCTTTTTCCAAGGCATCGGCAGAAATACCGTCCTCTGCCGCAGCGCCTATGCATTCGGCTACAGTCTCGTCGAGTTGTTCAAGCGCGCGCAGTTCCGCATAGACGTGGGCTTGTCGCCAACGTTCGAGGAATTGAATCGCAGTTTCGGCCATAGGCACTCTCCCGGCGCACCCCTATCATATAGGAGGCCGCGACTGAGCGGGAGATCAGACGGCGGCCTTGTTAGGCAACAATTGGTGGTATCGCATTACGTAATCACGCTTATAGGAGCATGTCATGAGGAAAGTGCTTCGTGGGTACGCCAAAGATAAAAATGGTAATCTCATTCTTATAGGTACAATCTCTGTTCCGCATAGCAAAGACAAACGCTCTCCAAGGGAACGTCAGGACAAACGACATTTAATTAGGCAAGGCGCAACGATTTTTAGAAACGAAATTGTTCGTTAGTCGGCCCACGCCTTAACCTCATTATTTGAGGCGAAACCCGCAGCATTCGATCAGATCCAGAAGTTGGTTGGTTCCAAAGCGGGTGGTAATGGACGGCTCGAAACGCCGAACGCGAGCTAAATCGTTTTGTCCACCAATTTGCCAGTACTGGGCGGGTGCGGCGATAGCGATTCTTGATCGGACTTGGTGGGGGCGTTGTCGGTGCTGTGATCTTCTTCGGGCTGCCGCTTGGTAACCCGCCGTGACACTCCCGTCGTCGGCATGATGCTTTGAATGCCAATGCTTGGGAAGCCTATCTGGTCGCGTGTCGCCGACATAAGTCGGCACGTTAGCGCGACAGATCTAAAGAGTGCGCAATTGGTCAGCCCACAATCTGAGACAACGGTGAGACGCTTTGCTAACCTGAAACAATCCGGCATTCCAATTCGGACCTAGGTCTCGCGTTAGTTAGTGCGATGCCACGAGGTGTCCGAGATCGGGAGTAGACCGGACCTGCTGGGAGCTTGATCGAAGCGACGCGATTGGCCTCGAACTGACGTCGCGCGATGTCCGCTATTTGGTCGCTGTTGAACGCAAAGCAGACATTCCTCGGACATTGCGGAAGGACCGACTTTGACCCATAGCTGAAGTCGAGCGGCATAAATTGCTGCGGTGTGCCCGCGACCTGGACACGGCCTTCATCCCGGCTCAAAATCGCGCACCAGAAAATTCCGATATTTTGGGAGAAGCACCATGCCTCGCATCTTTGCGCTGCTCATCCTTGTCGCCGCCGTCACTCGGGCAGCTGCCGGCGAGCGCTTTCCGATCCTGCAGCCCGATCAGATGAATACCGACCAGAAGAAGCTACTCGAAGCGCTGCTCGCCGGCCCGCGAGGCGGGGGCAACACCAGCCCGGAGGCGGTACAAAAGATGCTGCGCGGCGGGCCCTTCAATGCGTGGATGCGCAGCCCCGATCTCGGCAACCGTCTGCAGAACGTCGGCGAATACATTCGCTACAGAACCTCGCTGCCCCTACGCCTCAACGAGTTCGCGATCCTGATCACCGCGCGCGAATGGGCCTCGCAATACGAATGGTACGCACACTATCCGCTTGCCATGAAGGCAGGCCTGGACGCGAACGTCGCCGACGAGCTTGCGCTCGGCAAGCGGCCATCCGCCATGAGCGACGACGAAGCGGCGGTTTACGAGTTCTGCATCCAGCTTCACCGCACCCGGAACGTCGACGACGCGACGTTCAACCGCGCGCTTGCGCTGTTCGGCGAGCGGGGTGTGGTCGATCTGATCGGCGTGAGCGGCTACTACACCGCCGTCTCGATGACGCTCAATGTCGCGCACGTGATGCCGCCGGAAGGCACGCCGCTGCCGCTCAAGTAGCAGCGGCGCGCAGGGGAGTGAGCGGGCTGGTTGGATTTTCCGCTGCTGGCCCTTCGCGACGGATATTGCGGCGCGCCAATTCGGTAGCCATCGGAGCAATAGGGGACGTACCGTCAATAGCCGTGACCCGAAACGGAAATGCATTCACAACTGAATTAGCGCCGGATCGTCATCCGGCGTTGTGGCCGGTTCGGGTGCGATGTGAGACCGTCGGTAAGCCGCACTTTCTGCGCGCTTCTACCCACAATTCCACATCCGCCCGATGGGCGTCCAAGTCCAGCACGGGCCGAAACTGCCGCCGTTGTAGCGTCCATGGAAAAACCCAGGATCGCCGAAATAGTACCACCCGCCATTATACCAGTAGCTTGGCGCATAGCCTGAAGTGCCGCGGATTGATCCCTTCGAACCATAAACTGGAACGCTGTTGTCGGGCGGCTGATGATAGCCGGGAAGGAAGCCGTAGCCATGCCAGTGATAGATGTGCCGCTTGTGAGCGGGCGCGGCGAACGCAATGGCTGGCAGCAGCGACAAGAGCATTGCACTTGATACGGAGAATGTGCGCGACATTGGTGCAACGTACACGGTCGGCTATTCAAATGCGACAGGTCGTCAGAAACTTCGGTACCCAGCCCAGTGCGCTGGGATCTGACCAGCCGAATGACGGCCTCGCTGCCGAGCTGCAGTCCTGCGCCCATTTGTCGGCTCTTGGCCCAAATCTGCCGATGTGGGTTGGGCAGAGCATGTCCGCTCTGCCCGGGTATTTCAGACGTCGACTTGTTCGGCTATCGCGAGGGCATCGTCTACCTCGACGCCGAGGTATCTGACGGTGCTTTCGATTTTGGTGTGGCCAAGCAGGAGCTGCACGGCTCGTAGATTTCCGGTTCGGCGATAGATCAACGTTGCCTTTGTTCGCCGCAACGAATGTGTGCCAAAGAGCTTTGGGTCCAGACCGATGCTGGCGATCCATTCTGAAAGGAGCCGCGCGTATTGCCGTGTGGTCATGCAGTAGCCGAAGCCGCGCCGACCCGTAAACAGAAATTCTCCCGGCTTTTTACCAGCGGCCTTCAAGTAGTCGTCGATGGCTTGACGGGTCTGGTCCGTCAGCTCGAACTTGACGGGCCGCCCCGTCTTCTTCTGCCGCACTGCTGCGCGGTCCATCGTATAACCGTTTGGGGCAACGTCCTCGACCCTTACGGCCACGACGTCACAGCCGCGAAGCTTGCTATCGATGGCCAAATTAAACAAGGCAAGGTCACGTATTCGCCCCTCCAGCAGTAATCGCGTTCTGATCGACCAAACGTATTTTGGTCGCAGTGGAGGTCTTGCTCCGATCAGCTTGCCCTTGTTCCAAGGCGTGCGTTTGTTAAGCGGTGATATTTTTCATTGTCTGACATGATCGTACTCCTTTCTTACGAGGATGACGAACATGCGCCCCGGCCCGAAGCTCGTGAAACGTTGTCGGCTTTCAGAGGGTTACGGCCATTGCGATACTTTAGCCGAGAATTGGGGCGATCCTAATGATCCGAAGCGGACGTGTGCCGTACCGAGTTGCCGGTAGCATTTCTCTGCGCGCCACGCAGCTTACCCGGACGCGCCGGGTGCTCACCATTGCCATTGCCGCTGATAATAATTCTGGCCGCCGCGCTGGCGCGTAGAGGCGTATTGGGAGTTCGAATTGCCCCAGTGAAAGGACCCGAAAAAGTCGTCCCAACCGCTACGGCCCGCGACGCGGAGATCGTTTGAGCGCCGGCGCATCGCAAGACCGCCCTGGGGCTGGTTGTTCAATACCACGACATACTCCGTGCGATAGTTAGTCTCGCGGTTCAACGGCTCGTCCGAGATGACGAGCGAGGACCGCGGCAATGCAGTCGGCGCGATGCGATCGAGCACATCCTGCGGGATGTTGATGCGGTCGAGCGCGGACTTGGTGTCGTCCCCGTTATCGATCGTGACCGCCGTCCAGCGCAAACCTCCATCGGTACGCGCCACCGCCGTGAATACATGCGTGCCGATCGGCTTATCAGAATTGAGGATCGTAACCGGGACCTCGAGGGTCGCCTCGAAGCCGCGCCGCACATAGAGCCGCTGCGTAGCGCGGCTGATGAAGATCGACACCGGCTCGAGCGCGAGCTTTGCCTCGTGCGCCGCCTTCGCGGTGTCGGCCCGCTTGGCCTCGGCCGCCTTGGCGGCGTTCTGCGCCGCCAAGGCAGCGTCAAGCTTCGACTTCGCGTCGGCCTTAGCGGTGTCGAGCTGCGATCCCAGCTCCGCGGCCTTGGCAGCGGCCTTCTGCTTCAGGTCCTCCGCCCGCGCCTTCGCCTGGTCCGTTTTGGCAACGGCGAGCACCTTCTCGAGGAACGCGAGCTCGGCGTCGGCGCGAGTCTTGAGCCATTCCAGCTTGCGGAGAGATGCCGTGAGCGGCGCCGCTGCGCGCACCGCAGCGGCCGCGGCACTCTTAGCCTCGTCGGCGGTCTTGGCGGCGTCCGCTGCCTCGCGGGCGAGCGTTTCGGCACGCGCCGGCGCAGCCGCGATAGCCTCTGCGTTCGGCACGAACAGCGCCGGATGGGAAAATTCGACCGGCTCCGCGTCATTCGGCGCGATGAT
>CAWHPH010000030.1:0-80312 GCA_963831135.1 uncultured Alphaproteobacteria bacterium
TCGGATCTCCTGATGTTCAGGCCAATTTACCACTCGGCGCAAAATTCCGCGATTCTGACTGAAGGGGCTAAGTTCCCGCCTTGCACAAACATCGCGCTGATTCGCGTTGTGCCGCAGCGAGAGTCATGCGCTACACCAACTGACATTTATTTCAGATCGCCATATGAAATCGCGAGGAATAGAGCGATGCCAGTTGCGACAACAGACTTTGTTTGCGCCACCACAATGGTCCAAGCGTAAACGGTTCGTTGCGCCTGTGACATGTCCGCTGCGCGTACTAATCGTGGGAAGAGAATAAAAGTGGAAATCTAGAAGCAACAGTCAAAAAGCCTATCGCACTGCTTTAAGATCTGTCCGGATACCGAGATTTATTGTGCCGAATGCGGCGTTGAGGCGTCCCCGATGGGTTCTCCATGGCCTCGAAGTGAATCAACTTTGGTGTTCTACGCAAACGCGCTCGTGAGGGGGCGAATGCTGAACATGGGTTTCCGACTGGAACCGCCGCCTTACAACCGGGTTAAGTTGTGGGTGCTTCGGTCTCCGCGCGGTCACGTCCTCCAAGAGCCGACGTATTCTGGCGAACGGAGAAATACCATATCCGAATTGGAGGCGTCCATGAACCAAGTACAAGTCGAGCAGAAAAGCTATCAGATGCCGCCGCAGGATGGGTTTACCGTCGCATACTTTCTCACCGTCGCCGACATCGAACGATCGGCTCGATTTTACGAAACGGTCTTCGGAGGTCGCATTCTGAGCAGAGGCCCGCCGGGGTATATCCAGATCGCGAACACGTGGCTCATTGTCAACGTCGGGGGCGGTCCGACACCCGACAAACCATCGGTAACGCTCAGCGTCCCCGCCGACCCCGATTCAGTCAGCAGCTTTATGAATATCCGCGTTGCGGATATTCAAGCGTGCTATGAACTATGGCGAAATCGAGGGGCCAAGTTTATCACAGAGCCAAAGGAACAGTACGGCGAGACGTGCTGCTACATTCGCGATCCTGATGGTTACATTATAGAAGTCGGCCAAAGCAAGCCGGGCTTCGCTTACGGCTAAACGGCGCGGACTTTCGTCGCCTGGTTTTGCCGGGCAAATTTATCAGTTCACGGCCTGGCCCTTCGCGATGTTCATAAATACGGCAAATCAGATCGTTCGTCATGCCGACATAGAGCGTGCCACGCGGGCGGCTTGCGAGGATATAGACTCAATAGCTTCTCATGCCGAAGGCCAGCATGGATTGCCGGGTCAAGCCAGGTCAAGCCCGGCAATGACGATGTGGTTCTGCTTTCGCACAGCTGTAGAAATTCAAACACCGAGCCATTTCAGTCCGCCGGGAAGATCGGCCGCTGCCAAATCGACCTGCAGGACTCGGCGATGAGCAGGTACGCGCGCAGCGTCAGATGCGTGCAGGATCAGAGTCTGCATAGAGCCAGATACCGGGGTGTTCAATGCGCTGGACCATATGTGCACGGAATTCTCAAAATGGCCTCACGCCGCCTTGGCGCCCTTCTCCGCGATCGCGACAAGCGCGCGCAAAATGCCAGTGGCGCCTTTGAGGCGCGCGGGCGGCGTTTCCCATTCGTCGAAGAATACGACCTTCATGTCGGGACGAACGCGGGCGCCCTCGGGGTGCTTGGCGATATAGGCGATCAGGCCTTCGGGATTGGCGAAGATGTTGTCGCGGAAGGCGAGCAGCGCGCCCTTCGGGCCGACCTCGATGCGCTCGACATTGGCGCGCCGGCACAGCGCCTTGATGGCGACGATCTGGAGCAGATAATTCACCTCCTCCGGCAGCGGGCCGAAGCGGTCGACAAGCTCGGCGCCGAACGCCTCGATCTCGCGGTCGTCCTCGATCTCGGACAGCCGCCGGTAGAGCGCGAGCCGCACCGGCAGATCGGCGACGTAATCCTCCGGGATGAGCACCGGCGTGCCGATGGTGATCTGCGGCGACCATTTGTCGGCGACCGGCGCGGAGATGCCGGCCTTGAGCGACATCACCGCCTCTTCAAGCATCTGCTGGTAAAGCTCGAAGCCGACTTCCTTGATATGGCCGGACTGCTCGTCGCCAAGCAGATTGCCGGCGCCGCGGATGTCGAGATCGTGGGAAGCGAGCTGGAAGCCGGCGCCGAGCGTGTCGAGCGATTGCAGCACCTTGAGGCGGCGCTCGGCCTGCGGCGTGATCTTGCGGTTGGCGGGCAGCGTCAGCAGCGCGTAGGCGCGCAGCTTCGCGCGGCCGACGCGGCCGCGGAGCTGATAGATCTGCGCCAGCCCGAACATGTCGGCGCGATGCACGATCAGCGTGTTGGCGGTCGGAATGTCGAGGCCGGATTCGACGATCGAGGTCGAGAGCAGCACGTCGAACTTGCCGTCGTAGAAGGCGGTCATCACGTCTTCCAGCACGGCCGCCGGCATCTGGCCGTGGGCGACGGCGACGCGCACCTCGGGCACGTTCTTGTCGAGGAAGGCCTTGGCCTCGGCGAGGTCCTCGATGCGCGGGCAGACATAGAAGCACTGGCCGCCGCGATAGCGCTCGCGCAGCAGCGCCTCGCGCACCACGATCGGATCGAACGGCGAGACGAAGGTGCGCACGGCGAGGCGATCGACCGGCGGCGTGGCGATGATCGACATTTCGCGCACGCCGGAGAGCGCGAGCTGCAAGGTGCGCGGGATCGGCGTCGCGGTCAGCGTCAGCACATGCACCTCGGCGCGCAACTGCTTGAGCTTCTCCTTGTGGGCGACGCCGAAATGCTGCTCCTCGTCGACGACGATCAGCCCGAGATCCCTGAACTTGATGGCCTTGCCAAGGAGCGCGTGGGTGCCGACGACGATATCGACCTGGCCCTCGGCGAGGCCTTTCTTGGTTTTGGCAAGCTCCGCGGCGCTGACCAGGCGCGAGGCTTGCGCGATGTTGACCGGATAGCCGCGCAGCCGCTCGGAAAACGTCTTCATATGCTGGCGCGCGAGCAAGGTGGTCGGCACGACGACGGCGACCTGCTTGCCGTTCATGGCGGTGACGAAAGCAGCGCGCAACGCCACCTCGGTCTTGCCGAAGCCGACATCGCCGCAAATCAGGCGATCCATCGGGCGTCCGGAGGCGAGATCGTCGAGCACGGCAGAGATGGCGGCCTGCTGGTCGTCGGTCTCGTCGTAGGGAAAGCGCGACGCGAATTCGTCGTAGAGGCCGGCCTCGACGGTGAGAAGCGGCGCCTCGCGCAATTGCCGCTCGGCGGCGACCTTGATCAATTCGCCCGCGATCTCGCGGATGCGATTCTTCATGCGCGACTTGCGCGCCTGCCAGGCGGTGGAGCCGAGCCGGTCGAGCTCGACGCCCGCCTCCTCCGAGCCGTAGCGCGAAAGAAGCTCGATATTCTCGACCGGCAGGAACAGCTTGTCGCCGCCGGCATAATGGATTTCCAGGCAGTCGTGCGGCGCGCCGGCGGCTTCGATGGCGCGCAAGCCGACAAAGCGGCCGATGCCGTGATCGACATGAACGACGACATCGCCGGCGGAGAGGCTCGTCACCTCGGCGATGAAATTCTCCGCGCGCTTCGATGCCCGGCGCGGGCGAACGAGCCGCTCGCCGAGAATGTCTTCTTCGGTGATCAGCGCGACATCGGCTTGTCTCGAAACCGGCATCGATGCCGAGCACGGCAGAGCGCGACTTGCGGACGCGCCAGCGCCTGCGCTTGCGGCCAGGAGGCGACGGTCGCGAGATTGAACAGGCCGTGTTCGGCCAGCACGTGCTCCATGCGCTCGCGCGAGCCGGCGCTCCACATGGCGATGACCACGCGCTTGCCGGCGGCCTGCAACAATTCGACATGCGTCTTCACCGCGTCGAAGACGTTGGTGTTCGGCTCGCTCCGCTCGGCGGAGAAATTGTGGCCGGCGTGCGCCCCGATATCGATCGTGTCCGGGGTTTGCTCGGGCGCGGCGAAGGGCGAGAGCCGCGCCAGCGCGGCGCGGTCGAGCCGCGCGCGCCACTCGTCCTCGGCGAGATAAAGCCGGTCCGGCGGCAGCGGCTTATAGGGCGCGCCGCCGCCGGCCTGATCCATCGCGTCCTTGCGCGCCTGGTAATAGTCGGCGATCTGCGCGAGCCGCTCGTGGGCGGCTTCCTCGGAGAGCGTCTCCAGCGCGAGCGGCGTTCCGTCGAGATAATCGAACAGCGTCTCCATCTGTTTGTGAAAGAGCGGCAGCCAATGCTCGACGCCGGCCGGGCGGCGGCCCTCGCTCACCGCTTCGTAGAGCATGTCGTCGGGCGTGGCGGCGCCGAAGGCCGCCACATAGCCGGTGCGGAACAGCCGGATGGTCTCGCTGGTGAGCTGGAATTCCGCCATCGGCACGAGATTGAGCGCGCGCAATTCGGCCGTGGTGCGCTGGGTCTCCGGATCGAAGGCGCGGATCGATTCCAGCGTATCGCCGAAAAAATCGAGCCGCACCGGCTCGGCCATTCCGGGCGCGAACAGATCGATGATGCCGCCGCGGATCGCGTATTCGCCGGCTTCACGCACGGTCGAGGCGCGGATGAAGCCGTTGAGCTCGAGCCATTCGGTGATCCCGGACATGGCGAGCAGATTGCCGGGCGCGGCCGCGAGCGACTGGCGCGCCAGCGTCTCGCGCGGCGGCAGGCGCTGGAGAACGGCGTTGACGGTGGCGAGCACAATGGCGGGCCGCTCGCGGCCCTTGATGCGCGCAAGGCGCGCCAGCGCCATCATGCGCTGCGCCACCGCGCCGGCATGCGGCGACACGCGGTCATAGGGCAGAGCAGTCCCAGGCCGGGAATTCCAGCACCTCGATGTCGGGCGCGAAAAAGCCGAGCGAGCGCGAAAGCGCCGCCATGCGCGAACCGTCGCGGCAGATCACCGCCAGGCTGATCGCCGGCGCGGACGAGCCGGCAGCGACCGCGCGCGCGAGATCGGCCAGCACCAGCCCTTCGGCGCCATCGGCCACGCCGGAGAGAAGGAGCGGCCGGCCCGGCGTGAGCCGCTGTGCCGGCGACCGCGCCGGATGTCTGACATGCGTCGTCACGCCGTCTCCCCGGTCCCGGTTTGGCTTCCGCGGCTGTGGAAGGCTATGAGGCTCGCCAGCACGGCCGTGTCGTAAGGCGCCGGAGCGATTTCGGTACCCGTCACCCAGGCGTAAAGGTCGGCATTCGGCGCTTCGATCAGCCGCTCGAAATCGTCGAGGCCGGCGGCGTCGAATTTGTCGATATGCACATCGGCGAAGCGGCCGATGATCAGATCCATCTCGCGGACGCCGCGCCGCCAAGCGCGGAACAAGAGCTTCCGCCGCCGCTCGTCCAATCCTTCGCTCGATCGTTCGGTCATGGTGTCAATCCGCGTGCAAACCAGGTGAAAAGTGCAACGCCAAAAGCCCGGACGCGGCCGGGCGAGGCGTTATATAGAGGGCGATGGACGCGATGTCAGCCGCGAGGCGTTCATTTCTGTCGTCATTCCGGGACGGCGCAACGCGCCGGGCCCGGAATCCATATTCACGAATCGTGGTTATGGATTCCGGGTTCCTCGCTGCGCTCGGCCCCGGAATGACGGCGCATTGAGATTTCGATGCGTCCGCCGGTGCTCAATCCGCTGTTCGCGCCTTTGTCGGCTTTGCCGGGGATCGGCCCGAAGCTGGAAAGGGCCTATGCGCGCCTGATCGGACGCGGCGAAGGCGAGCCGGCGCGCATCATCGACTTGTTGTTCCACTTGCCGACCGGCTTCGTCGACCGGCGCAACCAGCCAAAACTATCGGAGGTCAAACCCGATACGGTGGTCACTGTCGCCGTCACGATCGATCGGCATCGCCCGCCGCCGCCCAATCGCCCGCGCGCCCCCTACAATATCGAGGCGAGCGACGACACCAACACGCTGACCATTACCTATTTCAACGCGCGCAAGGACTATCTGCAAAAGCTCCTGCCCGAGGGCGAGCTTCGCTACGTGTCGGGCGTCGCGACCTTCTACGACGGCCACTTGCAGATGGTGCATCCCGACCGCGTCGTCGACGCAAAAGGTCTCGCCTCGCTGCCGCTGATCGATCCGGTTTATCCGCTGACCGAGGGCTTGCATCCGATCCAGCTGCGCAAGGCGCTCGACGTCGCGCTGCACCGCATCCCCGATCTGCCCGAATGGCAGGACGAGGCGTGGCTCAAGCAGCAGGCCTTTCCGAGCTTTGCCGAAGCGCTGCGCAGCGTGCATCACCCGGCGGAACCGGCGGCGCTGGAGCCGCAAAGCGCGGCCTGGTCGCGGCTGGCTTACGACGAGCTTCTCGCCGGCCAGCTCGCGCTCGCGCTGCTGCGCGGCCATATGCGCAAGCGCGCGGGCCGCGGCAGTTCCGCCGAAGGGCGTTTGCGCGCAAAGATCGTTGCCGCGCTGCCCTATTCGCTCACGCCGTCGCAGGAACGCGCGGTGAGCGACATCATCGCCGACCTGGCGCAGCCGAGCCGCATGCTGCGGCTGCTGCATGGCGACGTCGGGTCCGGCAAAACGCTGGTGGCGCTGCTTGCCGCCGCGACCGTGATCGAAGCCGGCCGGCAGGCGGCCTTCATGGCGCCGACGGAAATTCTGGCGCGGCAGCATTTCGCCACCATCGCGCCGCTGGCGGCGGCCGCCGGCCTCCGCGTTGCCCTCCTCACCGGCCGCGACCGCGCCCGGGAACGGCCGGAGATTCTCGAAAAGCTCGCGGCCGGCGAGATCGATCTGATTGTCGGCACGCACGCGCTCTTCCAAGAAGACGTGGCGTTTCACGATCTGGCGCTGGCGATCGTCGACGAGCAGCACCGCTTCGGCGTGCACCAGCGGCTGGCGCTCGCGCGCAAGGGCGAAGCCGTCGATCTGCTGGTGCTCACCGCGACGCCGATCCCGCGCACCTTGGTGCTCACCTATTTCGGCGACATGGACGTGTCGGAGCTGCGCGAGAAGCCGGCCGGACGGCAGCCGATCGATACCCGCGCGCTGCCGCTGGAGCGGCTCCCTGAAGTCATCGACGCGGTAAGCCGCGCGCTCGACGACGGCCGCCGCGTCTATTGGGTTTGCCCGCTGGTCGAAGAGTCGGAAATCGTCGACCTTGCCGCCGCCGAGGACCGCTACAAGGCCTTGAAGAAGCGCTTCGGGGACGCGGTCGCGCTGGTGCACGGACAGATGCGCGCGGCCGAGAAGGACCGCGCGATGGCGCGCTTTGCCGAAGGCACAGCCCGCATCCTGGTAGCGACAACCGTGATCGAAGTCGGCGTGGACGTGCCGGAAGCAAGCGTGATCGTGATCGAACACGCCGAGCGCTTCGGCCTCGCCCAACTTCATCAATTGCGCGGCCGCGTCGGCCGCGGCAGCGAGCGCTCGATCTGCCTGTTGCTCTATAAAGGGCCGCTGGGCGAGACGGCGAAGGCGCGCCTTGCCATCCTGCGCGAAACCAACGACGGCTTCCGGATCGCCGAGGAGGATTTGCGGCTGCGCGGCGAAGGCGACGTGCTCGGCACCCGGCAAAGCGGCATGCCCGGATTCCGCATCGCGCGGCTGGAAGTTCACGGCAAGCTGTTGAGCGCCGCGCGCGAAGACGCGGCGCTGGTGCTCAACCGCGACCCGAAGCTTCGTTCGCCGCGCGGCGAAGCTTTGCGCCAGCTGCTTTATCTATTCGCGCGCGACGAAGCCATCCGCTTGCTCGGCGCCGGATGACGAAGCGGCGTGATCGGCGGCGATCAGGCTGCCCGCGGCGCGGCCGGCATTCCCATCGTCGCCAGCGGATCCGGCCCGAACCGGTTCGGCCCGTCGGTGCCCTTGGTGACGTACCAGATCAAGAGGATGATCCAGCCGATCAGCGGGATCAGACCGAGCAATATCCACCAGCCGGTGCGGTCGAGATCGTGCAGCCGCCGGATCGCGACCGCCAAATTCGGCAGGAAAGTAACCAGACCGAAAATTCCGGTTACGAATTGCACGCCCAGCGTCACGTCGATGGCGCCGGTCACGATCTCGGCGATGATGATGAAGAGAATCCAATACCAGTATTCCGACCGGCACGCCCGATCGCGGAAATTCACATAGTTCGAGAACCCGGCCGAAATCGCTTGCCCGAAGCCCATATTATCCCCCCTGATTCACGCCCTAAGCGGAAGAAATCGTATCACATCGCTGCGCGGAGCGGCGCCGCCCCATAAGGATTATTTCGCCGGACTGGGCACCCCTTTGCGCGCCGCCTGCGCGGCGCGGGCTGTTTCCGCGAGCGCGGCGAGCCTATGTTGCGGATCCTCCACGCCCGGCTGGATGATGCCTGCGGAAATCAACAGCGACATCGCCTGTTCGACGGTGATGTCGAGATCGATCACGTCGGCGCGCGGCACATAGAAGAAAAAGCCGGTGGTCGGGTTGGGTGTGCACGGCAGGAACGCGGAAACATGTTCCGTCTGCGGCAGATGCGTCGCAATGGCCGGGCTCGGCGGCTGCGTGAGGAAGACCAGCGACCACATGCCGGGCGCGGGAAATTCCACCAGCCCGACGCGGCGGAAACTCGATTCCGAGGCGGAAAACAGCGTCTGGAAGATTTGTTTGGTCGTGCGGTAGATCGGCCGCACGATCGGCATGCGATTGAGCAAGCTTTCGCCGAAACTCACCACGCTGCTGCCGACCAGGTTGGCGGTGAGAAAGCCAAGCAGCGTCAGCGCAACGAAAACGATGATCAGGCCGAAGCCCGGAATGTTGATCGGCAGGTAGGTCTCGGGACGATAGGCGACCGGAATGACCGGCCGCACCAGATTGTCGACCCAGGTCACGAACCACCAGATCAGCCACAAGGTCACGGCAACCGGACCGGCCACGACCAATCCGGTCAAAAAATAGTTGCGGAGCCGGCTCGCCAGACCAGCCGTAGACTTGCTTCCCGAAGATTTGCTCGCGCCCACGGGAAGTCCCGCGTTGTGGTTACTGTTGTCTATCATCGATTTGGGCCGTCCGCGACGGTTCGCGGTTGCTTCTCTGGCGCGACATGGGTAGCGCGCGTGTATGGCGTTTCGCGCGGATGTATAGCGCGGTTTGGCGCGATCGCACAGGGCCAGAATGTGCAGGCAGGAGAAGCGAAACCGGGGGCTATTCTACTGTGACCGATTTCGCCAGATTACGCGGCTGATCGACGTCGGTGCCCAATGCGACAGCCGTATGATAGGCGATCAGCTGCACGGGCACCGCGTAGACCAGCGGTCCTACCGCGGCCGGCGTGGTCGGCAACGTCAGCGTCGCCAGGGCCTGACCTTCGGCGGCAGCCGCGCCCTTGGCATCGGTCACCAGGATCAAACGGCCGCCGCGCGCGGCGACTTCCTGCATGTTGGAGACGGTCTTTTCGAACACGCGGTCGTAAGGCGCGATCACCACAACCGGCATCGCTTCGTCGATCAGCGCGATCGGTCCGTGCTTGAGTTCGCCGGCCGCGTAACCCTCGGCGTGGATGTAGGAGATTTCCTTCAGCTTGAGCGCGCCTTCGAGCGCGATCGGGTAGCTGGTGCCACGGCCGAGATAGAGGACGTCGCGCGCCTTGGCGAGCTGGTCGCGGGCGAGTTGCTCGATCTGCGGCTCGAGCGCCAGCGCCTCGGTCAGATGCCGCGGCACCTCGATCAGCGCCTGCACCAGCCGCCTCTCATCGCTCTCGGACAAGATGCCGCGCGCGCGGCCGGCGGCGACCGCGAGCGCCGCCAATGCGGCGAGCTGGCAGGTGAAGGCCTTGGTCGAGGCGACGCCGATTTCCGGCCCGGCCAAGGTCGGCATGACGATGTCGCTCTCGCGGGCAATCGTCGAAGTCGGCACGTTGACGACGGAGAGTACGTGCTGGCGCTGCTCGTGCGCATAACGCAGCGACGCCAGCGTGTCGGCCGTTTCACCCGATTGCGAGATGAAAATCGCGAGCGCGCCCGGATCGAGCGGCGCTTCGCGGTAGCGGAACTCGGATGCAATATCGACGTCCACCGGCAGATGCGCAAACCGCTCGAACCAGTAGCGCGCGACCATGCCGGCATAATAAGCGGTGCCGCAGGCGGCGATCGATATATGTCTGAGCGCGCGGAAATCGAACGGCAAATCCATCGGCAGGGCCACGCGCTCGGCCACCATGTCGAGATAATGCGCAAGCGTATGGCCCACCACTTCGGGCTGCTCGTGAATTTCCTTCGCCATGAAGTGGCGATGGTTGCCCTTGTCGATGAGCATCACCGCGGCTTGCGACTTGAGCACGTCGCGGTGAACGACATGGCCCTTCACGTCGTGGATTTCCGCGCTGCCGCGATGAATGACGGCGCAGTCGCCGTCTTCCAGATAGCTCACGGTATCGGTGAAGGGCGCCAGCGCGATCGCGTCGGAGCCGATATACATGGCGTCGTCGCCGAAACCGATCGCAAGCGGCGAGCCCTTGCGCGCGCCGATCAGCAAGTCCTCCTCGCCCGCGAACAAAAATGCGAGCGCAAAGGCACCGCGCAACCGCGGCAGCGCCGCGTCCACCGCCGCGACCGGCGAGCGGCCCTGTTCGATCTGATCGGTGACCAGATGCGCGATCACTTCGCTGTCGGTCTCGGTCGCGAACTTGACGCCTTTGGCTTCGAGCTCGCGGCGCAATTCGCTGAAATTCTCGATGATGCCGTTATGCACGACAGCGAGCCGGTCGGTGGCGTGCGGATGCGCGTTGGTCTCGTTCGGCCGGCCATGTGTCGCCCAGCGGGTGTGGCCGATGCCGATCGAGCCGGCAAGCGGCTCGCGCGCGAGCTTTTGTTCCAGATTGCGCAGCTTGCCCTCGGCGCGCCGCCGCGTCAGCACGCCATGTTCGAGCGTGGCGACGCCGGCGGAATCGTAGCCGCGATATTCGAGGCGCTTGAGCGCGTCGATAAGCAGCGGTGCAACCGGTTCGCCGCCGATAATCCCGATAATGCCGCACATCGGTCCGGACCGTCTCCCTGCCGCCGTCGCGGCTATTGGTTAACCGTTAGGGCGCAATGCTAGCGGATACCAAATAAAAAAACGTTGCGGTCCGTAACAGGACGCAGTCGCGAAAATTAGAATGTGGGCAAGGACTTCGCGAATGATGACAATGCCGGGACAACGCAACGGACAACATTACCCTCCAGACGCACGACACGGGCTAATGCCCCTTTGCTCTGCAAGATGACACGATGGCGCCCCATGCGCCAAGATGGTTGTAGGAATGTGGGTAAATGCGCCGCGATCTTACGGGTCTTGCTTATGCAGTCTTGCTTATGCGGTCTTGCTTATGCAGTCTTGCTTATTCAGTCTTGCTTATGCAGTCTTGGCCCACAGCTTCCCATCGCCGCTTCCACCGCTTTGGGCAAGAAGCGAACATCCTTCAACATTTCCGTCGACAACAGGCTTGCGCAACGCCTGCACCGATCTTTCAAGAGAAGATCGGTGCAGGTGGGATAGTCGGTAGACAGGCGGCTATTTGGCCGCCTTGGGTTTTAGCACGCCAGCCAATTGTCCCATGAGGTAGCCGAGCACAGCGCCCAAGATGGCCGAGACAGCGATAAGGAACAAGGGATTTGAGTTGTCCCCTGCGGTCAGCGCACCCAATTTGCCGGCTGACAACGTGTAACCGACCAGCGCCGCATAACCGTACACGTTGGCCGGGACACAAGAGAGTAGATCGACGGAGGCGACGATAACGAGAAGAAAGACCGTCACCCCGACGACGATCGCCGGCCAAACTGTTCCTAATGCCGGCACGGGAACCTTGGCGATAATCAAAAGCGCGATCCAGGCGATGATGGCGCCGTAAATGAGGCCAACGATCGTCTTGGTAAGCGCTTTGATATCGCCACCCGCAGCAAAGAAGCAGCCTGCGCCGATGAACCCGACCCAAACGAGAGCGAAACCGGCCAAAGGCCCGAGCGCGATGAAAGCCCAAATACCGCCGAGTACGGCGACACTCACTGATAGCGCGAGTAGCTCCGACATAGCGTTTCCCCATAGATTTTGCTGTGCTGGGAGTCCGCATTCCACCTGAAATTGCTTTTTTTTGGAAAGCGCTCCCGACTAAATACTAACACGACGCCGGCGCCAATGCACCGTGAAATCCCCGGGCGGTCGCCCAGCCTGTGGACTTGTTGCCGACGTCGCCTAGCTGGGGAACTTGTCGGTGAAAGTACGGATACTCGCTCTGATGAGCCATAATGACAGAAAGACGCACGGGCCGACCCCTAACTGGTTTCTCATCGACCAGGAACTTTCCGCTCGGGACGTGGTCGAGTTGGCAGTGGCCAACGGGCCGGCCGCTCAAAGCTTTGGCGCCAAAGAGTAATGGTGGTAGCGATTTGGCGAATTCTCGCCGATCAACTTCTCGAACACGCGAGAAAAACACAGGAGTGTTGGACCATCGCCAGCAGATGCGCTGGATCGCCATGACCGGTCACGAAACAAACGCGGAATATCACGGCAGCCGCGCGATTTTACGCTTTCTTCTTGCCGAGCGATTTCAGCGACCGCAAGCGCGCGGCCCAGTTTTGCTTAACCACCTGGCGCGCGCGCGCGAGCGCCAGTGCATCCGCCGGCACGTCGCCGGTAATCACCGAGCCGGAACCGACATAGGCGCCGTCGCCGACCTCGACCGGCGCAACCAGCGACGAATTGGAACCGATGAATGCATCCTTGCCGATCGTCGTGCGGTGCTTGGCGCTGCCGTCGTAATTGCAGGTGATGGTGCCGGCGCCGATATTGGCATTGGCGCCGACCGAGGCGTCGCCGATATAGCTTAAGTGATTGGCCTTGGCGCCGGCCGCGATCGCTGACTCCTTGACCTCGACGAAGTTGCCGATGCGCGCGCCCTCCCCGAGCCGCGTGCCCGGGCGCAGCCGCGCGAACGGACCGACCGAACATTTCTTGCCGACATGGGCGCCGGCGAGATGCGAGAAGGAATGGATGACCGCGCCGTCCTCGACCGTCACCTTCTCGCCGAAGACCACGTAAGGCTCGATCACCACGTCCGTGCCGAACGTCGTGTCCGCAGACAAAAAGACCGTCTCCGGCGCCACCAAGGTCACGCCCGCATCGAGCGCGGCCTTGCGCAGGCGCTGCTGCATGACGGCCTCGGCTTCCGCAAGCTGAGCCTTGGTGTTGATACCGCGCACGTCGTCCTCCTCCGCTTCGACCGCGACCGCGCCGAGCCCCATAGCGCGCGCGATCTCGACCGCATCGGTCAAATAGTATTCGCGTTTGTGATTGCGGTCGCCGATGCGATCGAGGATGGCGAGCGCACCTGCGCCGGCAAGCGCCATGATACCGCCGTTGCACAGCCCGATCGCCTTTTCGTTTTCGCTCGCGTCCGCCTCCTCGCGGATGGCGACGAGCTTATTGTCGTGCACGACAAGCCGTCCGTAGCCGCCCGGCTCGGCCGGCCGAAACCCGAGCACGGCGACGGCCGCCCCGGCCGCCAAGGGAGCCCGCAACTTTTTCAAGGTCTCCGCGCGGATCAGCGGCGTATCGCCATAGACGATGAGAATGTCGTCCGGCCGGCGCTCGATCGCGGATCGCGCCGCCAGCACCGCATGCGCCGTCCCGCGCCGCTCCTGCTGCACGAAGCATTGCGCGCCCGGCAACACGCGTTCCGCCTCGGCGGCGACGGCCTCCTGATGCGGGCCCACCACGACGGCAGCCGAGGCGACCTTGGTCTCGGCGACGGCGGCGAGCACATGCGCCAGCAGCGAACGCCCGGCGATCGCATGCAGCACTTTGGGCAAAGCCGAGCGCATGCGCGTGCCTTCGCCGGCCGCAAGCACGATCGCAAGGCAGGTCCGAACACTCATCGATAGACCTCCGGAGGCTCTCATAGCCGAGCCAACCAGCCGCCGAAAGTGCGATCCCGATGCGGCCCTATCTCAGTACGAGTTGGGGGGCGGCCCGATGACAGCGATCAGCAGGCGAAGCATCCCTCCGGGGCGGACGCGTATCCGCGCTTTCCTTCCCCAATATCTGCCGGCTTTTCTGGTTCGTTAGCCGAAGCGGCGACGCCGGGCGGTCGCGCGCGGCCTTGCGCGGGCGGCCAGGATCGTTCGTTCAGCCGCCGCTCGTCGTTTGCTCGCCGACGGAGGGCGGACCATCCGACAAAACTCCATGTGTGAAAATCCGAGCGTAATCGTCGATGAAATCGTCGACCGTCGATGTCGGCGGCAAGGCGCGCGCGCCGATCACCGAATTGCAAAGCCCGAGAAACGCCAAGCTGGCTCGCTTTGGGTCGAGGTCGGAGCGGAACTCCCCTCGCGCAATGCCCGCGACGAATAGCTCCTCGACTGCGTCCTGATACTCTCGAGCAAGCGCCGCGATCTTATGGCGAAGACCGTTCGGCAGCTCATGTCGGTGCAGCACGAACACCCGGATGTAGTCGGCTTCCGGGCGGCTGCGCAACGGCGACAGGTGATTGGCCATCGCTGCTCGGATCTTTTCCGATGCCGACGCCGAAGAGGCGAGAATGTTGCGCAGGTGGAAGATGAAATCCTTAACGCCCAATTCGCAGATCGTCGCGAGCGCAACCTCCTTGGACGGGAAATAGTAGTACAGGCTCGCTTGTCTGATCCCGAGGCGTTCGGCGACGTCGCGCGTGCTGGCGCCGAGGTAGCCTTTTTCCGCAAAGACCATGGCGGCCGCATCGAGCACTTCTCGATTGCGGCGTTCCCAGCGTGCGGTCGGCTCCCATCGGCGGAGAGCACTTGACTTAGGCGGGCTCATGCGGCTCTATTTTCTATCGGCCGACAGATAAAAAG
The DNA here is from genome assembly GCA_963831135.1 of uncultured Alphaproteobacteria bacterium. Taxonomy (GTDB): domain Bacteria; phylum Pseudomonadota; class Alphaproteobacteria; order Rhizobiales; family Xanthobacteraceae; genus BOG-931. The sequence continues at coordinate 14,738 of CAWHPH010000030.1, forward strand.
TCCAGGGCGAGAAATGCCCGAAAGTCCAGAGACATGCGACTGGGAGACGCCGAAGCTTTTGGTGAAACCCGCCCGCACCGGGTCGCCGGACTGGCTTTCCGGCGCGATATCGCCGCCCTCGCGGCAGCGACTTTACGGCGGCTTGCTGATCCGCCCGCGGCGCAGCCCAAGGGGCGAACGCCTTCTGTGAGGAACTCAAGATGACAATTGCCGTCGAAGCGATGCGGACCACGCCGGAAGGCTATTTCACGAGCCGGTGGGGACAGCCGGAATACACCGATTGGATGGATGAGAGCATGTCATGGAAGGAGTCATGCTACATCGGCGACTGGTCCTTCCTTTGGGAGCGGCGTTTCAGAGGACCTGACGTGTTGAAGCTGTTCTCGGACATCTCCGTGAACAGCTTCGCCAAATTCGACATTGGCCAAGCTAAACACGTCATCCATTGCAACGACGACGGCAAGGTCATTCACGAAGGTATTCTGAGCAGGCTCGGCGAAGAGGAGTTCATGCTCTTTGGCCGCGGATGCTTTTGGGCGGATTATAAGTTGCGGCACGGCCATTACGATGCGACCTCGAAAGCAGACGACTGGTTCAATTTCCAGGTCTCGGGCCCCAACGCCGTTTCGGTGGTGGAAAAGGCGGCCGGGCAGAGCCTCCGGGACATCCGCTTCATGCGTTTCGGCAAGATACGCATCGACGGGCGCGAGGTCTGGGCTTTGCGGCAAGGCATGGCGGGCGAAATCGGCTTTGAGCTGCAGGGCCCAGCCGCCTATGCGCAAGAAATCTACCAGGCCATCTTGCAGGCCGGGCGCGAGTATGGAATCCGCCGGCTCGGTGGGCGCACGGTTTTCATCAACCATCTTGAAGCATGCTATCCGACGATCATCACCGACTACCTCCCGGCGATGTTCGGCGACGACATGAAGGACTACCTCGCCGAATTCCGCGCGGCCATGCCCGCCTTCGCAACGACCTTCAATCTGGCCGGCAGTTTTGAGGCCGACGACATCAGTGCGTGGTATCGCAGCCCGGTAGAGCTGGGATGGTCGAAAAACATAAAATTCGACCATGACTTCATTGGCCGCATACCTCTAGAAACCGAAGTTGCCCATCCGCGCCGAACGATGCGGACACTGGTCTGGAACGCCGACGACGTGATCGCGGTCTACGCGTCCCTATTCCATCAAGGTAAGCCTTATCATTTCATGGAAATGCCGCGCGATCAGCGCGGCTTCATGTGGGCCGATCAAGTGACAAGGAACGGCAAGCTGGTCGGCGTCGCGACGTCGCGCGGCTACAGCTACTACTTTCGGCAAATGATCTCGCTCTGCACCATTGATGTTGACTGCAGCGAACCGGGAACTGAGGTGATTGTTCTGTGGGGCAATCCGGGGGAACCGCAGAAGGAAATTCGCGCCACCGTGGCGCCGGCTCCCTACAAGCAAGACAACCGGCGCGTCGACCTGCGGACATTGGACCGTTGATGCCCTCCGTGAACTGAGCACTGGTGGACCGCTTCCAATTCGATGTCTGCTTGTGGCACGTCCCGGAAGCGGCGCGATGTCCGACTTAAGTCCGCCATGCGCCACATAACCGATGCTGGCGACCGGCATCTGTGAATGGACTGCACGGCTTAGGCTGCCGCGCGTTCAACCCGTGACACCCCCCGAAGCCGTCAAAAGAGGTGCAGCAAGAGGAATCTGCTATTTTTACCATTGATTCGCTTGGCAATACCTGGGGAGCAGCGGATGCTGGGTCGCGCCCAACGTCGGAACGCACCATCGAAAAGCGTGGCGGCAAAAAGGCCGTCGGCCTTGCAGAGCCTCTGGCGCCAGGCGGGCTGGGGACTTGCGGCCGCGGCCGCGCTTTCCATCGCCGTGCTCAGCGGCCGCGACGATGCCGCCATGCAGAAGGTGGCGGCTTTTCTCTCCTCGCTGAGTTTGCAGCCCCGCCAAACGGACACGCATCAGTTCGATGCCGAAGCCGCGGCGCGACAGCTGGCGCAAGGCGTACGCAGCCTGACCGAGGATCGCGACCGGCTCGCCGCCAAGCTCAACGCCGTCGAGCACTACGTGCGCGACACGACCGGCTCGATCAAGCAGCAGATCGAAACCGCCAAAGCCGAAGCTATCAAAGCTGCAAAGCAGCCTCCGCCCTGGCCGGAGGACGCGCCGCCGGTGCCGATGACGCCGGCTGACATCGCCGCCATGGTGAAAACAGTCGCCCCCGCACCGGCCAGCGCGGCCGCCCCGGCATCGAGCGGCGCAACGGACGGCTCCTCTTCACCGGCTCCGACCAGCGCCGCCAACCAGGCAGCGGCCGACACCACCGCCTCGATCGGGCAGGCCTATGGCGCCGATATCGGCACGGCTTCGAGCATGAAAGCTTTGCACGCCCGCTGGGCGTCGCTGCGCGCCGCGCATCCCCATCTGTTCGAAGGCATGCAGCCGCTGGTGAGCGTCAAACAAAATCCGCGAACCGGCCGCACCGAACTGCATCTCATTGTCGGCCCCTATTCGAACGCCGATGGGGCGGTACAATTTTGCGATTTCGTGGTTCCCTTCCACCTGACCTGCCAGCCGGCGATGTTCGACGGCAGCCGCCTCGCGTTGCAATGATCGACGCACTATGATGTCGGCGGATGCCGATATGACGATACTGCGCCCCCTCTTCCTGCCGACGGCTCGCCAGACCAATTGGCTGCTGATCGTTGCCTTTCTCTGTCTCGGAGAGGCGATGTATCTGCGCTACATGGTCATGGAGAACTCGACGATGTCGCTGGCCTGCCAGGGCGGGCTCAACACGTGGCTGTGCAGTACCTTCCGCCTGACCACCGCCCTCTATCCGCACCAGGTCTTCGGCGGCGTCGCGCTGGCGCTGGCGCTGCTCAATCTGCTGCGGCCGTCGATCATTCTTGTCGCCGTGGCGCTGGCGGCCGCGGCCTTTGGGATCGTGCTGCACAACGCCGATCTCGCGGCGCTTGCGGCCGGCGTGCTCATTCTGAGTTTGGCGCGTCCCGCACCAGCAGCAGAATAGCGGCGAGACCCAGCAGCCCGGCGCAGAACCAGACCGACTGCCAGTTGGCGAAGGTTTCGTTGAAGACGATGTAGCCGGCCGACAAGGCGAGCGCCGCCCCGGCAACGCTTTCGGCCATCGCCCGGGTTCCGCCAAGACGGTGGGTTCCCGCCAGAACAACCAGGAACGGCACGGCGGCTGCGGTCAGCGGCGCGAAAGGGATGTCGCGGTAGCGCGGATCGAAAACGAGCCCGAGCGCCGCTTCGACCGCGACCAGCATCAAGGCGATGAGCGTCCCGCCCAAAGCCCAGTCGACCAGTTCGCGGCGCGTGCCGGCGCGGCCAAGAAGCGAAGCGAATGCAGGGATTGGGCGGCCGGCGGTGACGGCTGCCGCGCCAACGATCGGGGCCAGTGCCGATACCGCTGCAAAGGCAAGCGACCGCAGCCAGCTTCCGGGGCTGAAACTTTCCACCAGCACCGTCTCGATCGTCCAGCCGAACAGCACCGCGGGAAGAAAGGCCAGCGCGCCGATCCGAAACCAAAGCAGGGCGGGAAATCCCTTGCCGCGTCTGCCGGCCATGGCGCCGCCGAAGGTGAGCGCCGCAAGCACGATGCCGGCGAGCGCCTGCATGAGCCAATCCGGATGATTGGAGATGCCGCCGCCCGTGAAACTGAATTTCGGCTCGCTGGTGGTGCGGTCGATAATTCCCCAATAGCCGCCGACGGCACCTTCGAGGGCGCGCTTCCAAGGCTGGTCGAAGGCCTCGATGATATTGACGCGGATCTTTTCGCGCTTTGCCGCCGCCAAGGTGTCGATGATCGCGCGGGCCTGATCGTAGGGCGAAGGCCGGGCGTCTTCCCGCATGCGGCCGGCGCTTGGCCAGCCAAACTCGCCGATGACGATCTCCTTATTCGGAAAGGCGGCTGCCACTTTGTTGCGGATGGCGACCATGTGGGCGGCGGCGCGTGACGCCGGGACCGGGAAATCCTCCCAATACGGCAGCACGTGGATGGTCACGAAATCGACCGCGTTGTGCACGTCCGGATAGCGCAGCCAAAACTCCCACACGTCGGCATAGGTGACCGGCATCGCCACCTGCGCTTTGATCTCGCGGATGAGCGCGATGAGGTTCGCGGCCGTCATTTCCCCGCGCAGGAGCACCTCGTTGCCGACGACGATGGCGGTGATGACGTCCGGAAATTCCTTGGCATAGGCGACGGAGGTCGCGATCTGCCGGCGGGTCTTTTCCGGATCGCCGGAGACCCACACGCCATGCATGACCTTCAGTCCGTAGCGACGGGCGCTTTTGAGCACGTCGTCGCGGCCGTCATCGACCGAATAGGTCCGGATGCAGTTGGTGTATTTGGCAAGCAGCGCGAGATCTTCATCGATCTGCTCGGGCGTCACCCGCGTCCCTTCGACCAGCGGATCCTGGGACCCGCGGAAGGGCGCGTAGGAAACACAGGTGAGCTTTTCCCCGGCCGCGAGCGAGGACGGGGGCAATTGCTCGGGCGCGCCGAGCCACCACCAGACGGCGATAATGGCGAGCGCCGTCAGCCCAAAGGAGACGAGGGCCGGGCCGAGTGCGCGAAGGTTCAGTACGCGGGACACGGCCTTGCCATTAACCTTGCAGCCGCCCGATGCCAAGCTTCGGAGGCGCCGGGGCGCTCTTGGCTGGACAAAACGGGCCCGCTCTTGGCTGGACAAAACGGGCCCCCTCTTGGCATGGTGTCCAGGCCCGGAAGACGCCTCAATCACGGCCCAATCGGGTGGCCTAGGAAACGCCCTTTCTTCGGCTCCCATCCGCCTTTAGCAGATCAAGTTGAACCATGTTCCAACGTTTGCTTACCGCTGCCCACGGACCGTGCGCTGCGCTGTTTGTGGTCTTCGCCATCCTGGGCTTCGCTCCGCAAGCTTTCGCGGAGAATCCGGACCCCAAGGCCGCCGAAAAGCCGGCCGGCCAGGAGCCCGCCAAGGAGGCGCAAAAGGTCGACGAGTTCGCCGAAGCGCAGCACGAGATCGCCGGGCCGGCCGGGAACCCCGAATGCGTGTGGCTCGGCCGGCGGGTCGTCGGCCTGCTGTGGCGGGACGATCTCGACACTGCCTTTCGCCATCTCGACCTTTACGACCGCTTCGGCTGCCCGAGCGCTCACGTTCAGGCGTCCTTTCGCTGCCTGATCCTGCACGGAAGCAGCATCGATCCGAAGGCGGCCGACAGCCTCAACGGGCGGGTCCAAGCTTGCTGGATCAATCCGGCCAACCCGGCTCCGCCTCCGGCGCCGGCGGCGGCGCCGGCGGCCGCGGCAAACCCGGCCGCCAAAAACTGATCCAAGAACCGACCCCGGGGGGCTGATCCAGAACAAATGCAAGAACTGACCGGAGCGATCCCGGTCGGCTGACAACAGCTAAAAAACTTTGGCTGCAAATCCCGTTGTCTTGAATTTGCCACCACTGGGTCCTAGTTGTTGCTTGCCGCTCACAGGTCGTCTCTTCCAACCCATTGCCGAGCCTTGGGGACGGGTTCGGCCTTGTAACCTCGCCCCGCGTGGTTGAACTTCGATGCGCACCGTCGCTGCCGTGCTCGCGCTTGTAGCGTGCGTGCATGCCGGCTTGTGGGCTTCGCTACGGACCAAAGAAACCGCTCCCGATTTCACTGGGCAGCTGGCCAGCGTTTCCTACGCCCCCTTCGTCAATTCATCCCATCCGGATTCCGGCGAGCGCCCGACGCCTGAACAGATCCGGGCCGATCTCAAAGCCATCGCCCCCTATACCAAGGCGATCCGCACCTATTCGGCCACTGGCGGCGCCGAGCTCGTTCCGCCCATCGCCGCCGAGTTCGGCCTGAAGGTCACCGTCGGCGCCTGGATCGACAAGAATCACGACCGTAACGAGCGGGAAATCCGCTCGGCCCTCGAGCTTGCCCGCCACAACAGCAACGTCAACGCCATCATCGTCGGCAACGAGACGATGCTGCGCAACGAGACGAGCGTCGAAGATCTGATCAAGATCATCCAGCGCGTGAAAAGATCGAGTCCCGTTCCGGTGAGCACGGGAGAAATCTGGACCGCCTGGATCGAGCATCCCGAGCTCGCTTCCGCGGTGGATTTCATCGCCGCGCACGTCCTGCCCTATTGGGCGGGCTTTGACGCTTCTCACGCGGTCGACCGCACCATCGAGTTCTACGACGATCTGCGCCGCCTGCATCCCGGCAAGCGGATCGTCATCGCCGAGTTCGGCTGGCCGAGCGCCGGTTACAATTTCCACGCCGCCAATCCCGGCCGCATCGAGCAGGCCGTCATCCTCCGCGATTTCGTCGCACGCGCGGAAGCCTACGGGATCGACTACAACGTCATCGAGTCGATCGATCAGCCCTGGAAGACGATGGAGGGCGGCGTCGGTCCCTATTGGGGCCTGCTCGACGCCTCGCGGGCGCCGAAATTCTCCTGGACCGGTCCGATCACCGATCCCGATTACATCAAGCGCGCCGGCCTTGCCGTGCTGCTGGGCCTGCTATTGTCGCTGCCGATCCTGGCGATCAGCGGCGTGACGCTGGCGCAGGCTTTGACGCTTGCCACCGCCGCCAATCTGACCGGCGCCTGGTGCGCGGCCATCGTCGGCTTCTGGAAGGGCCATTATTTCGTTCCCGGCGCCGCCCTGGCGCTTGGCCTGGGCGTCGTCCTCCTGATCCCGCTGGCCGCGATTGCGCTGGCGCGCATCGAGGAGATCGCGGCCATCGCCTTCGGCCGGCCGCCGCGCCGGCTCGCGAGCTCGCCGCCGCTGGTGCCCGAGGCTTACGCGCCGAAAGTGTCGATCCACGTGCCGGCCTGCTGCGAGCCGCCGGACATGCTGCGCGCCACCCTCGATGCGGTCGCCAAGCTCGAATATCCCAATTTCGAATGCCTGGTGATCATCAACAACACGCCCGATCCGGCCTTCTGGCAGCCGATCGAGGAGCATTGCAAGACGCTGGGCGAGCGCTTCAAGTTCCTCCGGCTCGAGAACCACTCCGGCTACAAGGCCGGCGCGCTGCGCATCGCGCTCGACGACACCGCGCCCGACGCGGAGATCATCGGCGTGATCGACGCCGACTATGTCGTGCAGCCGGACTGGCTGAAGGACCTGGTGCCGTTATTCGCCGACCCCCGCGTCGGCCTGGTGCAATCGCCGCAGGATCATCGCGACGGCGACCGCTCGCTGATGCATCACGCCATGAATGCCGAATATGCCGGCTTCTTCGATATCGGCATGGTGCAGCGAAACGAATCCAACGCCATCATCGTGCACGGCACGATGTGTCTGATCCGCCGCGCCGCGATCGAAGCCGCGGGCAACTGGTCGAGCGACACCATCGTCGAGGATTCCGATCTCGGCCTGACATTGCTCGAACACGGCTGGGTCGCGCATTACACCAACCGGCGTTACGGCTATGGACTGCTGCCCGATACCTTCGATGCGTTCAAACGCCAGCGGCATCGCTGGGCGTTCGGCGGCTTGCAAATCCTGCGTAAGCATTGGCGGGCGCTGTTGCCGTGGTCGCCGGGTCTTTCGCCCGAACAGAAGCGCGAATACGGCCTCGGCTGGCTCAATTGGCTGGGCGCGGAAAGCATCGGCGTGGTCGTTGCGCTGCTCAACATCGTCTGGGTGCCGGTGGTGGCGTTCGCCAATATCGCCGTGCCCGACCGCATCCTCACGGTCCCGATCCTCGCCGCGTTTGCCGTTTCCGTCGCGCACTTTGCCGCGCTCTACCGGCTGCGCGTGCGGGCGACGCCCACCCAAATGCTCGGCGCGGTCTGCGCCGCCATGTCGGTGCAATGGACGGTGGCGCGCGCGGTCGGCATCGGCGTGTTCAAAGAACACCTGCCCTTCCTGCGCACCTCCAAGGGCGGCAACAGCCGCAAGGGTCCCGATTTCCCGGCTTTCTGGGAGGCGGTGATCGCCGCACTATTGTTGATCGGCGCCGTTACGCTGGTCGTGACCAATTACAAGGAAGTGCGCGAAATCAACATCTTCGCTTTCGTGCTCGTGGTGCAGAGCCTGCCGTTCCTCTCCGCCGTCGCCATGGGTCTGATCGAAGGCAGCCGGCTGAACTCCTTCGTCTATTGGCGCGGTCTCGAGGCCCGTCTCGCGCGCTACGGAGAATTCCTGCCGCGCTCGAAGGTCATTTCAGACGTGATCGCCGAGCCGCAGAAGCTGCCGGCGGAAAATCACGTCGAAGCCGCACAGTAGCCTGCACGCAGTAATTCATCGGCTCTCATAACCCGGACGGCATTGATCCGGCCAACCCCGCCCGCCGTATAAGGCAATGGGAGGACTGCAACATGGCGCTGTTCGGCTCGGGGATGCTCTTGTTCTGGATTCTGGTTTTCATCTTTCTGATCGCCTGCCTGCTCAGCTTCTTCACCGTGAGCACCGCCCAGGCGGCGATCGTCACCCGGTTTGGAAAATTTCTTCGCGTCGCCGAGCCGGGCCTGAACTGGAAGGTGCCGTTCATCGATCGGGTCGCCGGGCGGATGAGCCTGCGCGTCAATCAGATCACGCTGACGATGGAGACCAAGACCAGGGACAACGTGTTCGTCACCATTCCCATTTCCGTGCAAAATCGCGTCCGCCCGGAAAAAGTTTACGACGCCTATTACAAGCTGTCCGATCCGATGCAGCAGATCCAGGCCTATGTCGAACAGGTCATCCTCGGCCATGTTCCCGGCATGACGCTCGATGAAGTGTTCGCCAGCCAATCGGGCATCGCCGCGGCGGTGAAGCAGGAACTCGATGCCGATATGGCCGGCTTCGGCTACGAGATCGTCAATGTGCTGGTGACCGACATCGTTCCGGACGCCAAAGTAAAGTCGGCGATGAACGACATCAACGCGGCGCAGCGCGAACAGGTGGCGGCCAATGCCAGAGGCGAGGCCGAGAAGATTCTCGTGGTGAAAAAAGCCGAGGCGGAAGCGCAGAGCAAGGCGCTGCAAGGCCAGGGCATCGCCAATCAGCGCAAAGCCATCATCGAGGGGCTGCAGGGCTCGATCGAGCAATTTCAGAAGACGGTCGCCGGCGCGTCCACGTCGGAAGTCATGCAGCTGGTGATGGTCACGCAGTATTTCGATACGATCAAATCGATCGGCGAAATGGACAAGACCAACACGCTGTTCCTGTCGCACTCGCCGGGGGCGGTGCGCGACATTTCCGAACAGATCCTGCAAGCCATGCTGGTGGCCGAACGGGCGAAGAGTTAAGGCGCGTCTGCTCGGTCCTCATTGCCGGACTTGATCCGGCAATCCATTCCTCTTCTGTCCATCGCCGCACCATCGACCGCCTCGTCGCGGATCGCATCCCGCGCGGTGCCTGCTGCATGTCCGCTTTCCCACATAGCGATTATGCAGCAGACATGCCCGACAGGTTCGAGTTGGGCCAGCAGCGGACAATACGTGCGGTCCCAAAGATCCCTTGCGCAGGCCGGCAGAATGGTCGTGCCCAGGAGAGGCGCACCACAAATCAGCCGCATCAGTGGCTTAGCGGCGTGTGCAACAATTTTTTTCCCCGTATCTTCCCAAGGTCTCCCGCCGATTTGTCGCACTGAAACCCGGCCGTATCGCTGCGGTTAACGGTCAAAAAGCCACGTCAGGACAGCCGGTAGTCGCGCCCGGCCTGTGCCTCCGGCGGCGTCTTCAAAGGCCGTCATTGCTCCGAATTATCGATGATCGATAAGTATATTGACGACCCTCGATAACGAATATATCGATTATCGATATCTCCGAGGGAGGAAGAGATGCCCGATGACAGAAAGCTCTTTGCGGTCACGCAGTGGGTGCTGCGCGCCGGCATCGTCGTGACCATGCTGCTGATCGGCATGTACGTTCTGGGCGTGGCCGCCACGATCTTTGGGCTCGCTACCTCACGCCTGCCGCTCGACAGGATCGCGCACTGGACGGGCGTCACGATGACCGCGGATGAGATCGGTCGCATGGCGCTGGCCGCATTCGCGGGCGCCATCGCGGCGCTGGCGCTCGTGCAGTTCATCCTCCGCGCTTTGCGGCGCGTGGTCGCCAGCGCCAGTGTCGGCGATCCATTCATCGAGGCGAATGCCGCGGAGCTCGTCCGCGTCGCCTGGCTCCTCCTCGGCGTCGAGGTGATCGACGCGCTGATCAAGCCGATGGTTTACCTGCTCGCACCCGACGCCGTGCGCGTCAAGATCCACGATATGGTCCATATCTCGGTGACCGGGCTGTTCGCCGTGCTCCTGATCTTCGTGCTTGCGCAGATCTTCAGGCGCGGCAGTGACATGCGCGCCGAACTCGCAGGGACGATCTAGCATGGCGATCGTCGTGAGCCTCGATGAGCTGCTCTATGCACGCCGCATGACATTGACGGAACTCGCCGATCGCGTCGGCATCACGCTTGCCAACCTGTCGATCCTCAAGACCGGCAAGGCGAAGGCGATCCGGTTCTCCACCCTCGACGCGATCTGCCGGCAGCTCGGCTGCCAGCCGGGCGATCTGTTGGCGTTCAATGCGGACGGTGCCCGGGCCGAAGAAAAGCTGGCAACGGATGCGCTCTAGCCGGCGTCGCGCACGAATTCGGCAACTGGGCCTGAGGTGTACGGGCACCCGCCGTCTGACGCTCAATCCCACTCCTCCCTCCATCCACAAAGCCGCTATTTATTGGGGTTTGCGAAGGCCGGTATTGCCGCTGCTCCGCGCCATGGCTGTCCGGTATGTACTTGGAACCCTACATCAGCCGACATCATGGATGTCCGGATTGGGTCCATTTAGCGACGTGCAGAATTGTCCGGGCGATGTCTGCTTTCGCGCAAACCGCCGACATTGGATGTGGTGACAAGAGAAAGCGCAAAGGCGCTACCCAGCCAGCGCCGTTTCCGCGAGCCGCACCCAATAGGACGTGCCGACCGGGATCGCCTCGTCGTTAAAGTCGTAGGCCGGATGATGCAGCATGGCGCTGTCGCCGTTGCCGACATAGATGAACGCACCCGGCCGCTCTTCGAGCATGTAGGCGAAGTCTTCCGCGCCCATCAGCGGCAGGATCTCGCGGTTGACCTTGTCCTTGCCGGCAATCTCATCGGCGACCGAGGCGGCGAAGGCGGTGCGGCCCTCGTCATTCACCAGCACCGGATAGCCGGTCACATAGCTTAGGTCCGCCTTGGCGCCGTAAAGCCGCGCCGTGCCCTCCACCACCTCGCGCACGCGCGTCCGCAGCAGGTCGCGCACGTGCGGCGACAGGCTGCGCACCGTGCCGCGGAGCTTGGCGTGCTGCGGCATGACGTTGTCGGCCTGCCCCGCCTGGAACACGCAGATCGAGATGACGGCGGATTCCAGCGGATCGACATTGCGCGCCACGATCGATTGCAACGCATTGACGATCTGGGCGCCGACGAGGACCGTGTCGATGCCCAGATGCGGCCAGGCGGCATGCGAACCCTTGCCTTCGAGATTGATCGCAATCGAATTGGTCGACGCCATCACCGGCCCCGAGCGGATGGCGAATTCGCCGACCGGCATGCCCGGAAAATTGTGCATGCCGAACACTTCCTGGATGCCGAAGCGCTCGAACAGGCCGTCGCGCAGCATCGCCCGGGCGCCGGCGCCGCCCTCCTCCGCCGGCTGAAAGATCATCACCACCGTGCCGGCAAAGTTGCGGGTGTCGGCAAGATACTTGGCGGCGCCAAGCAGCATGGCGGTATGCCCATCGTGGCCGCAGGCATGCATCTTGCCCGCCACGGTCGATTTGTAGGGCAGCCCGGTCGCCTCTTCGATCGGCAGCGCGTCCATGTCGGCCCGCAGCCCGACTATCTTGCCGCCCGCCTTGCGGCCGCGAATGACCCCGACCACCCCGGTCCGCCCGATGCCGGTGACGACCTCGTCGCAGCCGAAGCTCTTGAGCTTGTCGGCGACCGAAGCCGCGGTGCGATGCACGTCGTATTGAAGTTCCGGATGGGCGTGGAAGTCCCGCCGCCAAGCGGCGATCTCCGCTTGCAGGTCGGCGACGCGATTGACGATCGGCATCGTTAAGGCCCTTATTCAATGCGCCCCCGGCGGCATCTTCGCAGTCTAGCAATTCGAGCCCCGGCGCGACAGCCGCCAGCCCGCTTGCAATTGCGCCGCCTTCGTTGGCGCCGCTTTCGTTTGCGCCGCTCGTTGGGAAAGCCCCGCGGAACGGGCACAATCGCGCCCGAGAACCGCAAGGCTGGAAAAGCCCGAGGCTTTTCAGTAAGAGGGGCGCGCCGAGCCCGTAGCTCAGTCGGTAGAGCACGTGACTTTTAATCACGGGGTCGTGGGTTCGAGCCCCACCGGGCTCACCAATAAAATCAACGACTTAGACGGTTTTGGTTTTAGAGGTGAGGGGCGTTAGGTACGGCATAGGTGCGGAGGACCGCTTTCAATTGCCGGTGCGGCACGGCTGCATCCGGCAGAGCGCGGAGTTCTGACGCTGGAGCTGCGGGCATTGAAAATCATTACTCTGGAGATCGTCGATGAACCTCAAGCTCGTTATTGCGGTTGGGCTTTTCGCGATTATTCCTGCGGCGGCGTCTGCGCAAACGGATGGCGCCGATACGAAAGTGCCGAAGCCCACCATCGCGGACGCGCAAAAACTTGTTCAGATGATCAGCAGCGACAAGGCCAAGTTGAAAGCCTATTGCGATATCGGCAAGCTCCAAGAACAGATGGAGAGCGCCGAGCAGAAGAACGATACCAAGGCGCTCGACGCTCTCGGCGCCAAGGCTGACAGCCTCGCACAACAAATTGGCCCTGAGTATGTGAAGGTCGTGGATGGGCTAGAGGAAGTCGATCCGAATTCCGCCGAGGGACAGCAATTTACCGCTGTGTTCGACACTCTCCACAAGCAGTGCAAATAAGGCGAATGCGCGCGACCTGAAGCCTGCGTCGTCACGCAAAGTTCTCTTTGGAATAGCCGCGCGCTGGGTTCGACGTTCCTGTCGTCGCGATCACATCAGGATGTCGAAACAGTGAGTTACTGAAACCGCAATGCGAGGTTACACGTATCTCGCGTTGAATAGGCCCCGACCCGGGCGGCATCCCCCATCCCCCGACCCCGCCGCCCGGATCAAAAGAGCCTACAAGCTGAGGCAACAACTTTCAGAGCACCCTGGGAGCGTGGACTGCCCGGGGTCTATTTTTATGGCGGTCAACCCTCCGAGGGGAAACATTTGAAGCGTGTTGCTATCGGGTAATACGACCCGCCTATATAAAAAGTCTCGATCAGCCGGGGTGCGGAACCGGCTCACCGAGGATGCGGGAAAATCGTGTGTGTTCTGGGTCACAGCGCTTCGCTCTCAATAGGCGTCAGGTGAGCCACGGTTGAGGCGCAGGAGGCTACAAATGCTAGGCCCAACATCTAAAGCCGACTCGCAGAAATGGGCAGCACCCTTGCGTCGCGAGATGCAGAAGGCGATCGGGCAGCTGCTTCGCGATGAATACGAGTTGCCGCAGCCATTGACGGCCGATTTAAAAGCGCTCCTGACGCCTAGTGATACCAAAAACGATCCCTACGCGGATATCGTCGGTACGTGTTAAGCGGGCCGCGCGACGGCTCGCGGCCAACATCGCCAAGCTGCGCACGCGTTTCGCAAGGTTCTTGTCGATGCCCGGCGCGGAGGCGAGGGTTGGTGGCTCTTGCGGGTTGGGTGTGCCTGGGCGGACCCGATCAATAAATAGCAAGGGCCTTGCGTTGCAGGTGGCCCCAAGGTAGCCCGAATAAGTAAGAGGCGGTGAGGCCGCGCAGAGCGACGAAGCTCTGCCAGCGATCGATGCCTGTTTCCCAAGAGGGTGCGCCACGATGCCAAAAGAGCAGAACGTAACACTAGATCAGGTTATGGAAGTGATTGGAGCGGAAGTTCGTAAGGCAGTGGATAAGTACTTCGATTTTCTTCAGAAGACTGTTTCATCTTACCCGTTGGGTGACACTGAGTTAGGTGGCAAAGCAAAGGACTGCGCCGAGAAGAACATAACTATTGCTCGCGACTACATGCATAAACTGAGCGGAGCAAAGAATTTCCTGGAGGCAGTGCCAATTCATACCGAATTCATGCAGTCTCAATTGGGGTTCATTGGTGAGCAAATTAAAAGTCTTGGCGAAATCTATACCAAGGCAGCGGCAGAGGTGCTCAACGCTCCTTTAAAAACGGACGCTTCATCAAACGACGCTGTTTCCACCATCATTCGGGCAGCATCCGAGAACTTAGTTGTCCGTCCCCCGCCTTCTGCCCGTTAAGCTCCGGTCTCCCCGGCCGGGGTTAATCACCCCGGCTGCGCAGGGATCGCAGTTCACGGTTAAAGCCGCGAACAGACAGGGTAGCGATGTGATTCAGTCCACGAGGCAGCGGCCAGAGCGGCCGCAAGCGCCAAGCGCCGAGCAGAACGCGAAGCGTGGCGACGCCCGGCGCGACAGCGCCGATATGCTGGACGAATGAGGAGGACCGCAACTTCTACGAGGCTGAAAAGTAGACCAAGGATGGCAGAGACAATAGAAGCCGAACATGCAGCCTGAATGGAATTTGCCACATGGCCGACTGTTAGTCCTCGCTCTCGGCTTTTTCCTATTCGTGTATTTGGCTTTGGCGCTTGCCGAGATCGGAAGCGGGACCGGCTGCCATTGGGCGTTTCCAAGATGGTTCGGATGTGTCTTGGGTCTCCACGAAACATTGGCCGCCGGCCTCATTGGTGCTGGCGGCGCGCTTGTCGCGGCGTGGATGGCGTGGACGGCCGTGCAGCGGCAGATCAACGCGGAGCGCGAGCGCACGGTCGCAGACCGCAAAGAGGCGGAACGCCTCCTTGCGGAAGACTTAACCAACTATGCGGATGGCATGGCGGCAGCTTGGCGCGAGCTCGTGGCCGTGCCGAATCCCGCGCCTGAGCCATCGGCTTGGGAGGGCATTCGACAGGCCACAGCGTACATGGCAGAGCGACTTAGTCGATCCGATCACATCGCTAATTACCGCGCCATGGCCGAAATCTTGGGCTGGGATCGGCGCAGGAAGTACGTTGCGTTGATCAAAGGCTTAGAAAACTTCGACAAATTCCGTGATCCGGAATCGATTAAGGAGCCCGACGACGTCCTTGGCGTCATCCGTAATGTTGCGGACGATTTTGAGAACTGCCTGCCAGACACCTCTAGATTCTTTGCGGGTCTGTGGCGACGCCCACATAAAGCCATGAGTTTTGCGGACTATGTTCGGCGCATTGCCGAACAGAGATTCTAAGCCAAGCCTCGCAAGCCGTGCGCGCGCCCGGCTGGTTCGGGTAGCCTTCGGCTCGGAAGACGCACGGGCGCGCGCCGCAGGGGGGCAAGGATGTCATTTGCCCAGCGCGCCCCTGGACTCCAATTGCGCTACGCGTACACTTCGACAGTCGTGATACCCGCAAGTACAGGAGGTTTCTGCCATGTCGTACAGAAAACAATCCTCGAAGCGAAAGCGCCGGAGAGCGGCCGTACCGGCGTTGGGGGCCGCCGGGTTGTTGTTGTCGCTGGCCAGCGGCGCACCCGGTGCACCAGCGGCAGATATGTCGGCGCGAAACTCCGATACGGGCCGCGAAGTCGTTCTGGCTGAGGAGGAAGTCTCTGACGTCAGCTTGGCGACATTCTATGTCTTCAACAAAGAAAACAGCGGATCATTGCGACCCGGCGTGCAATTCGTCAGAGGCGGCTGCGGCGGCTGCGGCGGCGGTGGCTGCAGAGGGTGCGGAGGTGGTTGCGGCTGTAGAGGCTGTGCGGGCGGCGGTGGCTGTAGAGGCTGCGTTGGCTTTGGAGGCTGCGCCGGATTTGGAGGCTGCGCATGCGTCGGCTGCGCAGGATGCGCAGTGGGCTGGTGGGGCTACGGTTTCGGCTGCGTCGGAGCCTGCTGTATATCGTGGGGAGGTTGCCGCTACTGCTAGAGCATGATCCGGAAAAGTGGAATCCGGTTTTTCCGAAAAGCATTCCCTCGGGCTTGGCCCGTGGGATCATACTCCACCAAAATGTTAGAGCGCCAATCGATTCCATCTGAAGCGATTAGCGCTCTCGGCACTGAGATAAAGCAATGACCTAAACGCGGCGCATCGCCGCCGACATCGCCAGGCTGCGAGAGCTGCTGCGGCGGGCGCCGTCAAAATCGAGGTGCAGATTTCAGTTGCCCGGGCGAGAAAGGGGGTCCGGAGGCGAACTGAGTCCGTTGCTCTGAAAGTGACGGAATGGAGTTGGCTGACCCTGTTGGCCGCCGAACTGCACCGGACCATTCGAACCGGATGGTTGTGCGCCCTGGCCGAAGCCGAAAATGTTGACCTGCTCGTCTGGATCAGCAAACGTCGAATTGCCTCCCCCGCCAGCGCCACTATTCTCCTGACCGAATGCCCGTGCGGAGGCAGTGGTCAGCGAGATTGCGGCCACGGCAAACAAGGCAATCACCGCGAAACGAAACTGCGTCGATCGAAACATCGTTTTCCCCATACCGGCTTCCCCATACCGGCTTGCGCGCCCCCAGCACCCAATGTGCATAAATTCGCTTGGGCCCTTTTTTGTGGCGGCTAAAGCGTTTTCTTCCAAGCCAATCGACTTTGTTGAAGAGCGTGGCGCATCGGCCACAATCGGGCAAAGTACGGATGTGCGCAGAGACCCGCGGATGCGTTTTAGGCCGGCGCCCCTCTACCCCATCGCTGAAGATGTTAAGCAGGCTTATCAAGGCATTGCAGCAAAAGATCGTCGCGTTGTGATGCGGATCACTGCTCCGGGCGTCCGCCATACGGCACTATGACTACGTTGGCGCCGAGTGGACGGCCCCATCTTCCGACGGTCCCAGCCATGATGACCGCAAGCGACATTCTTCTATTGCTCTTGACGGCGCTGAGCTGCGCATTTGGAGGCCTATTTGTCGTGTATCTGGCGTCGAAAATCCGACTTCGCTGAGTTTGTCGCGCGCCGTCTGCCGGGGAAGCTGCCCAAGATGAAGTCCAGAAGTTATGGAACGAAGGGTGGGTTCCTCCTCAACCATCGCTCCTCCGCAGCGAACCGCGTCTTCGTCCCTGGACCGAAGCCGGCCTAACGAAAGACGATCAAGTAGCGACGATAAAATTCAAGGCTGCCCACGCACATCGAGGACGGCCATCGTGCTCAGCTCCAATTGGCGCGCTTGAAGGCGCTCCTCATACTTCTGTCGCGCCGCCGCATTCATGGTCGCGCCCTGCATCTTGACCGGCTCGGTGAACTTCGTCGCGCAGGCGCTTCTGACGGCGGCGGCGATCGTTGCGACGTCCGACCTGCGGTCGTCCAGGCGCCACGCCGCCGCATCCAAACAGGCGACATAGCCGCTGATCCCCTCACTCTCCCCCTGCTCCACCGATGGCATCGAGGTCGTGGCGCATGCCGGCAGCAAGCACGATATGGCGAGGCCTGCGAACAGGATGGCGCGCGGCATTTTCAGTAAAGCGACGCGGTCTTGCCGCGCGACTCCGCCGCCGCGCGCGAAGGACGCCGCCTGACCGAAGAAGCGTAGAAAAACCGGGCGGGTCATTCAGATACGCTCCCTGAAATTCGACTCGCTTCGCCGCGTGCGCTTACAGTTCGGTTGCCGTGCCGCTCAATGGCATCTGGCCGCTGGTGGCGCGACAGCGCGCACCCATTTGGCGCGAAGCCGTCAGGCCCCGTTCACGCCGCCCTCACGCGCCGGCGAACGACAATGGGCTTTGCAGGCGATGCAGCGAACGCCTGCCCGCCCCGCGCTACTTCACGATCGCTTTCTCGTACGGGTAGATTACCTCGCCGCTTTTATATTGCGGGGGATAAACGATGACTTCGGTTTTGGTGTCGCGGAAGTCGTCGACACTGTGGCCCTTGATATTCTGGAACTGGGCGGCCAGCGTACGCTCCTCCACCCATTCGCCGAGCGGGCCGAATTTGACCTCGCCGACGACGGTCTTGAATGTCGCCTGGCGCATGTAAGCGGCGAGCGTGTCGTCGTTGAGGCTCTTGGTGGCGGCAATCGCCTGGCCGAGCACCTGCAGATCGGCATACGCCCACACCGGCATGTAATAGCCGAGCGGATCGGTGCCGGCGGCGGGCGCCCGCTCCTGATACTTTTTCAGAAGCTCCAGCGAGCCGTCGAACTCCATCGACTTGACCGGCAGCCAGGTTTCGAAGTTGACGACGCCATTGAGCAACGGCCCGAGCTGGGTCTTGAATGCGGTGGCCTGCAGGCCGACCATGGCGCCGCCCCACATCTTCGGCTTGAGGCCCAGCTCGTTGATCGTCTTGATCATGCCCACGGTGTCGAGCGGATACGAGCAGATCACCAGCAGGTCCGGATTTTGCGCCTGGATCGCGCGCACGATCGGCGAGAAATCGACCGTCGACGGCGGATAGCTCTTGTCGTAGAGGATCTTGAATCCCGAGGCCTTGGCATTCTCGCGCGCGCCTTCGCAGGCATTCTGCCCGAATTCGGCATCCGCGTAGGCGAGCGCAATGGTCTGCGGCTTGGGATTTTGCGCTTCGGCCACTTTGAAGAAGCCGCGCGTAAAGGCGGGCTTCGGCGTCGGGCCGTTGGGGATCATGGCGAAATATTTGTTGTATTTGAACTCGTTGTTGATGCCGGTGCCGAACAGGCTCACAAAGAGCTTCTTGCGCGAGATGGCGACCGGCATGGCGGCGGCGACCTGGGTCGAGGCATAGCCGCTGACGATGAGATCGACCTTGTCGATATCGAGCAGCTTCGAATAGATCGCAGGAACCTCGGCCGGCTTGCTCTGATCGTCGTAATAGACGAGCTTGACCGGGCGTCCGAGCAGACCGCCCTTGGCGTTGATGTCTGATTCCCAGACCTGCATCGCCACGAGAGACATCTTGCCGTTGGCGGCAAGCGGTCCGGTCAGAGACATGCCGAAGCCGATCTTGATCGGCTCCTCGGCTCTGACAGGCGCAACAGCGGCCAGCACCAGCGAGAGAGCCGCAACCGCCAAACCCGCCACGCGGGTTGGCCCCGACATTCGCGATTTCACGAGCATTTCCTTCACCCTTTTGAGTTTTCGCCTGAGCGAGCGCCCCGGTCCTGCCAGCCGAATTGTAGTTGTATGGTTCAAGCATTGATTTGGATCAAGCAGGCGGGCATCGAGGGCGCAATGCACCCATGCGCGGGGGTCCGCGCTGCGAGCCGCTCCAGCGCGCTTGGCAAGCGGCGCCGGGCTGTGCAACATGGGGCGGGCCAAAAGCTCTTGGGCCAAAAGCTCTTGGGCCAAAAGCTCTTGGGCCAAAAGCTCTTGGGCAATTTCCGACGCCGATCCGCGCTGAGTGCCATCATGACGATCTACGCAGTGAACCACCTTTGCCGCGAGGTGTTGCGCGACCACGCCTTCCGCGCGGCCATGAAGGCTGATCCGGCCAAGGCGCTGGCGCCGCTCGACCTCACGGACGACGAGCGGCGGGCGCTCATCGCCGGCGATGTCGGCGCGCTCTACCGCATGGGCGCCAACGGCTTCCTCATGGGCTATCTCGCCCGCTTCGAGGTCTGCGGGCTCAATGTCGAAATTTACAACGAGCGCATGCGGGCGGTGAAAGTCGACGAGATCGGGCAGCCGGTCGCATAGTCGGCTTTGGAGCATGATCCGGAAAAGTGGAATCCGGTTTTCCGAAAAGATCATACTGCACCAAAATGTTAGAGCGCCAATCGATTCAATCTGAAGCGATTGCGCTCTAGGGTTCAACTGCGATCGCGCGACCCGACCCTGGCCGGCATCAGCACGAGCAAGGCCGCGATGCCGACGGCGGCAAAAAACGCGCCGTAATAAAAGACGGCCGCGTGGCCGACCCGGTCCCACAACACGCCCGCGATCAAACTGGCGACGAGCTGCAGGATGCCGACCGTGGTGTTGAACCAGCCGATGCCGCTCGCCCGCAATCGCTCCGGCACAAAGCTTGCGGCGAGCCCCTTGCCCGCCGTGCGGAAGATGCCCTGGTAAAGCCCGTAGGAAAAGAACAGGGCGGCAATCAGCGCGATATTCTGCGTCAAGCCGAAGCCGAGATAGGCAATCAGAAAAATGACATAGGCACCGAGCAGGACGTTCCTGCCGCCGAAATGGTCGAACAGCCAACCGGCCGGATAGGAAATCACCGCCGCGACGAGATTAAACCCGGCATAGATCAGGATCGTCTCTTGCAGGGACGCATCGATATCCTGCGTCCGCAGGATGAGAAAGGCGTTGCTTGAGTTGCCCAAACCGAACAGCGCGATGACGATGAGGAACTTCCAGTAGGCTAAGGGAAAGTGCTGCAGGCGGATGTCGACCTTGGCCCTTTCGGCAGCGGCCGTGCGCGGCTCGTCGACGAAGAGCACCATGCAGAAGGCGATGAGCCCGGGGATGACGGCGAGATAAAACACCCAGCGGAGGCCGATCTGGAAGGCATAGAGCAGGAACAGCGCGACCAGCGGCCCCAGAAACGCGCCGGCATTATCGCCTAAGCCTTCCAGCCCGAAGGCGCGGCCTCGGTTTCGTTCATCCACGGACGCCGCGATGAGCGCGTCGCGCGGCGCCGAGCGCACGCCGGCGCCCAGCCGGTCCAGCAAGCGCGCGCCGAACACGACCTGCCAGACCGTCGCCAGTCCCATGAAAGGCTTGGCGATGGCCGAAAGGAAATAGCCGGCAAGCGCAATCGGCTTTCGCCGCTGCAATTTGTCCGACAGCGTTCCGGAAAATCCCTGCGCGACATTTTGCAGCGCCTGCGCGACGCCATCGACCAGGCCGACAATGCTGCCGCTTGCGTGCAGCGTTTGCGTCAGGAACACGGGCAGGACCGGATAGAGCATCTCGGTGGAGATGTCCGCGAACATACTGGACAAAGCGAGGAGAAACGTCGTGCGTGACAGCCCGCCGAAGGTGCGCTGCAAGATTCCGCCGGCCATCACGCCTCACCACGCGCCGAGCGCAAGTGCCATTCCGCCCAGCGCGCTCACGACAACGACCAACAGCGGCGGTACGCGCCAGACCGTGAGCAGAATGAAGCCGACGAGCGCAAGCCCGAAATCTCCCGGCGTTTTGACCGAGCTTGTCCAGAGCGGATTATAGAGCGCCGCGCCCAGAAGCCCGACGACCGCGGCGTTCACGCCACGCATGGCGGCTTGCGCGGCGACGCGCTTGCGCAAGCTGTCCCAGAACGGCAGGGCGCCGAGGAGGATCAGGATGCCGGGAAGAAAAATGCCGAACAGGCCCAGCACGGCGCCCGGGATGCCGTGCGGCGTCGGCCGGACGACCGTGCCCAGATAGGCCGCAAAGGTGAAGAGCGGCCCCGGCACCGCCTGTGCCGCGCCGTAGCCGGCAAGGAACGCATCGTCGCTGACCCAACCGGGCGCCACGAACGCCTCGCGCAACAGAGGCAGCACCACATGGCCGCCGCCAAAGACCAACGCGCCGGAGCGATAGAAGGCATCGAAGAGCGCGACGCCCGAGGAGGCTCCGAGCTTCTGCGCGATGGGCAAGCCAATGAGCAGAATGAAAAACGCCGCGAGCGCAACGAGCCCGACGCCGCGCGACACCGGAATAGCGATATGACCGTCCGTCGCTGGCGGCGCATCGCGGCAAAGCCACAGGCCGAGGATGCCGCCGAGCGCAATCGCGCCAACCTGCGCCGCCGACGAGGTGCTGAACAGGATGATGAGCGCGCTCAAGGTCGCCATCGATGCGCGCTCGCGATCCGGACACAGCGTACGCGCCATGCCCCATACCGCCTGCGCGACGATGGCGACGGCAACGAGCTTGAGACCGTGCAGCAGTCCCGTGCCGATCGAGCCGGACAGGGCGCCCGCGCCATAGGCAAAAAGCACCAGCAGAATGGCCGACGGCAGCGTGAAGCCCGCCCACGCGGCCAGCGCGCCGGCATATCCGGCGCGGATCAGTCCAATCGAAAATCCGGTTTGGCTGGACGCCGGGCCGGGCAGGAACTGGCAGAGCGCAACCAGGTCGACAAAGGTTTGTTCGCCGAGCCAGCGGCGGCGGACGACAAACTCCTCACGGAAATAGCCGATATGGGCGATCGGCCCGCCAAACGAGCTGACGCCGAGCTTGAGAAAGACGCCGAAGACCTCAAGCGGAGAGCCCGCGGGCCGGCCGCCGTCGCCGGCAGCTCTGTCCAGGGCCACCTCGGTCGTCCCGCCTGTCGGCCGGTCTGCGGCTTTCGTCATCCGTTAGACCCGCGCTGTCATGCGTTCGGCCGTGCAGGATGATCACGGCTCAACAGCCAATCCAGCGACCATTGTCCCCCGCCCTCAATCAAGAGGTAGAGCGAGCCGAGCAACATGCAGAAGTCGGCCCGCGCTTCGTGGGCCATGCTCCAAAAGCCGTAACGCGCCAGCTTTGGCAGGTGAAAAATCCAGAAGTCGTGGCCGAGCCAGATCGGGATTTTGGTGGAGACGATGGCCACGATCATGATCACGATCAGCGGGATCGCCGCGAGCCGGGTGAACAAGCCGAGAATGATGAGCGCGCCGCAGAGCATTTCGACGACGCCCACGAGCGGCCCCATGATTTCAGGATAAGGGATGCCGATATGGAGAAAACGCCCGGCGCCCAAAATCTCCGGGAACAGGAGCTTCTGAATTCCTTCCGGGAAAAACACCACCAGGCCGACGAGCAGACGAACGAGAATCGAGGCGCCGGGCGCGCGTGTCCCAAGAACAATTCCCCGCCAACCGATGTACCGGGCGCCGTTCACGCCGCCCTCCTGCTCTGCCGTCAGGCCTTGAGATAATTCTGCTTATACCAGTCGACAATCGCGCTGCCGGTCGTGAGCCACACCTCCTGGCGCGAGACGATGTGATGCAGCGCCTTGGCGAAGTATTTGCTGCGATGCGGATAGCCGACCAGAAACGGATGCAGGCAGATCGACATGACGCGGCCGGTCTTGGCGCCGTCCTCGTAGAGCACGTCGAACTGATCGCAGATCATCTGACCGAACACTTCCGGGCTCTGATGCAGATCGAGCAAGGCCGGGATGTCGTTGATCTCGACCGAATACGGCATGGCGATCATCGAGCCGTTTTTCACGCGCATCGGATAGGGCTGATCGTCGTTCACCCAGTTGCCGACATAGTCGATGCCGTTCTCGGCGAGGATATCGAGCGTCCGCATGGTCTCGCTGAGCGCCGGGCTGAGCCAGCCGCGCGGCGCCTTGCCGACGCTCTTGGTGATGGTGCCGACGACGTCCTTGATGAGCGCGCGCTCCTCGGCTTCCGACTGCCCGGCGAACAAGGTCGAGTTGTTGGTGCCGTGGCCCATCCATTCCCAGCCGAGCTTTTTTCCTTCTTCGATGATGCGCGGATAACGCGCGCACACATCCGAGTTCAGCGCGACCGTGCCTTTGACGCCGTAATGCTCCATCACCTCCATCATCCGCCAGATGCCGACGCGCACGCCGTAATCGCGCCAGGAATAATTCAGCACGTCGGGATTGACCGGCAGATTGGTCAGCCGCGTCGACGGCCGGTCGAACAGGAAATGCTCGATATTGGGGATCACCCACACCGCGACACGGGCGCCGTTCGGCCATGACAGCCGCGGCCGATCGATGATCGGCGAATAATCGAAGCGGTCATGCTCGGTCGGTATGGCCGGTTGCGGCGGTGCGGTCCTTCGCGCGGCGGGGCGCACGGCCGCGGCCACGCGGGATTTGGCGCCAGGTTTGTTGGCGAGTTTCTTGGCGAGTTTCTTGGCAGGTTTTTTTGCAGGTTTCTTGACTGGCTTGCGCGGCACGTGATTCTCTCCCGGGTGTCGAGCAGTGTTGTGATCTGGCGCCCGTTTGTAACGGCGATAGAGCGCCAATCGCTTCAGATTGAATCGATTGGCGCTCTAACACTTTGGTTGAGCATGATCCCACGGGCCAAGCCCGAGGGCATGCTTTTCGGAAAACCGGATTCCACTTTTCCGGATCATGCTCTAATGTCGCATAGGCGTAACGCACAAGCGAATGTGTAGAGAGGATTCGTCAGATGGCAAACATTGTCGCCGGGTTCGGCGTGCCGCACACCCCGGTCTTTCCGTTCTTCGTCAAGCGCGACGGTCCGAATTGCGAAACCGCCAAGCTCTTTGCCGCCCAGAAGGAGCACCTTGCCGCCGTCCGGCCGGACGTCATCGTGATGTTCGACACCGATCATCTCAATACGTTCTTCCTCGATAATCTGCCGATCTTCGCCGTCGGCGTCGACAAGGCCTTTTCCGGCCCGAATGACGAGCCGCGGGAAATGCCGGTCTACAAAATCCCTTCGGCCGTGGATCTCGCCGCTCATATTCGCAAGGCGAGCATCGAGTCAGGCTTCGACGCCGCCCTGACGCAGCATTACTCGGTCGATCATTCGATCGCGGTGCCGCTGCATTTCCTCACGCCGGAAATGAACGTGCCCGTCATCCCCTTCTTCATCAGCGGGCATGTTCCGCCGCTGCCGTCCGCGCAGCGCTGCTATGCCTTGGGACAGGCGGTCGGCCGCGCGATCGCCGCGTGGCCGGAGCCGCTGCGCGTCGTCGTCATGGGCAGCGGCAGCTTCTCCCTCGAAGTGGCCGGTCCGCGCATGGCGCCGGGCCGCACCGACGGCGTGCCCGATCCGGACTGGGCGCTGCGGGTCATCAAGTATCTGGAAGAGCAGCAGATCGATAAGCTGATTGCCGAAGCGACGGAGCATCAGCTCCGCAAAGCCGGAAATGTCGGCGGCGAATTGCTCAACTGGATCGCCATGCTGGGCGCCATCGGCAATCACAAGCCGAACTATGTGGCGCCGCAAATGCAGAACGGTCACGCTTACGGCGTGTGGCGCTGGAATTAGCTGTCATTGGCGAGGAGCGGAGCGATCCGCTCCGCTGCTCGCATCTGGCCGACCGGCCAGGAGTTACCAGAATATCTCTGCCTCAGAAGATGCCCTGCGGCTGTAATCCCAATTGCTGGGTCCCGTACAGCGCCGACAAGGTATCCCAGTCGATGCTGGAGTGCAGCGCCGCGGTATTGGCGTCGCGCCAGAACCGTTGCACGCGATTTCGCTCGTCCGCGGCCGCGGCGCCCGACTTGGCGTAGATTTCGTTCACAACCTCGGCCGAGGTTCGTCCGGCAAAGCCGTGATTGCGCCGAATCCTCACGCGTTGCTCGATTTCGAGCGTGCCTCCGGCCCGGACGATATCCTGCCCCTCCTGCAGGCTCGTCACCATCAGCGTGCGCGCGGCATCGATCCGCGCCGCTGCCTGACCGATCAGGCTTTGAATGAGCGGTGATTCTGCAACTTGCTCGAAGACGCCGGGCCTCGCCATGCGCCGCGCCGTGCGCGCGGTCTCGGTGAAGGCATCGAGCGCGCCTTGCGCCATGCCGACGATCGGCGCAACGAGCGCCGTGGGACCGAAGGTCGGATACCCGAAGCGCGCCTGAACATTCCCCGGTATTTCAAGTCCCGGCACTTTTCCGGAAAAGATCGCGCCAATTGGCAGCACGCGATGCTTCGGGACAAAAACCGGGTCGGCGATCGCCACTGTCTTGGAGCCGGTACCCTGCAAGCCGCTCACGTTCCAACTGTCGTGATCGACAATCACGTCGCTGACGGGAACAAGGCACCAGGCAAGGGTCGGCGGACCGTCCTTGCCCGGAATAAGGGCCGCGAGAATAAGCCAGGCGGCGCTGTCGACGCCGCTGGCCCAAGGCCAGCTGCCCGAAATCTTGATGCCGTCGCTGACCACTTCGACCTTCGGTGTCGGCGTGTAGGAGACGGCAAGCAGATTGTCCGGATTGTCCCAGACTTCCAGTTGCGCCTCGAGCGGAAAGAACGATGTCATCCAGCCGAAGCAGACCGCCAGTGTCGCGCACCAGCCGGTGCTGCCGCAGCCGCGCCCAAGTTCAAACCCGATTTGCGCCAGCTCGGCGGGGCCGTATTGGTAACCGCCGAAACGTTCGGGCTGCATCAGGCGGAAGACGTCCGCGTCGCGCAGCGCGTCCATGGTTTCGGCGGGAACGCGCTTGGCTTTTTCCGCCGCAAGCGCCCGCTGCTCGATGTCGGGACGCAGCTTGCGTACCCGGCCAAGAATCTCCGCAAAGTCCGGCCGCACCGGCGCTGTGCTGTGAACCATGCGCGCCGCCGTATCGATCTGCATGTTCCTTCCTCCCGCGTTTAAAGATCGTTCTTGTCATCGGCGCTGGGCTTTGAAGGCGCTTGGCTTTGAAGGCGCTTGGCTTTAAAGCCGCGCCATCGGCCGATCTTCGCCGACGCTCCCAGGCTAGACAGCCAAAGAAGGCTTATCCAAGCCGTGATTTTCCAAAATTTATAGGTTATGGAAATTGCCGCGTCAAGGCGCGGCATCTGGCATTGCTCAACTGGATCGCGCCGCGATTGCGGCCCGCGACCCCCTCCTTGATCCTCCCCCTTTCAGGGGGAGGAAGCGGAATGCGATTTCTTCGTTCCTTGACGCGCAAACGTCGAACGTACGGCTTGCCTTCTCTCTCCCCCTGAAAGGGGGAGAGATGGAGTGGGGGTCCGCTGACTCAAGGAATGATGAAAGCCGGGTCAGGCGTCATTGCAAGCGGCGGAGCGATCCGGCCCAAGCCGGTCTGCAAAGGCATCATCCGCCGAAGTTCGGGTCCTGGGCTTGGAATGGGCCGCATTTCGCTCCGGTCCCGAAGCGTTGATCGAAGTCGACAGTGCCGCCGCCAACCGGAATGCGCGTTGGCGGCAGGCCGCGCGTGTATTGATTGACGATGATCGTCTTACCGTCCGCCGTCATCGAAATCTTCACCGGCTCGAGCGATTTGCCCTTGTTCGCACCGCCGAGGTCGAGCGCGTAATAGCCAATCACGGGCTGCGCCAAGGCCTTCGCTGGCGGCGTCGCTCCGAACGCAATCGATTGTGGGACGTACAATTCCATCTTCGCATCCTCCCCCTCGCAAGCCAGCATGCGGATCAGGTATGCCCCATCGCCCGGGTCTTTGGCGGCGGCCGCAGCGGTGAATGCTGCCACGAGAATTCCGGAGAGTGCTGCAAGGCGCATCATGTTGGATAGCCCTCCTCTTGGTCGGCTTTCACAGCAGCGCCGCTGCGAAACGTCACGTCGTGCGCGTCAGCCCGCCGTTGACGTAAAGCGTCTGCCCGGTGATGAAGCCCGCGTCCTCGCTGGCCAGGAACGACACCGCTCCGACCAGATCGGACACCTGCTCGCGGCGCTTGATGGACTGCATGTTGGCCATCATCTCGAACAGGCCCTCGTTGGAAATTTCGCCCGGCACCTCTTTGCGCGCCAGCGTGCCCGGCGTCCGCGTCAGCCCGGGCGCGATCGCGTTAACGGTGACGCCCTGTTCGCCGAATTCGGTGGCCAGCGAGCGCGTGAATCCAATCACGCCCGCCTTGCTGGTGATGTAGTGGACGAAGGCGGGCACCAGGAGACTGACGGTATCGGACGCGAGATTGATCACCCGCCCCCAGCCCCGCTGCCGCATGCCGCCCGAAAGCGCCTTGGTCATCAGAAACATCGAATCGAGATTGACTGTGAGGACGCGGCGCCAATCCTCGAAGGTGATGTCGTCGAAGCGTTGCATCGGGTAGATGCCGGCGTTGTTGACGAGAATGTCGCAGCGCCCGCCGTCTTTCTCGACTGCCTCTTTCAGCTTGGCGACGCTCGCCGGGTCGCTGATGTCGCACTG
Source organism: uncultured Alphaproteobacteria bacterium (assembly GCA_963831135.1). Lineage (GTDB taxonomy): Bacteria > Pseudomonadota > Alphaproteobacteria > Rhizobiales > Xanthobacteraceae > BOG-931. Next base: position 42,402 of record CAWHPH010000030.1, read on the forward strand.
CAACGCAATGGCGGTGCCGCCGATGGCCTTGATCTTTTGGAGCGTATCGTCCGCCTTGGCGCGGTCGGCGATGACGATCTGCGCCCCCTCCTCGGCCAAACGTATAGCCGATGCCTGACCGATGCCGGACGCCGCCCCCGAAATCACGATGGTCTTTCCCTGGTGTCTCTTCGTCATCCCTCGAACTCTCCATTTTCTGGCGGGCGATTGTTCGCATATAAGAGGGGCACGGGTGAAGGCTTCGCGTCTGACTAACCTGACGACCGGGCGCGGAAAATTTGAGCGAGAGGGAGCGCGGAACGTGACCAGCGGCAAGGACGACGAGGAATTTTTCCGCCAGCGCGGCTTCGGCATCAAGATCGGCTTCGGCGAGCGGCCGGCGCTGATCATGATCGACATGATCAAGGGCTTTACCGATTCCTCCATGCCGCTCGGCGCCAATCTCGACAGCCAGATCGAGGCGCAAGGGCCGCTGCTTGCGGTGGCGCATGAGCGCGATATCCCGGTGATCTTCTCCACCGTGATCTACGAGGAAGAGGACATCAAAGACGCCGGCATCTGGGCGCTCAAGCAGAGCGGCGCGCGCACGCTGACGGCAGGCTCCGAGGCGGTGAAGGTCGACCCGCGGTTGCCGATGAAGCCGAGGGACATCCTGCTGGCGAAGAAATACGCATCCTGCTTTTTCGGCACCGATCTCGTGCCCCGCCTGAATGCCCGGCGCATCGATACCTTGATCATCACCGGCTGCACCACCTCGGGCTGCGTACGCGCGACGGCGGTCGACGCGGTGCAGAACGGCTTTCGTCCGATGGTGGTGCGCGAAGCGGTCGGCGACCGCTCGGTCGCGGCGCACGAGCAGAGCCTGTTCGACCTCAATGCCAAATATGCCGACGTCGTCTCGCTCGACGAGACGCTGCAATATCTGAAGACCGTCGGCCACAACCGGACGGCGGGTTAGAACCGCTAATCTTGTGCCGGACGCATCGCCATCGGATCGAACGGCCTGGCTTTGGTCGAACTCGACGAATTGCTTATGCGCTCCGACGTGATCTCGCTGCATCTGGCGCTCAACGACGAGACCCACGGATTTCTCGGGCCGGCGCAGCTGGCGCGAACGAAGCCCGGCGCGGTTCTTGTCAACACGGCGCGCGGCGCCTTGATCGATGAGGCCGCGCTGATCGAGGCCTTACGCAGCGGCCACATCCGCCATGCCGGGCTTGACGTTTTCCACGCCGAGCCGCTGCGAGCCGATCATCCGCTCGCCGCCATGAACAATGTCACACTCACGGCCCATGCCGGTTTTCGCACGCTCGAAGCGTCGATGACGCTGCTGCGCCGCGCGATCGACATCGTCAGCGGCATCGTTGATGCGACGTCCCGCTCCCCGCGCGCAGGAAGTGGGTCGGGGTGAGAGGCTTTGGACGCATACGCAGCGCCCAAGCTGGTAAGGGTCAAACGCTGACCAGAGCGGCAGGACAGTTCAGGCCGCTTTGGATCACTCGGTAAACCTCCAGCGCCAGCAAGCGGCTCCGGCCGTGTGCAAAAAATGGCAAAGGCCCGCACGGCGGAAGCGGGCTTCAAGCGCATTGTCGAATAGCGCCGAGGCAGCAACCAGATCGTAAGATCCCGCTGTGTGTGGCGCGCACGCTACAGCTTTTATTGCCGCCACTCGCTATCGTGAGATTATAGATTCTCGCAACGGTGAGCTTCCGCAATGATGTCCTATGTTGTGAGCGACGGCAGATTTTTTTCGCTTGGAGTCTCGGAATGGCTGTTCCTGCTTGGCAGCGCGACAGTCGGCAGTTTCATAACGCTTTTTTTCTGATCAGAACACGACGGGCGAGAGCCTCCCGTCATTGTACGCGCCTCCCGTCATTGTACGCCTAATGGTGGGCTAGTTGCCCGGCGGGCCCCGCGCTGGTCCTTTGCGGCCATGCTTCAGAAACGGGAAAATGCACCGTCGATCGCATCGTCAAAAGCATTACCGATTTTAACTGCTTCAATACTGTTTGCTTACCGGCGCCGATTTTAGTCGGCCCGCATGGACAAACATTAATGTGCGAAAAGCGTTGAAGCAGTCAGTTGCGCAATTAGATACGGCCTTAATAGGCCAACCGGGCGGCACCCATCCCCCGACACCCTGCCGCCCGATCAGAAGCCTAAGCTGAGGCAACAAGCCTACGACCCCGAGCTTCTACGCGCTTGGGGTTCTTTTTTGTGGCGGCAAAGTGCCTTTGTGCCAGCGGAAGCAATTTTGTTGAAGCATGTTGCGCATCGGCCACAGCGCTAAGCAACTGCGCCAATGCGGCGGAGAACGAAATCGCATTTGAAGCGTCGAAGACGCTGCCGCGCCGCGCGATCGACATCGCAAGCGGCATCATCGATAACGGCTCTGCCTCACTGCAGGCTAGAGCGCAATCGTTTCAGATTGAATCGATTGTCGCTCTAAGCTTTTGGTGGAGCATGATCTTTTCGGAAAACCGGGTTCCACTTTTCCGGATCAAGCTCTAGAACATCGGATAGGCGGGATTGAGCGGGAGCCCGAACTCGGCGCGGCCGAAATTTTCCGCCGGCACGTCCCAATTCATCACCACGTGCGAAGAGATGGCGAGCACGTCGCGCCAGCAGCGTTGCGCCGTGTTGTTGTCCATCAGCCCGCTCGAGCCGCTGATCTTGATCAGCGAGTCCATGGCGTCGCGCAACATCCGCATGGCGTAGGTGAAATCGCGCCGCAGCAGCGTGCGCGTCTCCATGGTCATGCCGGAATAGTCCTTGCGCGCGGTGGCGAGCGCGCGTCGCGCCAGAAGCTCGGCGGCATCGATCTGGGCGGCGATCTCCGCGACCTTCAGCTGCACGGGCACGTGCTGCGCGATGTTGAGCTGCGTGTAGGTCAGATAACGCTCGCGCGTCCATTGCACGAAATCGGCATAGCCGCCGCGCGCCAGGCCGAGCGCCGGCCCGAGCAGCGCATAGGAATGCACGGCAATAAAGGGCGTGCGGTAGATCGGATTGGGATTGACCTTCGAGCCGGGCGAGCAGGCGTCGCGCAGCATGGAGAAGGACACGCTGCGGTGCTCGGGCACGAACACATTGTCGAGTATGCAGGTGATCGAGCCGGAAGCGCGCAAGCCGGCGCAATACCAGGTATCGTCCGTCTTCAACTGCGACACCGGCACCAGATAAAGCCGCATGTCCGGGTGGTCCTCGCCGGCGCGGAAGGCCAGTCCGCCGATCATGATCCAGTGCGAATGCCGCAGGCCTGAGCACCAGGACCAGCGGCCGTCGAGCCGATAGCCGCCGGGCACGACCGTGATGGTGCCGGTGGGCGCCGCCGATGTGGCGATGCAGGCGGCTTTGTTCTCGCTCCAGACGTCGTGCTGCGCTTCTTCCGGGAACAGCCCCAGCATGCAGGCGTGATCGGCCAAATAATTCAGGCACCAGGCCGAAGAACCGCATGTCGATTTGCCGAGTTCGATGGCGATGTCGAAGGCGACTTCGTGATCGTGCTCGTAACCGCCCCACCGTTTCGGCTGCAGGGTATGAATGAGGCCGGCGTCGATATATTCCTCGACCGATTCGCGTGGAATTTGCCGATCGCGCTCGGCCTTGAGCGCGCGCTCGCGCAACTTAGGCGCGAGCTTGCGCGCGCGGCCGACCAAGTCCTCGGCGGTCGGAACGCTACCCGGCGCGGCGGCCGCCCGCAGTTCGGCAAGGCTCATGTGAAATTCCTCCCTTTGACGCCACATTGCGCCAGCGTCACAATGGAATCAAGAAGCGGCGGCGTAGCTGCCGCTTCAAATCAAAAACCGCGACGGCGGCGAACGGGGGGAATATGCGTCTTGGATTTTTCATGATGCCGGTGCATCCGCCGGCGCGATCGTTCACGGAAACGCTGGCCGAAGATACCGAAAAGTCGCTGCTTGCCGACAAGCTCGGCTTTACCGAGTTGTGGCTGGGCGAGCATTTTTCGGCCACCAGCGAGCCGATCCCCTCCCCGATGATGTTCATGGCCACGCTCTTGCCGCGAACCAAAAATCTCGCCTTCGGCACCGGCGTCATCTGTCTTCCGCATCACGACCCGGTCATCGTCGCGGCGGAAGCCGCGCAGTTCGATCACATGTCCCGTGGCCGCTTCATGCTCGGCGTCGGACCCGGCGGTCTCTTCTCCGACTTCGAATTGTTCAGGCAGACGGACGTCGGCGTCCGCAACCGCAAGGTCGTCGAAGCGATCCGCATCATGCAGCAAATCTGGTCGCAGGACCCGCCGTACGAGATCGACGGCGAATTCTCCAACGTGCGCTTGAAGGACGCGGTCATTCCCGAACTCGGCATCGGCTACATGCCGAAGCCCTATCAGAAAGGCGGCCCGCCGATTTCGATTTCGCTGGCAAGTCCCCATTCATCGAGCGCGCGAACGGCGGCGCAAAACGGCTGGGGCATCCTGTCGGCGAATATCATCCCGACCTATTCGGTGGCGTCGCACTGGGCGGTCTACAGCAAGGCCTGCGCGGAAGCGGGCAAGCGCGCTTGCGGCGAGAAGTGGCGGGTCGCGCGCAATGTCATGGTGGCGCCGAGCGATGCGGAAGCCCATGATCGCGTGTTCGGCGAAAAGGCCTCGAACCGTTATTTGTTCGATTACGTGCGAACGGTTCTCCACGGGGTCGGGCAACTGATCGTGATGAAGCCGCGGCCCGACATGCCCGACGCCGAGGCGACCGTCGAGGCCATCATCGAAGGCTGCACCCTCTATGGCTCGCCCAAGACCATGCTCGACAAGCTTGTGGCCTTCCGCGACGAGGTGGGACCGTTCGGCAGCCTCCTGATGACCGGCGTTGACTGGCTCGGGCCCAACGAAGCGTGGGAGAAGCAATCGATGCAGCTCATGGCCGAGGACGTCATGCCGCGCTTCCGCCAACACGTGCTCGCGCAAGCCGCGGAGTGACACGCCCGGGCTCCTGAAGGACGCATGTTGCGACGCGATGCACCATCGCTCAGTCCGTGCGCCGGCCGCAGTTTTATGCAAATCCGCGTCGCTCCTTTTATGCAAATCCGTCCAGCTCCATTGTCATTTCGGCCGAAAATCGCACCGCGCGGCCACGAGAGTTTCATAATCGCGTCGTGGCGGCGCCACATAGACCCCGCATCATGGCAGCCTATCGGGGATAGATTGGGGTGTGTGTGGGAACGTCGCGGAGGTTCGACGATGACCGTCCAGCTCGCTTGCAGCATCCCCGAGCCCGTCACGTATGATTTTCGCCGACCCAAATGCCCCCGCTGCGGCAGCGTTCTGCTGATCGCCGAAGAATCCGCGTTCAATCTCAGAGGTCGCATCCGGCACGCCTGGGCGTGCGACGATTGCGCGCACGAGTTTGTGACCTCGATCCCTTTGTGGCCGCGTTAGCCCACTTTTGGGCTTTGGGCCGAGTGGCGTCAGTCGGTTCCGCGTCTGTCTCCTATCCTGCCCGCGTGCTGCATCAGTCGAGTAGCGTCGCGTTGCGTTCGCGTGGTGCCCGCCGCACCCGCGCGGAGTAGAAGGGTCGTTGCGTATTAGAACAGCGACCCAACCGTGCAGTAGGTATGCGTAATCGCGCCCGGACGTAGCGTTGATGGAAGGTGCGGAAGCTAAGCGACCCGTCGGCCCCGCGTATTCAGCGGCCGGCGGGTTCTTTTTTCGAAAATCCGGGTTTTTTTTCGAAAATCCCTGTCGCAGAAAGCTCCCTGTCGCAGATGCGCTCAGCTCTCAGCGGCGAGACGATCGCGCCTGGCGAGCCACTGCTCGTTGGTCTCGGCGACAAAATCAGCAAAACGTCCGGCCGCGATCGCAGCGCGCGCACCCGCCATCAGGTCCTGATAATAATAAAGATTGACGATCGACAGCAGCGTGCCGCCGAGCGCCTCGCCGCTGCGGAACAGATGATGCAGATAGGCGCGGGAAAAGTCGCGCGCCGCGGGACAGCGGCTTTCCGGATCGAGCGGCCGGGCATCCTCGGCATGATGCGCATTCTTCATATTGATCGGTCCGAAGCGGGTGAATGCCAATCCATGCCGGCCGTTGCGCGTCGGCATCACGCAGTCGAACATGTCGACGCCGCGCGCGATCGATTGCAAAAGGTCGGACGGCGTGCCGACGCCCATCAAATACCGCGGCCGGTCGGCAGGCAGCGCCGGCGCCATCTCCGCAACGATTTGCAGCATCACCTCCTGGGTCTCGCCGACGGCAAGACCGCCGATGGCGTAACCGGGAAAGCCGATATCGACGAGCGCGCGCGCGCTTTCGATGCGCAGCGCCGGATCGTCGCCGCCTTGCATAATGCCGAACAGCGCCCGGCCCGGCGCCGCGCCCTCGAACGCGCGCTTGCAGCGCTCCGCCCAGCGCAGCGACAGTCTCATCGCACGCTCGATCTCGCCGCGATCGGCGGGAAGCCGCACGCATTCATCGAGCTGCATGGCAATGTCGGAGCCGAGCAGATTCTGCACTTCGACGGCGCGCTCGGGCGACAACTCGACCATTGCGCCGTCGATATGCGAGCGGAAGGTGACGCCGTTTTCGGTAATCTTCCGCAGCGGCGCAAGCGACATCACCTGAAAGCCGCCGGAATCCGTCAGGATCGGAAAGGGCCAGCGCATGAAAGCATGCAGCCCGCCAAGCGCGGCGATGCGCTCGGCCGAAGGCCGCAGCATCAGATGATAGGTGTTGCCGAGCAAGATCTCGGCGCCCGACGCGCGCACGTCATCGTGGTGCACACCCTTGATCGAAGCTTGCGTGCCGACCGGCATGAAGGCCGGCGTATGCACGATGCCGTGCGCCGTATTGATCACGCCGCTGCGGGCGGCGCCGTCGGTAGCGATGAGATGGAAGGAAAATGGCTCAGACATGCTTGCTACGATGCACGAAACAAAAGACAGGCATCGCCATAGGAGTAAAACCGGTAGCCGCTTTCGATCGCATGCGCATAAGCGCGCTGCATCGTGTCAAGTCCACAAAAAGCGCAGACCAGCATGAACAAGGTCGAGCGCGGCAGGTGAAAATTCGTCAGCATCACGTCGGCGGCCCGGAATCGATAGCCAGGGGTGATGAACAAAGCCGTTTCGCCCGAAAATGCCGAAATCGTGCCGTCCTCGGACGCCGCGCTTTCAAGAAGCCGCAAGGCGGTGGAGCCGACCGCCACGATGCGGCCGCCGGCCCGGCGCAGGGCGTTGAGCGCGGCGGCGGTCTCGGCGCCGACGCTGCCCCATTCCGGCTGCATGCGGTGACCCGAAGTATCGTCCACCTTCACCGGCAGGAAGGTACCGGCGCCGACATGCAGGGTGACCCGATGCAGCGCGATGCGGCGCGCGTCGAGTGCCTGCACAATCGCTTCGGTGAAGTGCAAGCCGGCCGTCGGCGCCGCAACCGATCCCTCCTCACGCGCGAACATCGTTTGATAATCGGTGCGATCCTGCTCGTCGGCCGCGCGGCGGCCGGCGATATAGGGCGGCAACGGCACGTCGCCGCGCTCGGCAAGCGCCTGGTCGAGGATCGCGCCGTGAAAGGCGAAGGCAAATGTGATCTCGCCGCCCTCCCCTTTGGCTTCGACGGCAGCGTCGAGCTGATCGAGAAAACACACGCGGCCCTCGCTGCCGAAACGAACGACGTCGCCTGCTTCGAGCCGTCGCGCGGGCTTGACCAAAGCGCGCCAGCGCGAGCCGTCGAGACGCTTGATGAGGTTTGCGGAAATGACCGGCTCGCGGTCGCCGCGGCCGATGCGGCGGCCGTGCAGCATGGCCGGAATGACCTTGGTATCGTTGACCACAACGGCGTCGCCGGCGCGCAGCAGCTCCGGCAGATCGCGCATCGTGCGGTCCTCAAAGCGCGCCGGCGCGCCCGGACGGACGACCAGAAGCCGCGCGGAGTCGCGCGGCGAAGCGGGCCGCAAAGCGATGCGATCTTCCGGCAGGACGAAATCGAAAAGGTCGGTGCGCATATCTCGGCGAGGTGATGCGAGTTCCGCCGTCCCTGCCCCCCGATCAAGTCGGAGGTAAACTCCGACAGGGACACAACTCTTTCCCCACTCTTCTATGGATCCCGCTTGGGCGGGGAATGAGCGGAAGTCGGTCTTATTTGCTGGGATCGTCGCCCTTCTTGGAATAGTCGATCATGATGCGATCGTCGAAAAAGCGGACGGCGATCGGGCGGCCGGCGATGGCGCCGGCCATGCCGGTGGAGAAATGCATCGGCGTGCAGCGTTTGAGCGTCGCCTCCACGGCGTCGCGATAGACGTTGCGCACCTCGATGGGAACGCCGTGGGTCGCATAGGTCACACGCGCCGGCGCGATCAGCTCGCCGTTGCGATTGAAGGCGAACAAAACCGTATATTCCATGCCGGAACGCGCCTTGTCCTTCGGCGGCGGCAGCCAGCAGACGCGCAGCGCCGCGAACATGTCGTGGATGGAATTGACCAGTTGCGCTTCGTCACTGCGATCGGCGACCGGCTTGTCTTTTGCAGTCTGTTCGGACGCCGCTACCGTCCGCCGCAACGTCTGGCCGATGGGCGGGTCATATTGCGGAAAACACGGCCCCCGCTGGAAAACACTGCAAAAGGCCGGATGGCACGGATGGCCGCTGAGCATGCTGCAAGGCGCCGGCGGATAATCAAGCTCCGCGCGCGCCTCTTTCGCGGCGCAGAACGCCAAGACGACAGCACCGCAGACGAGCGTCACGAACCGGCGCATCGGATCCTCACTCTTTGACGTCGGCCGCGACTTGCATACGGACGATCCGGTCGGGATTGGACGGCGGCTCGCCCCGCTTGAGCTTGTCCACGACGTCCATTCCGTGGACCACCTCGCCGACCACGGTGTACTGACCGTTGAGGAATGAGCCCTCCTCGAACATGATGAAGAACTGGCTGTTGGCCGAATTCGGATTGCTGGTGCGCGCCATGCCGACAACGCCGCGCTTGAACGGCACGTCGGAGAATTCGGCCTTCAGATTCGGATGTTGCGAACCGCCGGTGCCGTTGCCGTATTGACCGTCGCCGGTCTGCGCCATGAAGCCGTCGATCACCCGATGGAACGGCACGTCATCGTAAAACTGCTCGCGCACGAGCAGCTTCATCCGCTCGGCGTGGCCCGGAGCCACGTCGTTGCGCAGCGCAACAATGACGTCGCCGCACGTGGTCTCGATGATCAGCGCATTCTCCGGATCGGTGCCCGGAGGTAACGCGGGACTGGCCTGGGATGAAGACAATGTAGGAACCTTCCGCTGTCTGTAGTTTGCTGACAGTGACCGTCGGCCGATCAGACGACCCGGTGAATGCTACGGCTCAATGGTGGCTTTCTTAGTATAATCCAGATTTGGAAATGCGCTCGCGAGGTAAGCATTTCCTTCGCTCTGTACGCGGCCCTGATCGGGGCCGCGCCCGTGCGGGGCGCCTTCGCCGTAGCCGTTATATAAGGAATCCACGACTTTCATGCCCGACACGACCTGCCCGAAAGGGGCAAAGCCCTGGCTGTCGAGATTGCTGTTGTCGCCGTAACTGATGAAGATCTGGGTGGTGCGCGTATTCGGGCCTGCGGTGGCGAAGGTCACGAATGTGCGCTTATTGCTGACCCGAACCGGATCGTCCTTGATGCGCGCCTCCTTCCACACGGCGGAAACTTTCGGGTCGCCGTTGACGCCGAACTGGGCCATGAAGCCTTCGATGACCCGGAAGAAGCGGGTGTTGTCGTAAAAGCCGTTCTTGACCAGGTTGTAAAAGCGATCGGCGCCGTTCGGCGCCCAATCACGGTGCACCTCGATCACGAACGGACCCTTGGTGGTGTCGAAATCGACCCGGTAAACCGGCGGCGCTTGTTCTTTCAGGGCCGCGGGATTGCCCAGGCTCTGGCTATAGGCCGGCGCGGCGATCACGAGCGCGAGCATCAAACTGGCAATGCGTATCATGTCATCTCCCCGGACAGGCGTTTGAGGCTTTGCTGTTGAGGCGTGGGTGTTCCAGGCTGGGGTTTTCAGCCTTTGGCGAATTTCTTTTTCAGGCGCGCGGCGACCTCCGCAGGCACGAAGGCGGAAATGTCGCCGCCCATGCTGGCGATCTGGCGCACCAAGGTGGCGGTGATCGGGCGAACCTCCGGCGACGCCGGCAAAAACACCGTCTGCACGCCCGGCGCCATTACGGCATTCATGCCGGCCATCTGCATTTCATAGTCGAAGTCGGCGGCATCGCGCACGCCCCGGATCAGAATGGTCGCCCCGGCGCGTTGCGCCGCCGAAACCACGAGATCGCCGAACGTCGTGCAGGCGATTTCGCAGCCGGCGCTACGACCGAGCGGGCGGCAAATCTCCTCCAGCATGGTGAGCCGCTCCTCGGCCGAGAAAAGCGGCGTCTTGCCGGGGTGGATACCGATGGCCAGCACCAGCCGGTCGGCGAGCCTGACGGCGCTCCGCACCACGTCGAGATGGCCGTTGGTAATCGGGTCAAACGACCCGGCAAAGAGCGCAATATGCGGCATTCCGGGGGGTCTAGCCCGCGCGCCGGCCAACCGCAAGCCGCTTGCCGCCGACGAGCGACCGTTTCCCCCCGCCGTTGCGGATGCCCGCCCTTACCCGCCCGGCCCGCCTGCTAGCGGAAATAACGACATGCCGGAACTTTCCAATGATCGCGAGCTCTTTTTCGAAAGCTGCAAAATTGTGACGCAGATCAAAGAATGACCAGGCGTTAGGGATCAGGTTGGGGTGCAGTGGAGCTGCGACCCCACGACAAGATGCGGGCGCAAGCAGGGATCGGGTGTGATGCTGAAAACCATTTACACCACCTTTGCAGCGGCAATCGTCGCAGGCGCTTTTGTCGCCATGCTGAGCGTTTCGGCGCAAGTCGAAGCCCGCGGCTCGGTGCCGGGCGCGAAGGCCGATCGGGCCGATACGCGGCCGCTGGCGCGTGACTGTTCGGGGAATGCCTGGCCGTATTTCGAAGCCTCCTGCCTGCGCGACACGCGCAATCCCCTCGGGCAGGCGCGTGACGTGCGGCTCGTTTCCGCAGCGGGCGCGACGACCTCCAAGGCGAAAGTCCAGCGCTAGGATACCGCGCCGGCCGAGAATACCGCCGGTCGAAGTCCATTTAATCGCGGCGGGATTTGCGCTAAGAGCCCGGCAGCACAATGACTGCCGGGTCCATGATCGTTCTGATCGACAATTACGACAGCTTCACCTTCAACCTGGTCCATTATCTCGGGGACCTAGGGGCGCAGGTGCGCGTGCACCGCAACAACAAGGTGACCGCTACCGATGTCATGGCCGCCGATCCCGACGCCATTGTCGTCTCCCCCGGGCCTTGTACGCCCAAAGAGGCCGGCATTTGCCTCGATCTCATCGCCAAGGCTTCAGGCACCATCCCCATTCTCGGCGTCTGCCTCGGTCATCAGGCGATCGGCGATGCGTTCGGCGGGAAAGTGGTGCGCGCGCCGGCGCCGGTACACGGCAAGCTCTCCACCATCCGGCACGGCGGCGCCGGGATCTTCCGCGGCATCAATGCTCCGTTCCAGGCGACGCGCTACCATTCGCTTGTCGTCGAACGCGCTAGCCTGCCGGACGATCTCACCGTGACCGCGGACACTGAGGACGGATTGATCATGGGGCTTTCGCATCGGCGGCTGCCGGTGCATGGCGTACAATTCCATCCTGAAAGCATCGCCTCGGATCACGGTCATCTGATGCTGAAGAACTTTCTCGACATCGCCGCTTCCTGGAACGAATCGACCGGGCGGCGCAGCGCCGTGCCGGCCCCTCCGCACAAGCCGCATAGGCACGAATTGAGAGCCTGACCGTGACCGACGCATTCAAGGGACTGATCGCCAAAGTCGCGACCGGCGCCACGCTTGCCCGCGAGGAAGCCGCCGGCGCCTTCGAGCAAATGATGTCGGGCGAAGCGACGCCTTCGCAGATGGGCGCGCTGTTGATGGCTCTGCGCGTGCGCGGAGAAACCGTCGACGAGATCACCGGCGCGGTCTCGGTCATGCGGGCCAAGATGCTGCGCGTCACAGCGCCGCCGGATGCAGTCGACGTCGTCGGCACCGGCGGCGATGCCTCGGGCTCGTTCAACATTTCGACCTGTGCGGCGCTGATCGTCGCCGGCGCCGGCGTGCCGGTCGCCAAGCACGGCAATCGCGCCTTGTCGTCGCGCTCGGGCGCAGCCGACGTGCTCACGGCGCTCGGGGTCAACATCAATCTGACGCCGGACGCGATCGGCCGCTGCATCGCCGAAGCCGGCATCGGCTTCATGTTCGCGCCGGCGCATCATCCGGCGATGAAGAATGTCGCGGCGACGCGGGTCGAGCTTGGCACGCGCACGATCTTCAATCTGCTCGGCCCATTGTCCAACCCGGCCGGCGTGCGGCGGCAGATGATCGGGGTATTCTCCAAGCAATGGACCAAACCGCTGGCGCTGGTCTTGAAGAATCTCGGCGCCGAACGCGTCTGGGTGGTGCACGGTTCCGATGGCCTCGATGAGATCACCACATCCGGGCCGACGGCCGTCGCGGCGCTGGAAGACGGCCACGTGAAGACCTTCGAGATTTCGCCGGACGAGCTCGGCCTGCGCAAAGTCAAACCTGAGGCCTTGCGCGGCGGCGACGCCGAGACCAACGCCAGGGCGGTGCAGGACGTCCTGCAAGGCAAGCCGTCGGCCTTTCGCGATGTGGCGCTTCTCAATGCGGCGGCAGCGCTCGTCGTCGCCGGCAAGGCGAAAGACCTCAAGGATGGGCTCCATGCCGCGGCCCATTCGGTCGATTCCGGCGAGGCCGAGGGAAGACTCGATCGCCTGATCGCGGTGTCCAACAATGTCTGACATCCTCGCCAGGATCGGGGCCTATAAGCGCGAGGAAATCGCCGCCGCGAAACGGCTGCGCCCGCTGGCCGCACTCGAAAGCGAGGCGAAGGCCGCGGGCGCGCCACGCGACTTCTTGGCTGCCATCGAGCGGCGGCACGCCGGCGGCGACTATGCGCTGATCGCCGAAATCAAGAAGGCGAGCCCGTCAAAAGGTCTGATCCGCGAAGATTTCGATCCGCCGGCCCTGGCGGCGGCTTATGCGCAGGGCGGAGCGACCTGCCTCTCCGTCCTGACCGACGCGCCCTCCTTCCAAGGCTCGCTCGATCACTTGCGCGCGGCGCGCGCGGCTTGCGCGCTGCCGGCGCTGCGCAAGGACTTCATGTACGACACGTATCAGGTGACCGAGGCGCGCGCGGCCGGCGCCGATTGCATCCTGATCATCATGGCGGCGCTCGAGGACGCCGCCGCGGCCGAGCTCGAAGCGGCAGCCTTTGCGTTCGGCATGGACGTGCTCGTCGAGGTGCATGACGAGCCCGAGCTGACGCGGGCGCTGCGGCTCAAATCGCGGCTGATCGGCATCAACAACCGGAATTTGCGCACGTTCGAGACGACGCTTGCGACCTCCGAGCGGCTGGCGAAGCTGATCCCGGCCGATCGTGTGATCGTCGGCGAAAGCGGCATCTTCGCGCCGGCCGATCTCGCCCGGCTCGCCAATGCTGGGATCTCAACCTTCCTGGTCGGCGAGAGCCTGATGCGTCAGGCCGACGTCGCCGCGGCAACGCGTGCACTGCTCGTGCGCAATGCCGCGTTTGCTCCGGCCCGGTGATCCGTGGCGCGGCAAAAGAAGCTCACGCATCTTGGCGCCCAGGGCGAAGCGCGGATGGTCGACGTCTCGGCCAAGCCCATGACGGAACGCGAGGCTGTTGCTGCGGGTTGCGTGGTGATGCAGGCCGCGACCCTGGAGATCGTGCGCAAGGGCGATGCGAAAAAAGGCGACGTGCTCGGCACCGCCCGCATTGCCGGCATCATGGCGGCCAAGCGCACGCATGAACTGATCCCGCTCTGCCATCCGCTCGCCATCGCGAAGATCGAGGTCGATCTGACGCCCAACCCGAAGCTGCCGGGAATCGACGTGCGCGCGCGTGTCAAAGTCGCCGGCAAAACCGGCGTGGAGATGGAAGCCTTGACCGCAGTCTCGGTCGCCTGCCTCACCGTCTATGACATGGTGAAGGCGATCGACCGCGGCATGCGCATCGAAGGCATCCGGCTGATCGAAAAGAGCGGCGGCCGCAGCGGCCATTATCGCGCGAAGGAGTAAGGCGTGAGGTCTTTGCTCTCGGTCGCCGATGCGCTCGAACGCGTGCTCGAACACGCCGTTCCGCTGCCCGCCGAAGAAGTGCCGCTGTCCGAAGCCGCAGGCCTCGTGCTCGCCTTGCCGCTGAAGGCGCGGCGCACGCAGCCGCCGGCCGACGTTTCGGCGATGGACGGCTACGCGGTGCGCGCCGCGGACGTGGCCCACGCGCCGGTGCGGCTGAAGGTGATCGGCGAGGTCGCGGCGGGCCGGCCCTTCGCGCAAGCCCTCAGTCCCGGCGAAGCGGCGCGGATTTTCACCGGCGGCGTGATGCCGCAAGGCGCCGACGCCATCGTGATCCAGGAGAACACCAAACGCGACGGCGACCATGTGAATGTGGAAAAGGCGTCGGCGAAGGGCCGCCACATCCGCGTGCAGGGACTGGACTTCAAGGCCGGGGACGAACTCTTCGCCGCGGGACACCGGCTGACCGCGCGCGACCTCGCGCTCGCAGCCGGCATGAACCATCCGCTGGTGCCGGTGCACCGCCGGCCGAAGGTCGCGCTGTTTGCGACCGGCGACGAACTGGTGCCGGCCGGCTCGGAGCCGGCGCCCGGCCAGATCGTCTCCTCCAACAATTATGCGATCGGCGCACTGGCGCGCGCCGAAGGCGCGCACGTCGAGGATCTCGGGATCGTCGGCGACCGGCTTGACGACACGATCGCCGCCGTGCGGCGCGCGCGCGACGGCGGCGCCGACATCCTGGTCACGTCCGGCGGCGCTTCCGTCGGCGAATATGATCTCGTGCAAAAGGCGTTCACCGCCGAGGGCATGACGCTCTCGTTCTGGCGGCTGGCGCTGCGGCCCGGCCGCCCGCTCATGAACGGAAGGCTCGGCGGCATGCATGTGCTCGGCGTTCCCGGCAATCCAGTCTCGGCCTTTGTGTGCGGGTTTCTGTTTCTCGTGCCTTTGATCCGGCGCCTGGCAGGGCGGACGGACGTGACGCACCCGCTCGAATCGGCTCTGCTCGGCTGCGACCTTCCGGAGAATGACGAGCGCGCCGATTATCTGCGCGCGACGCTCAAAGATGGCCCGCAGGGGCCGGTCGCGACGCCCTTCCCGGTGCAGGACAGTTCCATGATGCTGCCGCTGGCGAAGGCCGACTGCCTGATCATCCGCGAACCTTACGATCCGCCGGCAAAAATCGGGAATTTGTGCCGGATCGTTAAATTCGAGCGTTAAGCACGCGTTTGACGCGCCCCCCGCTTTCTTCACTTCAAATTAAATGGTTGCAGAACACATATGGAACGGATAGTGTCCGTTCATGATTTGTTTCGGCTGCCGGGCGGCCAAATTGGGGAAGCGCCGATGCTGACGCGTAAGCAAGCAGAACTCCTTCGTTTTATTCACGAGCGACTCAAAGAGGCAGGCGTTCCGCCCTCCTTCGATGAGATGAAGGATGCGCTCGATCTGCGCTCCAAGTCTGGCATTCATCGGCTGATCACCGCGCTGGAGGAGCGCGGCTTCATCCGGCGGCTGCCCAACCGGGCGCGCGCCATCGAGGTGATCAAGCTTCCCGAATCGGTCGCGCATGGCGTGGCCGTCAGCCGTTCGCGCGGCTTCACGCCGAGCGTGATCGAAGGCAATCTCGGCCGTGTCCGCGCGGCTTCCGAAGACGAAGGCGGCCGGCCGGTCGCCGTGCCGGTGATGGGCCGTATCGCCGCCGGCACGCCGATCGAGGCGATCCAGACGCGTAGTCACACCATCAACATGCCGTCGGATCTCTTGAGCACGGGCGAGCATTTCGCGCTCGAAGTGCGCGGCGATTCAATGATCGAGGCCGGCATTCTCGATGGCGACATCGCGCTGCTCAAGCGCAGCGACGCCGCCGATACCGGCGACATTGTCGTCGCACTGATCGATGACGAGGAGGCAACGCTCAAGCGCTTCCGCCGCCGCGGCGCTTCGATCGCGCTCGAACCCGCCAATACCGCCTACGAGGTGCGCATCCTGCCGCCCAACCGCGTGCGTATTCAGGGCAAGCTGGTGGGATTGTTCCGGCGGTATTGATTTTCGCCTGTCATTCCGGAGCCGGCCGCAAGGCTAGAGTGCGGAATCCATAACCGCTGTGTTGCCGGATGTTGCTCAGCCCATTTCTGCATGGTCAGCGGATATGGATTGCGGGCTCGCCGCTTCGCGGCGCCCCGGAATGACGAGTAACCTAGTCGTCCGCCTGCAAATCCCCCGAGCTTGGCGTCGCATCGCGCGGCGGTGAAGACGTCGATGCGGGCGCATGGGCGGGCGTGTCCTCTTTGGCGGCACTCGGTGCCGCGTGCACCAGGCGCGGCGCCCAGGGCCGGTCGTAATTGAGCGGCCGCGCCGCTTCGATGACGAAGCCTGCTCCATCGCGATAGAGTGCGAGCGCTCCGCGCTCGCGCCAATGTTTGCGTCCGATCACGGTCGCCTCGCAATCGGGCGGCGCGTCGCGCGTCGCGACAATGACGGCGGCGCGCCGGCAATCCTCCTCAAAGGCATCGGGCGCGAGCACGTAGGAGACGACGCGGCCGTCGCCGAGCGTGCCGATGCAGCCGGCGGGATCGCAGGCGATTCCCTCCCCTAATCCTTTGTCGCTTGGATCGCGGCCATCGGCATCGGCCGCAAGCCACTCGCGCGTCGCAAACGTATCGCTGCCGGTGTGATGGAAGGCGAGCTTCCCGCTTGCACCGCGCACCGCGAAGGTCCGGCCGTCGGCGGCCACGAGCACATCCGGCACCGGCGTGCGCGCGGCGAGCACGACTGCCAGCACGACGAAGACCGCCCCGCCCCAGCGCAGCGGAGTCTTGAGCAGCCCGATCAGAAGCAGACCAGCCGTCGCGAGCAAAAGCGGTCCGGTCCCGAACGACGTCACGCGACCGAATGCCCCCGGCAGGCTCGCGACCCACAAGGCAACGGTATCCATCCACTCGATGCCGTAGCCCATTTGCCGCCAGAACAACGAATCGAAGCCGAACGGAATGGCGACCACGCCGAGAATGCCCATGGGCATGACCCAGGCGGAAACGACCGGCATGGCGAAGAGATTGGCGATCACGCCGTAGGGCGCGAGGCGGTGGAAATGATAAGCCGCGTAGGGCGTAGTTGCGAACCCGGCGACAAGGGAGGCGAGCAACAGGCTGACGATCTCGCGCTCGCGAGTCCATGCCCCTTCGGGTGCATGGATTAGGCAAGGTAAGTCAGAGTGTTATTTACAAGGAGGCCGCTAGCAATTCGAGGCGCGAACTTATGTCCGCACTGTGTCCGCAGGAACCCCGCTGGTGCATTTTGCGCCCGGTAGGTAGCCTCCCGCCTCGGCAAGCGGATGGGCGAGGCCCGCAGGCGGCAAAGCGCGGTGCTCCCGACTCGAATCTCGTGATGCCGGGCCTATCTTGGGGCCTGATGTTCTGTTGTGACGCGCGTGAGCTTCAGCGCCCCGGGTGCGTATATGAGTAACCTGCTGGAACGAGCCATCGACTGCAACGACGGCGATCAGGCCGCCAAGATCATTCGGCACGCGCTCGGCATCGAGTCCGATAACGTCGTCAATTACGTCTTTCCGCAAACTTGGCCGGCCGATCGTGAGCGGCGCGCCCGCATAATCGGTGAATGGTTGCAGACGAGGCGCGCTTCCTGGCGTGACTGTTAGCACTCTGGGTCTAGGCCGTATTTTTCGGCGGCTCGCTTGGGTTCATCACCAAGGCGGCCTCCTGTGCCGCCGTGATAAGCGCGCTGCGCAATAACGGACTTTGGATCCGCACGAAAGCCTTCAGCAATTCCATGGTTTCTCGGGTACTGGCGAAGTGCTTGGGTGGCTTTCTTTCGAACCATTCCCGAACTTCGATAACGTTCGAGTCCGACACGGAGCATCTCCCGCGAGTGCGCAAAATCACAAGACCATGCACGCGGCGCAAAGCCGCGTGCAAATATGCGCTCCCTAAGTGGTTACTGGTGGCTCAATCTGATCGGGTAAATACGTCAGCAACATCGCGGTCAAAACAACGAGCGGCGCTCAACCGGAAACGGCAAAAAGCCAATGACGGCGCCACCCCATCCCGGATGCTGTATGGTCGCACCCATTGTGGCCGCAGGCCGTGCAGCGTGCCCGCTGCCGCAGCACATCGCTCGACGCATCTCGGCCCCAGCGGATGACGGCGACTGCGCACGCCAGCGGCGCGTGATGCTGGCACCGCTCGCAGTTCAGCCACAGCCACGGCGTCGCCCGCTGCAGGTCGCCGAGCGTGGTGGTGGCGCGGGGCGTCTTCATGGGCGGTATTCGACGCCCGCCGGGCGAGCCGAGTCCAGCCGCTACCCATTGTAGGTCAACTCGGAAAGCGCGGTATTCCGTGGCCGGTGCATTTCGGTAGCGAGGGAGCCCAATTGTTCTCGGCGGAGCCAGCGCACTAGACTTCGAATCTGAGGGTCGGGAGTTCGAATCTCTCCGAGCGCGCCAAAAACCAAACTACATCAAAGGCTTACAAAAGGCACCAACGCGCGTCCACTTCTGTGCCCGCGCAATGCCGGCAACCGGCGCAAGCCGGCCCGGCGGTCACTGGCGCGTCCGAAAATCGGCCCGCACCTGGACCCGCGAACGCATGGGCGGCCACGGCTCGGCCGACACGGGGCATCGCGTTTGGTCCGGTCGGTTCACCCGTTTCCCCGGACCGTGGACAGACCGATGCCTTTGCTTCATCGTCCATTTACGCTAGGCGGGAACCTTTTAATACTCGCGCTACACTTGTACGCTACCAAGGCCGGAGGGCGCGTGGGACGTAGAGGGGAGTGACGTGCCGGCCGAATTTTCGTCGTTTAATAAGCGGCTGCTAATCTTTGAAGTTCGCTTCGACGAAGCTTACAGCCTATGGGACCACTCCGGTGCAATCTGGACCTCGTTGCAGCCATACTTTAAGACTTTGAAAGCTGGTGACGTTCGTCCCGATCAGCAAACATTCAGCGGCGACCAGCGCTTCAATATCCAAGTCTCACTGAATCGAATATCTCTTACCGATTTTATTCCCGACGCGAGTTGGGAGAGGTCGTTTGAAGTGATCGAGGGTTGTTTCAAAGAGGCTTCCGTGATTTTGAATCTTCGGGTGCTCACTCGAGTTGGCACTCGATTTCAATACGCCATCGAGACGAAGTCTATCGAAGATGCGCGCAAACGGGCCACTGAGTATGGCTGGGCCGTATCCCCCGGTAAGCTGTTTCAGGTTGAGCCTAAGTCGGTTGGACCAACCTTTAAGCTCGAAGTGGACGACGGGGAAATGGGCTATATCGCGCAAGTGTATCCGGAACAGCGGATGTTGGATATCGCTCCTCCGCCCGACGCGCTTGCGTTTGGCATTGAAGGCATCAGGAAGAGCGCAAATGAGCTGGTGGTCGATCTCGACTTCATGACTAAGAAGCCGATGCCAATCGAGAGCTTTGAAGTCAAGCGGTGGCTCATGGGTTGGCAGAGCGCGGTGAACCGCGACGCGAACAAATTTTTGAATCTGAGTAAAGTGTGATGACCGATCCAATCAGTCTTAGCGAATTTCGATATCGTCGTGAACTGGCTAATTCTACCGCGCTACCAGTGGACGCACAGCGTTCCGATGCAACACTGTCCTACCGGTCATCGGGCGATCAGATTGTCTGGCCAACGCACGTCGGTGATGTCCTCTCGGCTGCTGTCCTTCGCAAGCTGGACCCAGATACGGAGCTAGGGCGGTTCTTGGATGTTACGGCCCAAGTGATCCAAACGTTCAACAATTGTTCGCAAGAGCTCTCGTCAAATCGAAACTTGGCGGCCGACGACAAGTTGATGGCTGCTCGGCAGTTGCTTGCTGAATTGTTCATGCTGCGCGCAATCAGTGATGCTGTTGGTGTGATTGTACTTGCAGCGCTGGAGGCGACGTCAAGGGTCGTCGCGATTGTCGACGCGCCGGAGCTACCCCCAGCGTGCGTGGCCGCTCTGAACCGGTTGTGGGCGGCTCCGTTCATGGATTTTGCAGAGGCTGCGGATTTGGCACACTCAATTGAAGTCGCTGCGAAAACGGAAGGGATGACCGCGTTTAACGCTCTCGTTGATGAGCTGCTTGAGGCTCAAGCTGACGCGCCGCTGGAATGACAACTGCATTTCTTGAGACAACCGTACTTACTGACCTTCTTCTAAAGAAGGACGGTTCTGAGAAAAATGCGAGTGCGCTTCTTGGCAGTTTTTCGGTTGTTGTAGTTCCTCAATTCGCTTGGAAAGAATTTAAACGCGGACCGCTTGCGAATTTTCGATGGGCGCACAACAAGCTTGCTGACACTATGAGTTACGCTGAATCGATGGCCGCTTTGCAGCGCATGTCCCGATCGCCAAGGCGCTATCTCACCTCGACAGCGATCCAGGCGCTGCACACGGCTTTTGTAACCACGTTCAGGGGGGTGCCCTGGAGCGAGCTCGGGCGAACCTATGGAAAAGACGTGGATGCCGATTTGCTGATTGCCGATGCGCTGAGGCTGAAGCTTAAGCAGTTGATCTTCCATTCTTGGTCGCAACGTAAGTCGCTATTTGGCGGCCAGACGTACATTCTGACCTGCTACCCGGATAGGGAGATTAAAGAAAGTAAGCCTCTGCTAAACATCGTGCCGGTAGATTGTCCCAACGGCGAAGAGTGCTGTCTCAAGGCGCCGTTGGTTGCGCGCGCAAATGACATCGCTATAGTGCGGACGGCTCTTGCATCTGACGATGGACGTCAAGAAACCGTTCGTCGAAGGCAGTTTCTGCGTCAGATGGAAAGGCGCCCGGACTTACGAATGGGCAACCGTCAATGCCAGCAATTTGGCGACGCATATTTTGTTCTGTTTTGTCCGCAAGGGGCTGTCATCATCACCACGAACGAGCGCGATATTAAACCAATGGCGGACGCGCTAGGCATTTCCGTTGCAAATCCTAAGAACGCGTCCACGGCATAGCGAATTGCACCCGCGCCGTCTCAAATAACGGGGCCTCCCGAGCGCGTTATCTTGGACGATGCCATCACCACATTGAAGGGACTCGGCAATCTTGCAAGCGTCCCCGGCGCAGTCCGAGTCGTTGGCGATGTGAGCGCGCACCTGGCGAAACATGACATACGCTAATCCAAGCGTCGCGGGGGTCTCCCTTTTCATTTTGAGAAGCCGCCCCTAGCGCGACGGCGAGCGGCCGCGCTGTTCTTGAAATTGCTCTATTGGCATCTGGCTCGACCACCACCTACCTATTGTACACACTGGGACGTTATTGACATTGTGCTGAGAAAACCTGACATGGCGGCCATCCTGATTGTTGAGGATGAACCAGACATCAGAGCGCTTGTTCAATCCTTTATTGAAGATCAGGGGCATAAGACGCTCTCAGCGGCGACTGCTGATGAGGCTCTCGTCATTCTCACTGGACCGGAAGCCGTGGATGCCCTCTTTGTTGACATCATCCTGAAAGGAAACATGCAGGCCGGCATTGAGTTTGCCAAGCGAGCAGTCGAACTGAAGCCCGACCTCAAGGTGCTGTACTCGACAGGGTTGTCTGTAACAGACGACATAAAGGCATTGGTCGTGCCGGGGTCGATCATTCTGGAAAAGCCTTACACGGAGGATCAGCTTCTAGCGAGCTTAGCGGTTCATTTTGGGTCCGTTCCGCCGGACGCGGGACATCAATAGCGCGTGAAAGGGATGCTTTTGCAGTTGCGACTTGGATCGGCGGGGGTTTCTTGGCCCAAATCATCCCGATGCGGGCGCCGACGAGCATGGTCAAGCGTTCCAGGATTGTGTGGACGACCTCGGTCTCAAAACCATTGTTGCGCAAAATCTCGATCAGTTCGCCGTGATTCCGGCCGCGGCCAAAGTCGTGATACTCAATGGCTACGCGCTCGATCCGTGCCCAGTGCGCGGCGTCCAGGCTTCGCAGGACTTCGTACTCGCTGCCCTCGCAGTCGATCTTCAAGAAGTTAACCGTTGCAACGCCCAGCTCGTCCATGATGCGCGAGAGTCGCCTCTGTTGCACCACAATAGGTTTCGCCGCCGCTGCCTGAGGGGCATGCCGCAACGACAGTTGCAACAGCCAGCGTGTGAGTCTCCCCATCCTAGATTTGGTATAGAACCACGGCGCGTCGACGGCGGCGCTATGCGCGAACGCCTCCCAGCCGGGATGACAGACGAACTCCAAAGTACCGTTCTCGCTGCCGGCGGCAGCGGGAACGATGATCACGTTGTGCAGTTCGTTTTGACAGACATTCATCCTTAAGCATTCGAGTGCGCGTGGACTTGGTTCGATACATATCAGCCGGCCTCGCGGAATTTGAGGCTCTGTCCATAAAGCGAACATGCCGATGTTAGCGCCGACATCGATCACCGTATCGCCGGCCTGTAGTTCGAAACCCGGTCGCCGGTACTGCCCCCGCATGAAGGTCTCCCAGCGTAGGAATTGGGCGATCGTCCGCATTGCTGCGGAGGTAAGGTAACAAACGTTCCCATTGGGAAGCCCGACCTCCAAAATTTCACTCAAAGGATGCTTCCGATTCTAATGATCGTTGTCTCAGTGCCGTTGTTTGGCGGGGGAACCTGAAGCGAGCTGACTGGTTACGATTGCTCACTTTAGTTGCTTTTGCGAAGCGGATTACAGCTCAATTTCAAATTGGGGCTGCGCGCTGAAATTCAATAGGGGTTAGTGGCATGGAAAGGAGCCAGCACCCAGTGGCGCACGGGAGCAGATTGGAAACCTTAGCAAATTCTCTAACTTCGCTCGCTAGCCGGTGGGCTGCCACATTACTGCATCGAGCTTCGCCGAACGACTTGGCCTCGCCGCGCGCTTTGCGTCGGATTGACAATTCTCCAAAACTCGAACCTAGACAGGCTGCGCCAGAGCGCGCCGCCGCCCGCACACGCAATCTGAAAGAAGGTTTATCTGAAAGAAGGTTTATATGACACAAGGAACCGTGAAGTTCTTCAACGCCCAAAAGGGCTTCGGCTTCATCCAACCGGATGATGGCAGCAAGGACGTTTTCGTCCACATCACCGCCGTCGAACGTGCCGGGATGCGCGGCCTCGACGAGGGACAAAAGATCTCTTTCGAGGTTGTTGCTGATCGCAGGACCGGCAAGTCCTAGGCAGACAATCTGCGCAGCGTGTGATTGGAGAGCGAGTCCGGACCATGAGTTCTGACCACGGATGTACTGGCAGAGAATGTGGTTCACGCCCCCCGTCTAACCTCACAGCCGCGGGGTTTCTTTTTGCCTTCAACGCAATCCGGGGCGTTCAACGCCATGTGCAGCGAGTGTTGAATACATCCGCCGAACGGCCGCGTCGCTCGTGGAACGAAATGTGCTTGTATTATGTTGATTACCAGCAGCGACAACGGCTCTGCCCAGGCATCGGTGGTTGAGAGACCAATTGCGCTCCTTTGACGAAATAGCATTCGGTATTGTCAAGCTATTACGCTTCTGTGGTTCGAACCATTAAAGCCAACCAAATAAAAATTGTCTCGAGCCTATTTTACATCATTAGTTTTCTTACTTGATGGGTGCCACGCCCACTGGCCATCTTGATGCCAATACTCGCCTAACAATTCATATGATGGCGGTTCGAAGAATTCGATACACATTCTGATGATGCTCCAGGCTCTGGCCATCGAGCGGGCCGCCGCGACACGAACCGCTGAACGTGTGCTTCATTGATTGCTACATCGCGCTTGAAATCAGATCAGGCCAAAAAGCGCGCCTCAGGCTGCCATTGATGCGGGCGCGCTGCTCGCGATTCGCCGACCAGGTCTTCGGGAAGCAGTAGTTCGCCACGTCGTCGGATTCTATGCCGAGTGCGTCTTGGATGCTCTTGGCGGCGCGCTCGCCGTCGTCGGCGCTGATCGCTTCCTTGAGAAGATTGGCCATGGCACGCGCCTCACTGGTCTTTAGCGGTCATGTTTTCGCCCGCGCCCCCATCGCTTGTCGCCCCAATCTTCCTCTGCCTCTCGTTTTACTGCCGGTGCCGCCGTATTTTTGATCTTGAGCCAATGGGATGACCAGCCAGCGCGGTATGGTGACCCAAGCCTTTTCGACACGATGCCCTCACAGCCGAGCTTGCAGGCATGGTGAAAGACAATCGAGCCTTCAACATCGAAGTGGCGATTGTAGGCAAGGCCCGGACGCGAGTGCCGAAGTAATTTTTTGAGGACCGACTTTCGGATCTCTATCGGTTCATTGCGCATGTCCTGCCCATTGAGTTCGAGCAGATCGAAGGCGCAAAGCGAAACCAAGTGGTCGTTGCGTCGGTATCGGAGCAGGTCGAAGACCGACAGGCCGTCATCGTCGCGGGCAATCGCCTCGCCATCGATGATGCACGATCGAACCGATAGGCTATTCAAAGCTAAGGCGACAAGCGGAAACCGGTTGGAAAAGTCGCGACCGTTCCGGGTGATGAGCCGGAACTTGCTGCCCTCGCGCCAACCGATGATGCGGAACCCGTCATGCTTGATTTCGTGAATCCAGCCGGCACCCGTTGGCGGTGCCTTTGCCGGACGGGGTAGGCAGGGCTCGAAAGATGATTTCCGGCTCAGACGGCGCCGAATGTCGTCAAATAGAGACATAGCGGCTCGAAAATACCCGCCCAGCCATTGGAGTCGAGTCTGGCGTTATAGCCAAGTAGCCGCCCTTTGGCCCGGGCTCAAGGGTTGGCGGGCACAACAGGCGCCGTCAAAAATTGTAATTGGGCCAAGGTTATTGACCACGTGAGCGGGTATTAGCCACCCTCGATAGGGTTTCCCTTCCTCAATCCATTCGAAGCGCTCGATCTCCTTTTCATCGACTCGAAGGCGAAGAACAACATCTCCATAGGCACCCTTATTCACGTCGAGCGGCCGGTCTGAGAGCCACACCCCCCGATGGTATATATTGGTCATGTAGTATCCGTCATTGCAGCAAGCGTTGCGCTTGTGGGTGCTGTCGCTTTTTCGTTCTGACGTTACCACCCGACTTAAAGTCAGATGATGTAAACGCCTCGCTCACAGCGGAGCATGAAGAATGGGTGGTAATCCCGTCGTTTGAAATGACGAAATTTATCTCCGCTCCCGAATTGAATTAGATGGTGCCGGATTATGATATTAACCGCTGATGCAACACAGCCAGGGATTGAGGAAAGGCGCATTCTATGGAAGACATTACGACCGGCATTCCCCGCGCCATTACCGACGAGGAGGCTGGCGAAATGGTACTACCCACCGCCGAAACGAAACAAGCCACTGGCAGAAATCCCGAGGCCGGTTTGCTCTCGCGCGAAGCTACCGCCGCAGTCGGCTCCGCGTTCAGCACGCTGACGGAAACTGTGAAGAAGCACGAGCCGACGCTGGAAGATGTGGTTCGCGAAACGCTACGTCCCACGCTGAAGTCGTGGCTGGACGAAAATCTGCCGCGCTTGATCGAGCAGATGGTGCAGGCCGAAATCGAGCGGGTCGCTCGCGGTCGCTAATCTCCATTGCTCCAGGAGCGGACGAGACATTCGGCAGCGCCTTTAGGCCGCCACGGCCTCGTTAGGCATAACCACGCCGGGTCAGTCCTTCTGCCATTCTTCGATCGTGCCGGGCAGCTTCTCACGACACGACTGAACGTAACCCACCATCAGGCTCCAATCTTCGCCCTGACCCTTTGCAGCTTCCTCGTCGATAGCCTTGCCGATCCGTTCAATCGCACCTTTCAGAGCGTCGATTTCAGTCTTGAGATAATCGTTGATCTCCCGTTCGGCTAAGACCACGCAATTGGGGTCGTCAGCCTCCTTCGCTAATCGGCGCAGTACGTCCATAGAAACGTTGAGCCGGTCCATTCAGCTTCCCTTCCGTAGACATACACGACGCCCAGACCTTTCACCGTGTTCCTTGTTTGCCCACTAGCCCTGGCTACCCAGCGGCCAATCCATCACGGACTGCATTCTCGGCGCTCGCGGACGCCGCTACAAGGGTTGGTCGAAATGGCACAGAGCGGCGTGCGCGGAGCCGACAACCTACACTCCCTGGCACTCCAAGAACTCCAAAGCGAATGAAGCGCGGCGCATTAGCCGCCATAAGCTGCCGAACTTACTGCAATGGCTGCAGTGACTAGTTGACGCAAGTTCGCCGGGTGGCAACGGCGTTCGCCGCCGCCGTTTAGGGTGCAAAATCGCTTGCAATATTGACCCCCTGAGGGGGATTTTCGCGTCCAGTTCCGACCCCTTCTGACGTGTTGTGTCAGCGTCCTTCCCTTTGGCCCTGCTGGGCCGGGAAGGGCTTTGGGGAATGATTGGCGTGGAGAAGATCGGCGAGATTCGACGCGCCTATTTTGAGCAACATCGCTCCATCAAGGAGATCGTGCGGACGCTGTCGGTATCGCGTGCGACGGTGCGCAAGGTCGTGCGGGGCCACCAGACCGAGTTCAAGTACGAGCGCGGAGTTCAGCCCTTGCCCAAGCTTGGCGCATGGGTCGAGGTTCTGACGGAGATCCTGGAGCAGGAAGCCAAGCTACCGAAGCGGGAGCGCCGCTCGACTCAGCGATTGTTCGAGGAACTGCGCGGGCGCGGATATGACGGCGCCCACGACAGCGTACATCGGTTCGCCAAGGCTTGGCGCAATGAGCGCGTCCGGGTTCCGGTGCATGCCTATGTGCCGATGAGCTTCGCGCCTGGGGAAGCCTACCAGTTTGACTGGAGCCACGAGACGATCACGCTTGCGGGCCTGCCGCTTACGGTCAAGGCAGCGCACATGAAGCTGTCGCACAGCCGCATGCCGTTTGTGCGCGTCTACTTTCGCGAGACTCAGGAGCTGGTGTTTGACGCCCACGACAAGGCGTTGCGGTTCTATGGCGGGGTCTGCCGGCGCGGCATCTACGACAACATGAAGACGGCAGTGGAGGCGATCTTCGTCGGCAAGGTGCGCCGATATAATCTCCGCTTTCTGCAGATGTGCTCGCACCATCTGATCGAACCGGTGGCCTGCACGCCCGCCTCGGGATGGGAGAAGGGTCAGGTCGAGAACCAGGTCGGCAATTTGCGCGACCAAATGTTCCGGCCCAAGCCGCGGGTAAAGAGCCTCGCCGAACTGAATGCGTGGCTGGAAGATCAGTGCATCGCCTACGCGCAGCGGACCCAGCATCCAGAGTTTAAGGAGCGGACGATCTGGGATGTGTTCCAGGAGGAACGCACGAGCCTGATGGAGTTGCGCGGCCCCTTCGACGGGTTCGTCGAGAAGGCGGTGCGGGCCAGCACCACTTGCCTGATCATGGCCGATCATAATCGCTACAGCGTCGATGCGCGTGCCGCCGGGCGAATGGTATTGGTGCGCTCCCATGCCGAACGCATCGTCGTACTGCTGGGCGACGAGGTGGTCGCCGACCACCCACGCCAGTTCCGGCGTGACCAGATCATCTACGATCCCTGGCATTATCTGCCGGTCCTGATGAAGAAGCCCGGCGCCTTGCGCAACGGCGCCCCGTTCAAGGATTGGGCACTGCCGCCCGCGCTGACCCAGGTCCGCGCCAAGCTGAAGCAACACGCCGACGGGGACCGACAGTTCGTCAAGGTATTGGGCGCGGTGCTGGATCACGGCCTGGCCGCGGTCGAGGCCGCCTGTACGGAAGCGCTGGAGGCCGGCATCGCCAGTGGCGATGTAATCCTGACTGTGTTGGCGCGCCGCCAGCAGCCCGCGACGCCGCCCAGCATCACCACGCCCGACGCGCTTCGCCTCAAGATCGAACCCGCGGCCGATTGTGGCCGATACGATCGCATAAGGAAGATCGCCTGATGGAACGCCACGAGATTCTGGAAGCCATGAGCGAACTGAAGCTTTACGGCATGCGCGCCAGCTTCGATGAGATTGCCGGTAAGGGACTGGCCCGACGCGATGAGATCTATCCGCTCATCGCCAGTCTGATCCGGGCGGAACGCACCCACCGGCAGGCACGCTCGATCAGCTACCGCATCGGCGGCGCCAAGTTCCCGGTCCTGAAAGATATCGACACGTTCGCCTTCGCCGATACGCCGATCGATGAAGGACAAGTGCGCGAACTCGCCACCGGTACATTCCTGGACGCCAAGCGCAATGCGATCTTCATCGGTGGCACCGGCACCGGTAAAACTCATCTGTGCATCGCCGTCGCCTCAGCGGTCATCCGTGCTCGCGCCAGAGGCCGCTTCTTCAACCTGGTCGATCTAGTCAATCAGCTCGAGCAGGAGAAGGCCGCCGGTCGCAGCGGCCGGCTGGCCGAGAAGCTGTTGCGCCACGATCTCATCGTCATCGACGAACTCGGCTACCTGCCGTTCAGTCAGTCTGGCGGCCAGTTGCTATTCCACTTGATCAGCAAGCTCTATGAGAACACGTCACTGCTGATCACCACCAATCTGGCTTTCTCCGATTGGCCTCAGGTGTTCGGCGACGCCAAGATGACAACCGCCATGCTCGATCGCCTCACTCACCACTGCGATATCATCGAGACCGGCAACGAGAGTTGGCGCTTTAAAAACCGCGCATAACCTCCCGATCATCAATCGCCGCCCGCCAAGACCGGCTCTGCTCCGCTATCTGCGGCTCCGCGACG
Organism: uncultured Alphaproteobacteria bacterium; assembly: GCA_963831135.1. GTDB lineage: Bacteria > Pseudomonadota > Alphaproteobacteria > Rhizobiales > Xanthobacteraceae > BOG-931. Next base: position 71,078 of record CAWHPH010000030.1, read on the forward strand.
CCGGTCTCGGCTACGTCACAGGGGTCGTTCTTGGACGCGAAACGGGGGTGGCAGTTGGGTGCGATTTGACATTTAGGGAACGGCGGTTCGCTTGCATTCTAAGCAATTCCGCCTATCTCAGAGCCAGTTTCGAAAGTCATGAAGCACGAGCGATCCGACGCACGAGCAGCATGACGGATGCGGCGTATGACCCGCGGTACGACATGACTGGCGCCGATGACAGGGCGCTTCACAAAAACAGTGCCGCTCAGAGAAAACAGTGCCAATCGGGTCACCGTCAATGCTGGCACCGATGGGACCACTTAGCCGGGTGGGACTGTTTTGGGATTATTCCCAGCTTACTCGGCTTGATGGCACAATTCCCAGCAATGCGGGAGGGCTAAATGCAGAACTCTGCGGTCATCGAATACAAGCATGACGGCTACCTTTGTGAGGGCTTCGCCGTCTGGGACGATGCCGGCACCAAGCGCCCAGGCATTCTGGTGTTTCCGGAATGGGGCGGTGTCGGTGAATACACCCACAAGCGCGCCCGGATGCTTGGCGAGCTCGGCTTTAACGCTTTCGTAGTCGACGTCTATGGAAAGGGCATCCGCCCGAACACGCCGGAAACCTGCGAAGCCGAGATGATGAAATATGCCACCAACCGACCGCTGCTGCGGCGGCGGGCTTGCTGCGGCTTGGATGAATTGCGCACGGTGCCCAACACCGACCTGAGTAAGTTGGCCGCCATCGGCTACTGCTTTGGTGGAATGGTCGTGCTGGAGATGGCGCGGGATGGGCGGCGAAGTTGCCGATTGCGATATTGACTGTTCCCGGGAAGCCTTCGTTCTCCCAGAACAGCGTCGAGCTCGATGGGCACAAATCAGTCGCCTCGCAATAAACAGGAAACAAGAGTAATCAATGAAAAAGCCGGAAGTAATGGACCGCCGAGCCTATGGAGTGCTATCGGCTCCGAGCGGAGGCGTGACGATCGTCACCGGACTACCGACCAGCTTTTAATAACGGCTTCAGATATTGAAGAATTTGCGCTTCGCTGATTGGTTTCTCGACCATTGTCACCCCCTCCGTCGAAACTGGCGCGGGAAACTCGAAAGAGCCGGAAAGCATGATGACAGGCACCCCTTCCTCGCGAAGTCGCGCAATTAAGCCAGAGGAATCTTCGCCACGGAGGTGGAAGTCGACGAGCGCTACGCGTGGCAGGCGTTCAGTCATAAGTTTCGTGGCTTCTGCCGTTGTCGCTGCCGGTCCGGTTACGTTGGCCCCCAAAAGCTCAAGGTGTTGTTTCAGGGCGTCTGCTACACTTTGGGAATCCTCGACCAGAAGAATCTCCAACCCTCGGAGATCATCGTCTGACCCCTTAGCCTCGGGTGGCCCGCAATCGTTGGAAGAAGACATCGCGTCTTACTCCATCGGCCGTCGCAGTTCAGCGAGCACTTCATCGATCGCTTACCGCCAATCGGCCATTTCCCGCTGGCGGCGTGTCCGCCAACTGCGTCTCCGGCGTTAGATCTGAGGTCTTGCGAACCTCCGTCTCATCCGTCGAGATTTAAGAAATTCAATGAACTCTGCCCAAAGCCAACACCCAACTGCTACGATAACGATCCATGTGATCGCCAAATTCCAGTCTATGGGATGATTTTTGATATGATCTAGCATCTAGAAGATGATGGATATCAAGCGATCAGACGCACACAGCAGCATGACGGATGCAGCGTATGATCCGCGTATGACATGACTGGCGCCGATGACAGAGCACTTCACAAGAACAATGCCGCTCAGAGAAAACAGTGTCAATCAGGTCACCGTCAATGCTGGCACCGATGGGACCACTTAGCCGGGTGGGACTGTTTTGGGATTATTTACAGCTTACTGGCTTGATAGCACAATTCCCAGCAATGCGGAAGGCTGGATGCAGAACTCTGCGGTCATCGAATACAAGCATGACGGCTACCTTTGTGAGGGCTTCGCCGTCTGGGACGATGCCGGCACCAAGCGCCCAGGCATTCTGGTGTTTCCGGAATGGGGCGGTGTCGGTGAATACACCCACAAGCGCGCCCGGATGCTTGGCGAGCTCGGCTTTAACGCTTTCGTAGTCGACGTCTATGGAAAGGGCATCCGCCCGAACACGCCGGAAACCTGCGAAGCCGAGATGATGAAATATGCCACCAACCGACCGCTGCTGCGGCGGCGGGCTTGCTGCGGCTTGGATGAATTGCGCACGGTGCCCAACACCGACCTGAGTAAGTTGGCCGCCATCGGCTACTGCTTTGGTGGAATGGTCGTGCTGGAGATGGCGCGGGATGGGCGGCGAAGTTGCCGATTGCGATATTGACTGTTCCCGGGAAGCCTTCGTTCTCCCAGAACAGCGTCGAGCTCGATGGGCACAAATCAGTCGCCTCGCAATAAACAGGAAACAAGAGTAATCAATGAAAAAGCCGGAAGTAATGGACCGCCGAGCCTATGGAGTGCTATCGGCTCCGAGCGGAGGCGTGACGATCGTCACCGGACTACCGACCAGCTTTTAATAACGGCTTCAGATATTGAAGAATTTGCGCTTCGCTGATTGGTTTCTCGACCATTGTCACCCCCTCCGTCGAAACTGGCGCGGGAAACTCGAAAGAGCCGGAAAGCATGATGACAGGCACCCCTTCCTCGCGAAGTCGCGCAATTAAGCCAGAGGAATTCTTCGCCACGGAGGTGGAAGTCGACGAGCGCTACGCGTGGCAGGCGTTCAGTCATAAGTTTCGTGGCTTCTGCCGTTGTCGCTGCCGGTCCGGTTACGTTGGCCCCCAAAAGCTCAAGGTGTTGTTTCAGGGCGTCTGCTACACTTTGGGAATCCTAACCAGAAGAATCTCCAACCCTCGGAGATCATCGTCTGACCCCTTAGCCTCGGGTGGCCCGCAATCGTTGGAAGAAGACATCGCGTCTTACTCCATCGGCCGTCGCAGTTCAGCGAGCACTTCATCGATCGCTTACCGCCAATCGGCCATTTCCCGCTGGCGGCGTGTCCGCCAACTGCGTCTCCGGCGTTAGATCTGAGGTCTTGCGAACCTCCGTCTCATCCGTCGAGATTTAAGAAATTCAATGAACTCTGCCCAAAGCCAACACCCAACTGCTACGATAACGATCCATGTGATCGCCAGATTCCAGTCTATGGGATGATTTTTGATATGATCTAGCATCTGGCCAGACTGCTGGACTACGCGGTCGTTCTTGGCACTGAATGGCACCTTGAAAGACACGGTGGGTCAAATTCTGGGGTAGAATGCCGTGAAGCTCGGTCGCGAGGGGTTTGCGGCATTGCAGCAGATTGCCAATTGGCTCGAAAAGCTCGGTTTGTCCGAGTACGCGGATCGTTTTGCTCATACCTAGCCATGAGTTCGCGCTGCCGTGCGATGCGGCGCTGCTGGTCTTCACGGACAGCTTGCCCTGCTTCGGGAAGGTATCGCCAAACGCATTATCAAAGCCGCAGCGAAGGGCGAACGCGATCCGGCGCTGCTGGACTAGCCGCTTTGGCAATCGACAGGGATGCGATTTAGGCGCGAGCGGCTGTAGCGCTTGCAGGCTGCTCGAACAGACAGACGACATTGCGTGACCCACGACGTGGACAGCGCGGACGGGCCTCAAGGCACTTCAGGAACGGCCATGCCACTCGACGGTTGGCACGGAATGAGCGAGCGGGCGGAAGCTTGCCGGAAAAAGGTGACGGAATGCCAACGGCTGGCAATGGCGGCTTCTGACCCGGCAATTCGGCAGATGTATTTGGACATCGCACAGCAATGGCGCGAACTAGCAGAGCAAGCCGAATATCTCGCAGCAATCCAAGCGCGAAATCGGTAATCTAATGCCGCTGGAACGGGGCCCCCCTTCCGGGGGAAACTCAGGATGTCGAGGCCAAGCCCCGGCTTTCAAAGGAGCGCTAAAGACCCGGCACAGGCGTATGACCTCAGCGGGCGTTGTAAAGCGCTGGAAATCTTGGGTTCCCAAAAGCCCCTAAATGATCGGACATTAGAGCCGAGGGCCGCAGTGCCGAGTGGGACATTTCGGAAACCTAACAAAGGGTTATTGTTGGGCTCGCGCCAGACGCCTGTCTCCCCCAAGCAGCGCCCGCAGCGGGCCACGCAGCATAGCGTCGCGATAGCTGCGCAGGTCCTCTTCGTCCATCGCGTCTTTGTTTGACTGTCCGGCTTCCGCTTTCACCGTAACCTTCGGCCCCAATAAGACCGTGGTGCCAAGGCCGGCGTAAACATAGTGGTCGCCGAAAGTCTCTTTCAGAATGGCGAACGCCGGCTCGCCGGTGCAATGAACTGGAGCGAGATAGCGCACGCCCCAGTGGTCACGCAGCGACACGGCTATGCTGCTGATCTGGTCGTCCTTCGCTGGCAATAAGTGAGTGCCGCCCAAGACCAGATGTATCGGCTTATTGATCGTATTCTTGGCCGCCTCAACGATCTTCTCGATTGTGGGATGACTGCAGCCAACAACAAGAACAATCCCGTCAGGCGTATCGATTGCCAGCGAGATTTCCTTCACTTCCAAGTCGGCGCCCCAGGTGCCGTTCAGCAGGATGAGATGAAATCCGGGCGCCACTTCGGTCGTCTTGGTTATCCAGGTGAAATTAGCTTCGGGCCACGGGCTGCCGAAGCGAAGCGTGTCCGGTGGTTTTCCGTCGAAATACCGCATATCCGCAGGAAGGCTCTCGTTGCGCTTGTAGAAGGTGCTTGGCAAAGCAGCACCGAACACCCCGAAGTTCTCCTGCGGCGCATAAATCTTCACTGCGGGATTGACCTTCAGAAGGTGGTTCAGTCCGCTCGTGTGGTCGCCATGGCGGTGCGAGACAATGGCAAAATCGAGTTGCCTCAGGTCGACACCCTTGGCTTCGACATTGTGCGCGAAGATTTCCGCATTGTTGCCCGTGTCGAACAAGATGCGCTTGCCGCCATACTCGACGAGGGCCGCAAATCCCCAGTCCTTCGTCATCGTCGAGGTCTTGCCGAAGGCATCGTAGAGCACCGTGATCTGCCCTGTGCTCGATTGGGCGCTTGCTTCCGAGGCACTGATCGCCGCGACCAATACGATTATCCCCGCCATTTTTGAGACGATCTGCTGAGCCATCGCTTAGCTCCTGGGATGTTGTCTCACCACGTTTGACCAGTCGGCGTTAAGGCAACCTAGCCGATTTCTGCTGCTTTCGTCTCCTGGCAAGGAAGGATCGCCGAGAAGGGGCCGTAAAGGACGGGGCCACCTTCTGGCTCCGCCTCCCACCACTCTCCGAAACCGACCCGCCCAGGACCTCTCCGGGTCGCTCCGACAATGATATGCTGCAAGGAGAAGCCTGGGCGTCATCATGGACGTTGTGGTTTGGCTGCGGAGCCTTGGCCTCGGAAAGTATGAGGTTCTGTTCCGCGAGAACGACATTGACGAGACGGTCCTCCCGAACCTAACGGCTGAGGACCTGAAGGAGCTTGGCGTCGCGTCGCTGGGGCACCGCCGCAAGCTGCTCGATGCTATTGCTGCTCTGCGCACCGATGCGAGCGGCGAGGCGCCCTCCGCTGACGTAGCGACCACGGCCAGTCCCGCGAGCGTCCCTCCCGAAGACCGCGCCGAGCGCCGCCAAGTCACGGTAATGTTCTCAGACTTGGTGGGTTCAACGGCGCTATCGGCGCGCATGGACCCTGAAGACCTCCGCGAGGTCATTTCGGCCTATCAGAAGTGCGTTGCTGAGACGGTGCTGCGCTTTGGCGGCTTTCTGGCTCAGTTCATGGGCGATGGAGCTCTGGTGTATTTCGCGTATCCGCAAGCCCACGAGGACGACGCCGAGCGAGCCGTCCGCGCAGGGCTGGAGTTGGTCGCTGCTGTGGGTGCTCTGAAGACCCAGGCGCCGCTCCAGACGCGGGTAGGCATCGCAACGGGGTTGGTGGTCGTCGGTGATCTGATTGGCTCGGGCGCTTCCCAGGAGCAAGCAATCGTCGGCGAGACGCCAAACTTGGCGGCCCGCTTGCAGGGCATTGCGGAACCGAACAGCGTCGTGATTGCGGAAAGCACCCGCAAGCTCGTGGGCATCGTGACCAAGCGTCTTGAGCCTACGGCTCAGATGATGTGCACCGACGTAGGCTTCCATCCCGATCAGGCACGGCGGCATGTTGGCGAGCCGCGTTTCCACCTGGCCGCGCGACCACTTTTGTCGCAGCGCAATCGCGCCGCGAGCATCAAGGCCTATCACGTGAAACGAGTTCTTGCCGATATCGATACCCATCACAGCAACTGTGGTGTTGAGCTTCTCGGACATGGCGTGCTCCTTCTGTTAGTCGCCCACGCCAGCTTTGCTTGCTGGCGGGGCAGGAGCGCGGCCGGACCATTCCATGAACGTCGTTTGCTGCGAGACAGCAATATGTCTGAAATTGGGGGAGAAGCGGAAGTGGCGTAAGCAGGCTCGAAACGACGCAATTGACCCAACGCCGACATTGATTGATGTGATGCGGACAATTCATCGCCTAGCATCCCAACGAAGTTCAATCTCGTCTCTTTTGATCTGTTTTAATTCTAAAACATAGATGTTGACCCGCCCGAGATACCGATGTTCTGATTTTTTTGCTGCAAGTGTTTCGGATGGGGTCGATGGCATGGATTGTCTTTCCGACTCGCGCCCATCTGCGTTTTACTCACTAACCTTGTTGCTGGTCGGCGCTATCGTCCTCGCTTCAGCCAAAAGCGCTTCGGCTGACGACATTATGGTGACGAAGACTCCGGCGATTTCGCATAGCGATGCCGCCGCATATAACTGGAGTGGATTTTACGCTGGCGTCCATATGGGCGTCGCTTGGGGAAGTTCTAACTGGACCGAACAGCCTGATGGGCTCGCGAGCTCGCTCAATCTGTTCCAAAACCCCGATGCATTCTCCGAGTTTGGAAGCTGGTTCGGAGGCGTCCAAGCCGGCTACGACTACATGCTGCCGAACCGGCTCGTGGTTGGCGTTGCGGCCGACGTGTCGGCGCCAAGCTTCCAGAATCTCAACGGATTATCGATCGGCGGCACCTCGACCTTCGTCGCACCGACCCTCGGGCAGGAGAGCTTGAGCGAGACGGTGCTGGATATGGGCACCGTGCGGGGTCGCATCGGCTACGCTCCGGGCGACTGGCTCTTGTACGCGACGGGTGGGTTCGCCTGGACCTATGACCAGTTGACGGTGACTCAGGCCAACGGCACCACTGACACACCGTTCCTATGGCGCTTCGGCTGGGTTGCAGGGGCCGGCGTTGAGCTGCCGCTGGCGCGGACTTGGACGGCGGGACTGGAATATCTGTACACACACTACGGCAACAGCACCGTGGGCTTTGCCAACGCCGGCCAGACATTCCAGTCCGATCTCTCCGTCCAGGAGCTGCGCGTCACTTTGAACTATCGGTTTGGCGCCGATGAGAATGCAGGAAAGGGCACAGCCTCCTGGTTCCCGCTCGCGGATGACAGCTTCAACGTTCACGGTCAGACCACGTTTGCCTGGTTGGCCTACCCCGCGTTCCGATCGCCCTACATAGGCCCCCAAAGCCTCCCTGGCGGCGGGCAGGGCGCCGAGACCTTCGACGCCACGCTTTATGCCGGCATCCGGCTGTGGCGAGGCGCCGAAGTATGGATCAATCCGGAGCTCGACCAAGGCTTCGGCTTTGACAACACCCATGGTCTGGCCGGGTTTGTGAGTGGCGAGGCCTTCAAGCTTGGGTTTTCCTACCCCTATGCTCGCCTTCAGCGCCTGTTCCTGCGCCAGACCATCAATCTCGGGGGCGATGTCGGCAAGCTGGATGCTGACATCAACCAGTTTGCCGACACGCTGACTGCCAACCGCCTGGTGCTGACCGTCGGCAGGATGTTCGTCACCGACATATTCGACACCAACAAATATGCGAACAGCTCCAAGACCGACTTCATGAACTGGTCGTTTCTCAACGCCACCACGTTCGATTTTGCCGGCGACGCCTGGGAATCGACCTACGGCGCGGTGGCCGAGTGGTACCAGAATTTCTGGACGCTGCGCGCGGGTGTTTTCGACCTCTCGGCCACGCCCGAGGGCGGGACCAGTCCCACTGCCATCGAGCTCGATCCAACTTTCCACCAATTCCAGATCGTCGGCGAAATCGAGGAGCGCCATCAGCTCTGGGGCCAGCCCGGCAAGCTCAAGATCACCGGCTTTCTCAGCCGCGGCCGGGCAGGAGCATTCCAGGACGCTGTTGAGCTCGCCCAGCTCACCGGGCAGCCCGCCGACATCAATGCGGTGCGCACCTACACCAGCCGTCCCGGCGTGAGCATCAACCTAGAGCAGCAGGTGTCCGAATCGGTCGGCGTGTTCGCCCGTGCGGGCTGGGCTGACGGCAACATTGAACCATGGGATTTCACCGACGTCGATCGAACCGTCTCCGGAGGCGTGTCGTTGAATGGCAAACCATGGGGCAGGCCCGGTGACACGATTGGCATTGCCGGCGCCATCAATGGTATCTCACCCATTCACCAGGCGTTTTTCAATGCCGGCGGAATCGGCATTCTCATTGGCGACGGACAACTGCCCAACCCCGGACTCGAGCAGGTTTTCGAGACATATTACAATTACGCGCTGTCACCCGCGTGGCGGCTGAGCTTCGACTATCAGTTGATCAACAACCCTGCTTACAACACCCAACGTGGTCCGGTAAATGTCTTCGGGCTCCGCTTGCACGCCCAGTTGTTCTGACGTCGGCAATTCCCCGACCTGGCGTACTCGGGTAGCAGGTCACCAATTAGCCTTTGAAGTGGCAGCGTGCCGTTGGGATCACGCGTGACTGCCCCAATAGCCGAATAGACCTATCGCGGACATCGCGGAGCGTGGGCGGCTGGCTGCGATGACTTTGCGCCTAAGCCTTGGAGCTCACACCCCAATAACGCAATTGATTGCTGCACCGCCTAATGTCTGAAAATGGCCCTAAGCGTCGTTCGCGGCGCTGCAACATCATGTCTGAGATTGAGGGACAAGATGGGGTAATCGGCCGGCCAGCTTGTGGATAGCTGAAGATTTTGGGTGCTGCGCTTCAGGCTGATGGTTCAACGAGGTCCGGGTGTACGGCCTCAAGCATCAGAAGGAGAAGCGCAGCATGGACTATTTTGCTGGACTGGATGTTTCGGTCAAGGAGACCAGCGTTTGCATTGTGGATGACACCGGCAAGATCGTTCGGGAACTGAAGGTAGCGAGCGAACCCCAGGCTTTGTTGG
>CAWHPH010000031.1:0-176619 GCA_963831135.1 uncultured Alphaproteobacteria bacterium
AGGACGCGTCCGTCAGGTCGGCCTCTCGCAGCGAGGCGCCTGGGGAGTTGGCCCCCTGAAGGTGGGCTCCGACGAACTCTGACTGATCCAGGCGCCTGACGCCGTAGACGCAAGCGGGATCGCCACGCTGCGCGTACCCTTCCGACATGCAGCCACGTCGGCACCGGATGCGCAGGCAGGCCCGCCGTCGAGTCCTCCCGGGCCTGGATCGCCTCCGGCGCCACCGGGCCACCATCAAGACCTATGCACGGCGTTACGGCGTCGACCGGTACACCGCCCACGAGGACCTGACCGCCATCGGATTCCCGCTGCTGGACTCCGCCCAACGGTGGGAGCACCGACCATCTCCGCAGCCCCGCCAGAGTCGCTCCGCCACCCCGCGAGCGCTTCTGGACGACGGCTGGATCATGATTGACGGGCGGCCGTACTTCGTCGCGGGGTACACCTCGGGCGGGGCTCCGTACGGCATCTACCTCGACGAGATGGACGATGACTACCTGACCGGGATGATCACCCCAGGCAGACCCGACAAGCTATCCGACCTGGATCTATTCGGTCCGTGAGCCCCGACACCGCTCGGTGCTCACATCGCGGCATGCAGAAGCGGACGTTCGCCTCCAAGCGCCCGATGCATGAACATGCGGTGGCGGGTCCACCGCCGTCACTCCGCAATCCGGGGCTGCTGCTATACGGCGGCGATGCAGGGAGGTCCTGATAGCCTCGCGCCGACTCGCCGTTCCACTCGTCAGTGGGGCCGGCGATGTGGCTGCTTGTGCTGCGGCGAAATGGTCGTTCTGCACGCCTCGCTGAATGCGCGCAGGACCGGGCAGACTCGGTGGCTACAGCTCGTCGACGCGAACGAGGTCGAGATTGCGGAACGTGGGCCCTGACGAGCAGAGGGCCGACAGTTTCTCGGCGAACGCTGTCGTCTCGGGAAGGGCCGAATTCGCCATCGCCTCCTCGTAGGAGGGGAACTCCACCACCTGCACGTAGGTATCCGGGCGTTCACGGTCCTTGGTCAGCAGGCTGCGGCGTGCGCTGCGGCGTCCTTCTGTCGCCGCTATCCACCCGTTCGTGAGCTCCTCGATCTCGGAAGCTTTGGTGGTGGTCATCTCGATGATCTGTACGAACGTCATCACTCCCCCTCCCGGTGCGGCCGGGTGGCCGGACTACGGACAAAACGTACCAGCGCGACCCCCGGACCTGGAACGGGAGGTGCCCAGAACGGCTGAGGGTCCCAGCACGCGGACGACAAATAGGCCGACGCGCGGGTACGGTCAGGCTCGCGTAGGCATTCCAGGCTGATACGCGGGAGGGTACCGATTATGTCCAGCGACAGGCGGTACCTCACTCCACCGGACCGGCTGACGCTGCTGCAGGGCCCGCTGGGCGCGGTCTTGACGCTGAGCGGTACCAGACGGCCGGCTCGCGCTGCCCGGCGCGGATGAGCATCGAGGATGACCTGCCCAGTAGGCGGCAACGCCGGACACGAACAGCAGGACGGCAGCCACCACCCAGTCAGGCTCACCGCCCTCACGGTTCCCCTAATCATCACCACCGGATGGTGCCGGAGCGATGAACTTATCCAGGCCCACGCCGGTGACCTCGCACGCTGCCGCACACCTCAGGCACGTCCGGTGCGAAGCTACAGCCGTTCTGACAGGCATCGACGATGACCTGCGATGAGAAAGCGCCGCCCCGTTCGTCTCATCACTGCCGGGCCACAGAAAGGAGCACGTCAGCATGACCGAGCAGGCGCCGTCCTGGCCGAAGCAAGGACCTGCATCCTATTTCCCGTCCATCGAGAAGAAGCACGGGCGCTCCATCGCGGAATGGCAGCAGATCATCGCGGGCTGCAGCCTGGACAAGCACATGGCCATCGTGCGGTACCTCAAGTCCGAGCACGGCATGGGCCACGGGCACGCCAACGCGCTGGTCGGCTGGACGCTCGCAGGCAACATCGCCCGTCCTTGACGTTGTGACCCACCGCCAGCAGCCTGATGAACTAGACCGTGCCGTAGCTCCCCGCTACTGCGCAGGCAACGAACCGCTATCAGGCCCAAGCGCTCACCGCGGCATGATAGTGCGTTGAGCAGCAGCGCTGACGCTCTTAGGAAACGGGATTTCATCTCGGTTGCGCGAGGGTGGCAATAGCTCCGCGTTATGGCACCGGGCTATCCTTAAGGCTATCTTTTACCAGGTGTTCAACGCTGGCACGTCTGTCTATCAATCGGCGGAACTGGTTCCCGGGACCGACTATTATCACAAAGTCGCCGCGTTCTCTGAGGATTTGCGCGGCGAGGTCGGCAGGCTTGCCCTGAGCTGTCTCCATGACGCACGTCGTGTCCAGTGCGTCGCCCAGTAGGCGACGCAGATGCTGCCCGTCCCGTATCCAGGCAGCATGTTCGTCGTGTACTGAGCCATCGGAGGAGCGGATGGTTACCCAGTCATCGGTAGTCGCCGAACTGCCCGCCGGAGTCAATACCTTGACAGTGACATCTCCATGGCCGGGAGGACTGACTGCTGTAATTCTAATAGCGGTAGCGGTGACATTAGCTATGGCGGCTAGCGAACTCCCGAATCGAACCTCCTCCACGCCGCCGAATCCCTCGCCCGTGATATTGACCATGGTGCCACCGGTACTGGGCCGGCCGCGGGAGCGACTCCTCTGATAACGGGAAGTTGAGGGCCTGGCGGGGGAATATTGAGCACGGGAAGCATGAGCTGCGGAGGGTCGCCGGCAGGCAATCCTTCGACATACGAGAATTTGTTCGTCTTCTCACGGTCCGCGCCAGCATACGCCGCAGCGCGGATCAAGGGATGAATAATATACTGCTCGGCTACCCTTGACGCCCATTGCAGGTCCGCGAAGGGCCGTATCAGTTCAGCGAGATCGGACGGCTGGGAATCAGATACCTGACGCTCGGCATCGGCAAGCGCGTAGCGGAACCAGCGGAACCGGCTGCCGAGCCTGTCGACCGCAGCCAGCGGGTCTGCCGAGCCGACAAAGGTCTCCAAGCCGTCGTCGCTTCTCTGTACGAAGACGATCCTCTTTATCTTGGCAGTTTCCGAGAAAATCACTGAGAAGATATAGAGACGGCTTGTCAGCCAAGCACTTCCGCCGCGAAGGTCGATCTTCACGAAGTCCGATCCCGTGGTGTGGATCGCCAGCTGCAATGATGGTCCGGCATCTGAAGCGATCCCGCTGACCGCGCTGGTGGCATCAATGAAGTCGGTGACGGCGGACACCACGTTCGGCGGCGCCTCGGAGGCGGGGACGAACTCCACGGACGCCGCGCCGAAAGAGACACGCGAGATCCGTCCGCCAAGCCTGATAAGGAACCCTGAAAGTTCGCGACGATAGAGGATTAGCGCGACAATAACTACAAATGGCCAGATAATAGCGCTGATTAATGCTGTTGTCTGTGAGAAGCTATCAGCTAGCATGGGTCCGCCAGAGTGCCAGGGCGAACTGGGGTTCAGTTCGTGCAGCGAAGTTTCTAGAGTCGCACACTAGTCGCAGCACCTTCCGTCGATCAAGTTCCGGCCGAGTCTCACTCACATCGGCAATGCCGGGCGTCTCCCGTGGCGTATGTCACGGGAGACGCTGCGGTGTCGGGTGCCGGAGGCCATGTAGGCGGCGAGGATGTAGTTTGGGTGGCGGTCGAGGTTCTGGCGGGCCCGGTCGTAGCGGGTGGTCGTGCGGGGATCGGCATGCCGGGCGGCGATCTGGACATCGCGCAGGTCAACGCCAGTATCCAGCATGGTTGTGACAAAGGTGTGCCTGAGCATGTGGGGGTGTGGCCGGGTGATCCGTACGCCCGCGTGCTGGGCCAGGTGGCGCAGGCGGCGGGTCGCGGCGTGCCGGTCCATCCGGGTGCCGCGGCTGTTGAGCAGGATCGGCCCGCTGGCCCGGTCCGCGACAGCGCGGTCGATGGCCCGGCCGACGGCCGGGGGCAGGGGGACCAGGACGATCTTGGTGCCCTTGCCGCAGACCCGCAGGACCCGGTGGCCGTGTTCCTCACCCAGGTCGGCGATGCTGGCGCCGGTGGCTTCGAAGATCCGCAGGCCCAGCAACCACCCGAATACGGCCTGCTCGAATCGCCACACAGATCCCCAGCACACGGCGACTGCGGAAAGAAGGCACGCGTTCGTCTCTACCAGTTATGCCGGCGTGGACCTGCGCGATGTCCAGATCGCCGCCCGGCACGCCGATCCCCGGACGACCATGCGCTATGACCGAGCCCGCAAGAACCTCGACCGGCACCCGAACTACATCCTGGCTGCCTACATGGCCTCCGGCACCTGATACCCGTACCGCCTTGGCTATAGCAGCTGATGCATATAGCATCAGATGCATAGCGAGCTTGTACGAGGTCGAGCTCGAGGTCCGGTCCTGGCTGGCCAGCCTGTCCGACCGCGATTTCGGCCGGGTCGATTTCCTCGTCGGCCGGCTCGCCGAACGGGCCGAGGACCTGGGTGAGCCGTACACCCGTCACCTTGGCGGGAAGGTCAGGGAGCTGCGGTTTCACCTGCTTCGCCAGCAGACCAGGGTGACCTACTGGCTGGCACCAGGCCGACGGGTGATTTTACTGACTGTCTTCCGTAAGACCCGCAGCGCCGAGACCGCCGAAGTCGCCCGCGCCCTGCACGCCCAGATGACCTGCGAAACCCGGCACAGCCGGGCTCATGAGGTGTTCGACCGGGAGGTGACCTGACATGAGGGCCGAGCATTCCGATTACGAGGAACTCGCCCGCGATCGCCGCGGCAGCGAGGAATACCGCGAGGGATACGCTGAAGCCCGCCGGGCGTTCCTGATCGGTCAGGCAGTCCGGGAACGCCGACTGGCCCTGGGCTTGTCCCAGACCGAGCTGGCGGCCCGCGCTGGCATGACCCAGCCCGCGCTATCCCGCCTGGAAGCAGGCGGCGTCGTGCCCACCATCCCGCTACTGGAACGGATCAGCATCGCGCTCGACGCCGACCTCATCGTAGAAATAGCCCCTCACGCAGCCTGAGCGCAGCCCGGACTGCCAGAGGCGGGCCCTCCATTCGAATCTGCCGAATAGTCCTGATATCGGCTGCGCCGACGCCGTACCGGCGTGAAAATGGCGGCGGGTACCGCCCGTGACGCCGTTCCCTCATTGGTGCTAGTGAGGCCGTCGAATAGTCTGGCGCTGGGATCTGGTCATCTGAAGGGCTGTTCATTGTTCAGGGATTCGTCAAAGTCCTGGGGCCTGTTTAGCCTGGTCGGAGGGCGAGTAGCTGGAGTGGCCGACGGGGATTCTGGGCGTTGCGGCGTGTCTCGGCGGTGATCTCGGTTACTCCCTGTAGCCGGAAGAGGGTGATGACCAGGTTGGTGAGGGCGGACATCACCTGGGGGGCGTTCCCGGTCCGGATGAGGGATTTGTCCTCGCGCCGAGACCACGTCGCGTAGCCAGTGCAGGTGCTCCACATTCCAGTGGCCGCGGACGTAGGCGAGCAGGTCGGCAGGGCTGGCCTGGGCGGCGTCCAGGCTGGTCACGTAGAGCACGGCCTCGCAGTTGCGCATGACCCAGCGGCCGTTCTTCTTGATGGTGACGTACCGCTCGATCAAGATGGCCTGGCGGGCGTACGGGAAGGCCGTTCCTTCCGGGGCGGGCAGGACGCGGATGGTCCGGGTCTCGATCCGGCCGCGGCTGACTTCGGTGGTGGCGGCGGCTACCGGGGTGTCTTCCCAGGCCAGGGCGTCCAGCTGCGCGTACAGGCCCGGCTGGTTGCCCAGCACTGGCACCAGGTAGAACGCGTCCTTGTCTTCGGTCAGCCAGCGGGCATGCTCGCGCTGGGCCTGCATCGCGTCGGCGGTGATGACCACGCCGGCTAGGGGCAGCGGCTCCAGCAGCGGCCTGAAGTGCGTGATCTCATTCGCCTTGCCGGCCTTGGCGACCTTGTCCTGGCCGATCACCAGCCCGGTGACGTGGGTGACGGCGCCCAGCAGGTGGACCTTCGTGCCCCCGCCGGCTTTGGCGAGCTTGCGTTCCTTGCCGTCCACGCCGACCGCGGGCCGGCCCGGCCGGTGAGCGGGGTCGCCGGTGACGGCCGGATCCAGCCACGGGTGGCCGGGAGCGGCCCGGACCAGGCCATCGGCCCTGGTCTCGCGCAGCGCCTCGCCGGCCGGCGGCTTGCGGCGCCGCTTCTTCTCGGTCTTCTTCCCGCCGTCCTTGCCCGCCGCGGCCCGGGCGGCGATCCTGCCCGCGAGCTGCGGGTCCAGGGCCGTAGCCGCCAGGCATGCCGACAGCGCCGCCTCCAGCTGATCCGCGTCCAGCAGGGCCGGCAGCCCGGCCTAGCGTGGACGCGGACGGCGGCTCATGAGCGCCGGTCCGCGGGTTGCGGCGGGTCCCGTGCGCGGCCAGCACCTCCTGATCCCAGCCCGCCGCCGCCCCGGCGATCGCCAGCGGACCGGAATACCCGCACGCCACCCCCGCCACCAGCACCGACACCAGCGAGCCCAGCGAGTGCCGGATCCCCTGCGGCTTGCGCGGATCGGCCAGCCGGGCCGCCAGCACCTCCCGCAGCGCCGCCGGCGCCGGCGGCGCGCCAGCCGCCCCCAGATGGCAGCGGACAACCTCCATCAGCGATGATGCATACACGGGCACGGCCCTTCTGGGGATCATCCGGACGTAGACACCCAGATGATCAGCAGGGGCCGTGCCCCCAGATCAAGCACATCCGGCCTTACAAGATCCCGTGTCGCGGGCGATTCCCGCCCGCCCTCACCGCGAACGCTCACGCACCGTCACGGCCCCCCGCCGCCGGATACCCCGCCGCAAACCGGCCCTGCGCCGCGAAACCACCAGGCCATCAGATCACGCACAGTCACAGCGACTTTGACGAATCCCTGGTTCATTGTTGCTTCGAGCACGCGGGTCAGATTCTCCGTTTGCCCTCTAGATCCCCGGGCGGTAGCCGTTCGCAGGCTAGCGGCCCGGGACCGGGCAGGAGGAGAGATGCGTGGACGAGGTGACTGACGAGCCGCTGTACCGGGACCGGGTGTGCGGCATCGACATCGGCAAGGCGCAGATGGTGGCGACGATCCGGGTGCCCTCGGATCGTGATCCGGCGCGGCGGGCCGCCGAGACCGGCACCTTCGCCACCACCAAGCGGGGCGTGCTGGCGCTGGCGGACTGGTGCCGGTCCTGGCAGGTACCCGCAGTGGTGATGGAGGCCACATCGGACTACTGGAAGGGGCCGTTCTACCGGCTGGAGGCCGAGGGGTTCGACTGCGTGCTGGCCGATGCTAAGCAGGTCAAGAACCTGCCCGGCCGGCCCAAGCGGGACCCGGCTGACTCCCGCTGGCTGGCGGCCTGCTTCGAGCGCGGCGCCGTCACGCCCTGCTTCGTGGCCACCCCGGAGTTCCGGATCATCCGGCTGCACACCCGGTACCGGCGGGACCTGATCGAGGAGCGGACCCGGGACAAGCAGCGCGCGGAGAAGCTGCCGGAATCAGCCGCGATCAAGCTGTCCAGCGTGGTCAGCGACCTGCACGGGGTCACCGGCCGGGACATCATGGATCACCTGATCGCCGGCGAGCGCAACCCGAAGGTCCTGGCCCAGCTGGCCCGCACCGCGGCCCGCCGTAAGATCGGCGAGCTGGAAGAAGCGCTAGAAGGCGCAGAGTTCTTCACCGCCGGGCACGCCGGCCTGCTGACGGCCATGCTGGAGCGCATCGACCGGGTGACCGCCGACATCGCCCGGCTGAGCGAGGTGATCGAGCAGCTGCTGGCCCCATACGAGGAACAACTTGCCCAGGCCGAGTCGATGCCCGGCTGGAGACGGCGCTCCGCCGAGGACGCCATCGCCGAGACCGGCGCCGGCATGACCCGGTTCCGCACCGGCGCCCACCTGGCCTCCTGGGGCAGCCGGGCCCCGCTGGACCACCAGTCCGGCACCCGCAAGGGCCGCGCCCGGTCCAAGAAAGGTAACCGGTACCTGGCGGGCATCCTGGGCGAGACCGCCGTCGCCGCCGGCCGCACCCAGACCCGCGAAGGGGCCCGCTACCGGCGGCTGGCCCGCCGCCTCGGCAAGCCCAAAGCCCAGGTCGCCGTCGGCAACACCCAGCTGAAGGTCCTGCACAAGCTGCTGTCCAACCCCGGCATGCAGTATGAAGACCTCGGCCCGGACTACTACGAACGACGGGCCAGCCTCCGCCGCCAGATCCACCACCACGTCACCCACCTCGAAAGCCTCGGCTTCGAAGTCACCCTCTGCCGCACCCCCGACCCCCAACCCGGCCCCGCAGACCAGGCACACGCCGTCTGACCCATACCGCACCCGCAGACCCGGCCCCACCACCATGGTCAGGGTCCGCTGCCGCGTGCCCCGCTAAGGTCCCATTTTCGGGTCAGCGGACGTTGCGCGTTCGCATGCTTATGCACTCACCTGCATATCGGTAACGACGACGATCGTTAATTCAACCCTGTCGCTAGTATTAGAGCCGTCTGCCGAATAGGTTTCCGGAACGATCGGTTATCGAGTCCATCGCGAAGATCCAAACGATCATGAGCCGCATGAACCAGTTGGCTCAGGCACATGAAAAAGCTGTCAGCGATTAGGTACCGAACGCCGACTTGGGCGGCTTTCTTCTCGTGAGGGCGGCCGATTCAGGCTAAAGTTAACGGCGCCCTCCCAGCGGTATTCGTCGGCGCAATGGCCCCGAAGAGCATCGGTTAGATCTTCGCAGGGTCGACTGCACGGCAGTCTGCATGCGGCTCGGCGTGGAGTCGGCCGGGCTGTATGCTTACGCATCGCTGCCCTCGGGGTGAACGTCCGTCCGCTATTGCCGCGATGACGGTGGTTAACCTCAACCAACAATCCGGGTCCAGGGGATGACGTCCGGCCGTCGGGCCCCGTGTGGTGTCCTATTGCCAGGGCTGGTCTTCGGCATTAGCGGCGGCCAGTGCCTCCCGGCGGGTCAGGAAGTCACGCCAGCGGACGACCTTGCCATCGCTGAGGGTGAAGACGTTGAAGATCTGGCCCACCGTCTCCACATCGCCCGGCGTCCCGTTGAATCCCGGCCCGCGCAGGCCCACGATCACGTGCGGCCCGACCTCGATCGCTTCGACGGCCTGGACAATTAGTGGGGCAGCGGCAAAGCGGTTGCGGATGACGCTCATCGCCTGCTGCCGCCCGTCGCAGCGCAGGCCAGGCTCAACGCCCTCCCATACCAGGTCAGGGCCAAGGAACTCGGCGATGCGCGCTTGATCGCGGCTGCGCATCGCGTCCGTTAGCCCGCCGAGGACGATATCGATATTCCGCGCGGACACTCACGGCCTCCAGTTTGGGAAAGGCTCCCCCGGCCACCAAGTATGCCAGCAGACCGCCGCCGTGGCCGGGGTCGCCGGACAGCCCTGCGATCGGAGTCCGGTCCAGCCGCAACGCAAACACATGCCGCGGACAGCCTGCCGCGGGCCGCGCTGATGTGGGTGTGCTGTCACGCTGACCTCAAACTGTTTGGACGCGGCCCGCTCACCCGGGCACGATCAGCACATGGCCATACGCATCCAGTGCTTTGTGCATTGACACCGCCGACCCGGCCAGGATCGCCGGCTTCTGGGAATCCGCGCTGGGCTGGCACCGCACATGGCAGGAGGAGGATCAGGTCTGTCTCGAGCCGCCGGAGGGCAGCCCGGAGGATGGCATCGCTCCCGACCTGGTGTTCCTCAAGGTTCCCGAGCGCTAGGATACATGTGTTAAGGTCGGATTTAAGCCGATAAAGCAGCGTAGCAGACGCACCGACCTTGGCGAGGCGAGCGACATGGAGCAGCCGCACCCATCTGATGCACCCGCGCAACCGCGCATCCAGGACGCAGCGGCGGCGCATCCGGTGGTGCATCCCGGGGTGCGCCCGGTGCGGGCGCTGATCGCGGCCAGGCTGAGCAAGCTCCAGCGTGGCGGGCAGCAGGGCATCGGGATTGACACCCAGGATGAGAAGTCCCGCGCGTTCTGCGAACGGGAGGGGATGACGGTGGTCGGCGTGGTGGCCGACACCAAGTCGGGGACGGTCGCGCCGTGGGACCGCAAGAACCTTAAGCCGTGGGTGACCGAGCCCGAGAAGATGGCCATGTACGACGCGGTGGTGGCGTATAAGACCGACCGCTGGTCCCGGGGTGCCCAGGAGGATTTCACCCGGATCGAGTTCTGGGCGACGCAGCACGGCAAGCGGCTGATCATCGTGGACGGCCCGCAGTACCCGGCGCGGGCGGACAGGTTCGATTCGGACTACTGGCAGTGGCAGGCGGAGAAGATGGCCGCGCGCCGGGAATGGGAGCTGGGCCGCGAGCGCGTCGTGCGGGCCACCGACGCGCTGCGCCGGGAGAACAAGTTCGTCGGGCGTATCCCGTGGGGTTACGTGACCGAGGGTCCCAAGTACGACAGGCGGCTGGCCGCCACTGACCTGGGACGGGAGTACATCCCGCAGATCTACGACATGGTCATCGCCGGGCATAGCCTGGCGGACATATGCGAGTGGCTGGACTCGCTGCACCTGTGGCAGAAGCTCGATCCGCAGACCGGGGAACTGGCCGACGTGCCGTGGTGGCCGACCAGGCTGGCCGACCTGATCAGGAATCCGGTGTACCGGGGGCACTACTGGATGACCCGCTCCGAACGTGACCCTGTGACGGGGAAGGTGGTCTGGTCGGAGAAATGGGAGCATTCGTGCGAGGCGCTGATCGACGCGCGCCGGTTCCGGCTGGCCAATGAGGCTCTGCTCGGACGGGAGAAGCGCGGCCCGCGAGGGGAGCCACGCACGCGGGCCATGTTGAAGGGCGCCATCAAGTGCCCGGACTGCGAGGGCTCGTCGATGAACAAGCTCACCTGCCGGGCGTCGAGCAAACACGGCAGCGGGACCTACACCTACTACCGGTGCACCGGCATCGGGAGCCGCCGCAAGGGGTGCGGCAACATGGTGCGGATGGAGGTAGTGGACGCGGCCGTCAACGAGATCATGGCCACCACGTTCCGCGTCCCGGTGAAGAGGCTCATCTTGGTCAAGGGCACCGACTACCAGGACCAGCTGGATGAGATCAGCTACCGGATCAGGGCACTGGACCCGGACGTCATGTCCGATGAGCAGTTCGACGAGCAGGTGCGCAGGCTGCGTGCCGAACGGGACCGGCTCAGGGCCCTGCCCGCCGAGCCCGACCGGTGGGACGAGCAGCTCACCGGGGAGCTGTATTCAGACATCTACCAGGCGCTCCCCGTGGCCGAGCGCGGCGCGTGGCTGACCTCGCACGGGTTCGTGATCCACGCGACGAAGAAACAGGTCAGCGTGATCCAGGGAGACGTGCGAGGGACAGCTCACCTCGGGTAAGCAGTGAACCCTTTCATCCTGCTTGCGGGCCTCCAGTGCCGGCTGCGTCAGAGGCCCCATGTTCTGGCCGCACCCGAACCCATGCGCGAAGACCACCGGTGCGCCCGGCCGACCGGAGATCCGCACCCGGTTCCTTCTTCACAGGCGCAGAAAGCCGGGCTGGACCCGGTACCGCCGGGCAAGGCGCGATCGCGTAGCGCGCCGCCCTCCACGTGGCCGGCGATCGGCTCCCGGGTTGCCTGCCTACACTGACGGGCATGGCATGCCGCATCAGTGAGCTGGTCATCGACGCCGCCGATCCCGGTCGGCTCGCCGCGTTCTGGAGCCAGGTCCTCGGCTATGTCGAACTCGGACGGGAAGACGACGGGAGCATCGAGATCGGGCCGCCGGACGCCGGCTTCGGCGGCCTGCAGCCGACCCTCGTCCTCAGCCCTAGTACCGACCCGCGGGCCGGGAAGCTCCGGCTGCACATCGACGTCAACGCCACCGACCGCGACCAGCACGCCGAGCTGGAGCGGCTGCTCGCTCTCGGCGCCAGACCCGCCGACGTCGGCCAGGGCGGCACCGAGAGCTGGCACGTTCTGGCCGACCCAGAAGGCAACGAATTCTGCCTCCTGCACACCCGGCTCCAGCCCCTCTAACCACAAGCATCCCGGGGGCTGTCCGGGGCCGTCCTGACAACGGCCAGCGGGGAGCACTCAAGTAGCCGCCGACAGGTACGTCCGGGGCCCGCCAAGCTCCGCGGTGGCGGCCCCGATCGGGGATTTCTGCGCTTGGCTCGCCCGCACCGGGCCGGCACCTCCGGCGTACGCGTGTTCCGGGCGGCGCCTGCTGTCAGCTGCCGCCTGATGGATGCCCTCATCTGCGGACAGGGTCGTCGTCCGCAGCACGCAGGAAGCGCCTTTGCCACGCCATGCGGCCGGCAGGAAGCCCGTGAACTCTGCCCAGCCGAGGACAGGCTGACGGGAAAGCCCGTCACGGAGAGCAACCTGACCCTCATGCGCCCGCGCACATCGCCGCCCAATTAGGTATGCCAGGGACGAGGACCGTCGGGCTGGTTGCGATCACGCAGTACTGGCGGTTCTGGCGCGTCGGCACTAGCTGGAGTCGGTCGACGGTTTTACAGCCCGGTCCTCCTGCCCGAGTGCCAGACCGCTGACCAGCACATACGCCGTTCGAAGTGCGATTTCGTGCCGTGGCCGTCCGCTATGCGTCCGTTCGCACCAGGCTTGGTCCACGGACGGGTGCGGAAAGATCCACGGACGAGGCCTGTGGGAGCGCTTGGGCCGACCGTCTTGCCCTGCTTCTCGCCCCTGACCTGCTACTTCAGGCTTCCGGTGTCGGCCGGGTGGTCGTGGCCGGATCCCATCCAGTGCCCGGTGATCAGCCACAGTTCGTAGTAGAGCAGCCATTGGCTGGCCCACGGCAGGATCGTGTCGACCAGGAGCATGGACTCCTTCCACTGGCCGGGTAGGTACAGGCACAGGTCGCCGTTGGAGTACACGTGCGGCAGCGAAGTCGCGCCCGGGTGCAGTGCTAGTGGCGGGTCGATGATGGCGACTCGGGGGACGCGGCGGTGGCGGTATGTCAGCCGCGCGGTGTAGCGGCGGCTGGCGGGCGTGGGCTGCAAAACGGCGGTGCAGCGCAGTACTCCCCCATGTACCGTTCCCTGTGCTTCGGGTAGGGCGCTCTTGATCGCGGCGAGTTGCAGGCCGAGGTTAATCGCGCGGGAGGTGACCATAGAAGGTGTGCTTGCGCAGCCGGCGCCCGGTGGACGAGGCGGAGGCGGTGAGCAGCCCGGTCGTCCCCATGCGCAGCTGCTGCTTGTTCATCTCGGTGGCGTAGCGCAGGTAGGACTTCGTCACGGGCTCACGGTCGAAGGTCTCGGCCAGCCTGCTGTAGAACGGCGTCCAGTCCCTTGCCTTCCATGCCGGCCAGGTCGTTCATGGTGGCGGTGATCTGGTCGTACCAGCGGAAGAAGGCCTTGCGCCGCTCGGGGTAGTCGTTCCACTTGTCGGTGAAGTTCTCCTCCTCGTGGGCGGGGTTGGGCACCCACCACTTGTCGTTGCGCCTCTCGACATACTGGGTCATGTTGTCCAGCACCCCGCGGACTGCAGTGAACAGATCGGGTTCGCCGTCGTAGGCGCGTCCGGCCAGGGTGGTGATCAGAATCGACGGCGGCCGGTTGTCGAGGTCGGCGGCGAAGGTGATCATGCAGTGCCACTTGAGGATCTGGACGACGCGCTGCAGCGGCGTGCGGGTCCGCCACGTTGGCACGTCGGCAACGCTCGCGTGCCGCTTTTCCACGAGCCGCCGGGTTATCTCGGAGCGGGCCCTGAACCAGGCCGCGTAACCGATCGGGTCGCTGTGCTGCCACCTGAACAAGTTCTCGTCGGTCAGCAGGATGCCGGTCGGCGGGTGCTCGTCGTCTGGAATGACCGGCAGGACGTCCAGGTGAAAGCCCTGATACCCCAGGGTCCAGCAGCGGCGCCGGGATTCAAGGCTATGTGGTCCGTCGGCGTGCCCCTGGTCGGATTTCCACTTGCGGTAGTCCTCGAGGAGGATGCCGATGCGTTCCTTGAGTTCGTTCTGAGTGATGCTTTCCCGGGCCAGCAGGAGCCAGATGACCAGGTCGATGTCGTACTCGCCCCCCGGGGTGGCGGGCCGGACCACGGTGCCCAGCAGGAACGACCCCTGAGGGTAGACCTGACTGCCGGGGTTGCCGTGGTCGGCGAGCCAGGCTCCGACTTCCTCGTAGGCGGTGACGGCGGCCTCGCGGAGGTCTTCGGAGATGTCCAGGACGTCGACAGCGCCGTCCAGGAGCATCGAGAGCATCTCGGGGAGTGAGTCCATGTCATTCCTCACGCTGCGGGTAGAAGTCTAGAAGACGTTAACTCAGATGCCGCAGATCCTGAAGCCCGGCAATGATGGAAAGGTGCGCATAACTATTGATCTCGACGAGATACAGTACAAGCCGCTGCCCGCCCGCTCACCGGGCGGCCAGCGGGCGGACATCGACGCCTTGAATGCGCGGATCGCGCGGCTGCAGGCTGAGCTTGCGAGCTTTGAAGTGGAAAAGCTCTGCCTTGAAGCCAGTGCGGCCGGTCACCGAGCCGACTTCGAGCGCGAGCGCGAGCGGTGTGACACGCTCATGGCTGAGACTTTGTGCCTGACCAAAGTTGCCATGTCGGCTCGTGAAAAAGCCGCGCGACTGGAAGGTGCGATGTGCGCATGCGAAGTTCGTCCGTGGTGGAGGCGCTTTGTCGCCGCGGGTGACAAGCGACGGCCTGCATCACCAGCCCAAACTGCCAGCGTCCGCGGGCGCGGGCCCGCCGAGACGGAACTGGCCTACCTACGGGTGCCCGGGGTCCCTGTTCGCATTTGACGGATGCGACGAGAATTCGGCCTGCAACCGCCAACGGTCAGGCGCCCGGCTATTTCTATTTTGAGGATGAGCCGGGGCGACGTGCTGCCGCCAAGCTGCTGACCAAAGATGAAGCGCGGCGCATCGCCGTCAAAATCGCCAAGCTGCCGGACCTGTCAGGACACCCGCTCAACCACTACGACGCTCTCGGGATAACGGTCGCCAGGGGTGCGACTATCCAGCATCCGGGCTGGGGTGGCGCCGATATTGGTTTTCTGCAATTCCCACCACTCGCACCCCGCCTGTGCATTGGCAAATGCGTCAGTATTGACGCCTGAAGCGGGCCGCAAAAACTATCCTTGAGCGGCGATAGTTTTTCCGGGGCGAAAAAGGTTCCCGCTTGGGACCATTTTCCGGTGCCCACACCGAACGGGCAAATGCGCAATGCGTCGCGTGGCCCATTCTGAGAATATTGAAATTAGGAGCACAATTAGTGATTGAATATACGGGAGTGTCTCTTATCTAGAGTATTGGACTAGGACGCGGAAAATGAAAGCCTCAAAAGATTACCAGCGATATGCAGTGCGATGCCTTCAAGAAGCGCGCACGACTACCGATTCCGTGCATAGGACATTGTTAGTCGAAATGGCCCAAACTTGGCAGAGACTTATCGAGTACGCGGCTAACTGCGCTCGGACAGAGCCTCGAAACACCGCCCCTTCCTCACCACGGTGATCGACGAAGCCGCCCAGGCCCGTCACGTCGCCGAGCAAATTCTCGAAGCGCGGGAGGCGGGCATCCCGTTAAGGTCGCAAGCTGCCCTGTTCCGCGCATCGCGCGCACGGGCGTGGGACAGCATGGCGAATGGCTTATCGGCGATGGCTATCAACTTTGGCCTTCGAACATCCAGCGCAGCAGATCGCATTTCAAGACTATGTCGATGCCGTCATGGATGCGGAGCGGCGCCTTCAGCGCGTCGAGAAGCAGATATCGGGTCTACTTCCCGAATGGAATCTGCGCCCAGTTGTTGATGCCTTGCAGGCGATGCGGGGTATCGCTTTGATCACAGCCGTAGTGCTGGTCGCTGAAGTGGGCGATTTCACACGCTTTGCAAACCCGCGCCAGCTCATGGCCTATTTCGGCCTGATCCCGGGCGAGCAATCGAGCGGCGAGACCATCCGACGCGGCGGTATCACCAAGACCGGCAACGCCCATGCCCGACGCGCGCTGGTCGAAGGCGCCTGGGCTTACCGAATGAAGGCGCGCATCGGTCGTCATAAGGTCGATCGTATCGAGGCTCTGCCAAAAGTCGTTCGCGACATCGCCTGGAGAGCGCAACTTCGGCTCTGCACTCGATATCGTCGGCTGAGCGCGCGCGGCAAGACCGCCAACGTCGTCAATGTCGCCATCGCACGCGAGATGGTGGGTTTCATCTGGTCGATCGCCTGCACGGTTCAATCCGCGCCAAAAACGGCATGACCCTTACTTAACATTTAACGGACAGCCAGAAGAGGAGATAACAAACACAAGATCAGCCTCGGCGCGGTATGCGGCGCTGGGGGTGGGACAATGCCGGGGAGCCCTCGTCTCCACTATGAGCCTTTGACTCTCGCCACCTAGACTGAGGCAGCCCCAAACGAAGCAAGGTCATGCGGCTCGACCCGCGGATGAGAGATTGTTGACCGACGTTTAAGTCCCGCCTCCTGCACCGCATATCCGTCGTACAAATGCCTCTGCCGTCGATCGGAACAGGCGGGCCAAATCCTATGTCAAAGGCCCTTGTCAGCAATCATGAGAGTGGATCGCCTCAGTTCTAACGACCTGATAGAGCGCGTCGCAATGTGGGCAGTTGAAATGAACCTTTGGACGAGGCACGACACGTCGCTCCCAGCCTTAGGGGGAGCCCCGGCGCAGCTATCCCGGAGCGGCCCAGGGCTCCGGCTCCGACAGATGGACAACGGACAAAGCTCGGGATGGCAATGTCCCCAACTGTCGGAGCCCCTGTAGCATAAGCCACTCAATCTTCACTTCAACGCAACGGTTCGCGATTGAGCCACCCACTGTGATCTTCGACGGTTCAAGGCGGCGGAAGCCGCATTCAGGCATGGGTAGATCAGGACGCTCGCCTTACCGTCATCACGCTGAACCGGGGGTCGAGGTCTATGTGGACGTCCAAAACCAACTGGCCTGGCCAAGTGGAAAGCGTGCGAAGTTCAGCCACGGTCCTTGCGACAATCGGGATACCGGATTCAACTTCGACCCTCAGGTTATCGCGGTAGCCGAGGAGATGCTTTTGCATCGCCTCGATTGTCTCGACTGAATATCTCGGCACGTTAGTTCTCTTTCGTCGCTGTGACTGAGGTGTCAGCTAGACCATGGGTGCGAGTTGCCCGGACCTCCCGGAACCCAGCGCTGACTAGCCCGGGCCGTCAATTCAGTTTGCGGCATGCGCTTACGGCGGTTTCCAGCACAAGCTTTGCTACACTGAGCTGCACCGACGCTGTTCGGGAATTTCTGGCGGAAGTGACGCCATCCGCGCCACATCCAGGCGCAAATATTCACCTGCCCCGAAGTGGGACAAATGCGTGACGGAATGCGCTTCGGCGAGCTAATCGCCTAGGCTATCGACGAGGCGTGTTATCGGAAAAAAGAAAATTGCACTGGCGACGGCGACCGCCATCAACCAGGCGAACGCCATTCGCCAGTCGAACCAACTGGTCACGGTTTCCTCCTGTACACAACATCGTACCGCCATGGCTCGCAGTCTCTTTGCGACGCAAAGAGCCGCCACCCTGAGCCGGGTAAACTGCCAAAAGTCATTCAGTTTTAGATGGAACCGGGGGAGCGACCTCCGGCTCCTCCGCCTAACAATGGACGGGCTACCTGACCGGCACATCTGGGGAGCGACCCCGTGCATCAAGGATCGTCCGCGTCCGAAGGTTAGACCTGACGAAGTTAGGTCCTCTTGCCGGCAAAATTAGGACAGACGGTTGGAGAGGCCCAATCTTTTGTTGAAGTACCGTCGCTACGCGGTGCGGCGCGGGCGCCTGCGACAGTGGTCGGTCCGGCATCCGGGTAGCGTGTCTCGGAAATCAGCTATCATTCGGTGGACGGCGCCAAATCCAAGGGGCCATCAATGAGCATCAAATTTGAAGGAAAGCCGCCGTTCTATTTGGGAATAGTGGAAGTGGCGTCGGCTCATGCGCTGGACGGGAGCGTGATCTTGCGAGCTACGATCTCTGTCCCTGAGATGCGACCAAAATCCCTCCTGATCAAATAGCGAAGCTGGTCTTTTTCCGCGGGTAATCTCTGGATGATCCGGTAAATACCCGGCGGCGCGCGGAGACGTGCCGCCCGGAAGTGAACACTTTGACCGATCTGACTGGCTATCGATTTAATACATTGTGCCTAGGCTTGGTTGTGGGGCTTGACGCGACCCCAAGGCGCATTGACACGCTTAGATCTTGCCCAAATCGCTCTCATTGGCGATCTGTTCGACAATGAATGTTCTTTAGATTGCCGCCAAGTCGCCGGTGCGCCATGACCGATTCGAAACTTACCAAAAATGAGCCCCGTATGATCGCTCTACTGACCGCTTCAGGGGCTCCGGCAGCTTGGCGATGTTGGCGGCTATGCGCCGGGCCTCGTCGCGATTGAGCAGCCTAGCGGCCGACGGGCGCGCCGGGGCGTCGGTGCCAAAGAAAAACCCCAGCTCGCGCCGGGGCTGAGTATTCCACCTTCCCAAAAGCGCCGCGACGGGGGCTTAGGCCGCCGCGCCACCTCCAACGTAGCATATTCTCGCCGGCACCCAGACTAGTTTTGCAAGTGGGTACTGGCGCCGCTTTATGCGGCCGCTCTTACGCCGGCTAAAGGGCGGCTGATCCGCTGCACCGTGCCCGGATCGACGCCAAATCGCTTCGCTATCTTGCGCACGCCTTCGGATCTGCGGTCAGGTGTTCGCGCGACCGCACATCGGCATTTTTTGGCCGGCGCGGGGTTACTGTTCGGTTTTCGGTGATTGGCGCGACTAGCCGCAGGTTCGATTTTGTCATGGCCCATACGCTCCCCTCGATCGTTACTGTTCGTTTTTTAGGTGTTACGAACAGCAACCAAGGCAAATCCGCCCAGCCGCATTGGCGGGTGGGCGAGTTAAAAGGTCGCGGTCAACGCGCGCGGCATTGCGACGGCTCGCGGTGGCGTCTGGACGGCGGTACAAGTCACCGCGGTGCTGTGGCGTGCCGCCTAGTCTCCTATAAGGGCGGAGCACTTTAAGCTGACTTTAACTGGCCACCGCTTACCGTTGAGCCGGTACATCGGGGATATGTCCGGAGTCCGCCGCTGTACTGGCCCCGGTCGCACAGTTGCGTGGTACCCGCCGCGCCGGGGCCACACACTTAGCGGCGATAGAAGTCGGCCTTGTCGCTGTTATTCGCCTGACGATCGTGTCGCGAGCACGTAGGCCGCTAAGGGAATTTCATTCCCCTGATCGGCAAGAATGTGACTGAGAGCCATGCTCAAACCTGAACTTGCTCAACGCCTTTTAGCACAGAACCCGCACCTTTATCAGCGCCGCGCCCAAGGCGTCATCGACGCCATGCTCGGAGAAATCGTTGCGGCGATGGCCCGAGGCGACCGCGTCGAGCTGCGCGGCTTCGGTACGTTCACCGTGAAACAAGTCTCGGCGCGGATCGGGCGCAATCCTAAAAATGGCGTCGCCGTCCTGATCGATCAGAAGAACATACCGCGCTTCAAGGTTGGCAAGGAACTGCGCGAGCGACTTAAAAAGCTGCCGCAAGGATTGTGAGGGCTGTCCTGCCGCGCTCGGAATGGGCATTAAGGGGAGGCTACCCTGCTGGGCCGGCTTGGCGGCCCTATCCCCCGCCCGTCCGCCAAGGCCAGAAGCCTAAGCTGAACTGGGAAGCTGAACTGGGATCGACATAGATTTTGTAATCATCGTTCATTGGCATTCACGTAAACTGCCTGTTGGTACGAGCTTGAGCCTTGAATGACAAAGGGCCTTGGCGTTCAGGAGATCGGGTCATTCGGGAACAGAATTCTCGTCCTCAAAGCGGATGGTTATGGCCCATTGATCAAGCTGGGCAGTGTCCAGTCCCTTTCCGCCAACAGCCACTTCGGTCCGCAAAGTTTGGCGCAGTCCCTTTTGGCGTCCCCACCATTCGTCCGCCATGCGTGTTGCCTCCTCGCGAGTGGCTCCAATGAACACTCTTTCCATGACTGTTTTCGCTTTTAAGAAGCCAACACCCGGTAGACCGACGCACGGCCCAGCCGACGCGCTTCGTAGCGCGCGGTATCATTCTTACAATCGGCTTCGGAACTAGGACAGCACCGTCTAAGATCGATAAGTCTAACCCCATGGTGCGGACGATCTTGATGCACGGGGTCGCCCCCCAAGAAATCGCTTGGGGATGACACGGGGAGGAAGTTACCCACGAAGATGGCAACGATATACACACGCGTTTTCCGCGGTCGAACGGAAGCCGAAATTGAAACGAAATTCCAGGAGTGGCAGCGGGAAAACTTCTGGCGCGTAATAAATATCAGGCCATATCCAATTGAGCGCTTGTCGCGCGGTCGCGAGATGGCCGAGGTTAGGCCGGGCCAGCCATAGCCGCGCTTGCTGGCATGAAGCAGTAAAACGCATGCTGCTAGTCACCTGGAACTGAAGTTCGTTTCATTATAGCGTCGAGTCCAGATGGGAGGGCGAGCGCTATGGGACGACCGGTGGCGGCGTTGGTTTTAAGCGCCGAGGAGAGGGCGTACTTGGAACGCCAGGTTCGCCGTCATCGGGTGGCACGCTCGTTGTCAGAGCGCTGCCGTATCATCCTGCGCTGCGCAGACGGGTTTACGAGCAAAGCTGTTGGCGCAGACCTCGGCGTGCACGAGCACACCGTCGGCAAATGGCGGCGCCGGTTCCTGAAGGATCGGATCGAGGGTCTTTATGACGAGGCGCGTCTGGGTCGACCCCGTACTATCGATGACGATCGGGTTGCGGCGGTGATCGAGCATACGCTGGCCACCACGCCGCACGACGCGACGCACTGGTCGATCCGTTCGATGGCCAAACAAACCGGGCTTTCCCACACCACGATCCGGCGTATCTGGACGGCATTCGGTTTGCAACCTCACCGCAGCGAGACCTTCAAACTGTCAACCGATCCTCTGTTTGTCGACAAGGTTCGCGACATCGTCGGGCTTCTCTAATCGGCCGCTTGGGGTCAAGCACTTTCAGACTATCCACCGCTACAGAGTCGATGTCGCTCACGGGCTCGTGCTTCTCTTCGGAATTGGCACTAAGGCCCTTCCATCATGGGATTCGAAGACGAGGCGGAACAATCTTTACCGCGGCCTTGCCGTCAAACGACAGCAGGTCCAAGCGGACGTGCGAACTCACCTCATCCATCGTCCCGCGAGGGACATCGTTCCACCGCTCGGTGGATCTCGATTTTCCTCCTATCGCATTTGATCTCGACCAGCCCTCATGCCGTTGCGACGTCCCGTGTCCAGCGGAACTCAGTACCGTCAACCCAGATGCGGTGCATGATCACGGCCAACCGACGTGCTAGGGCCACGATCGCCTTTTTCATCCCGCGGCGCCTGGCAATCTGCATCGCCCAGGCCTTGAGCCACGACCATTTCTTCGAATACAGCATGCTCTGAGCGGCTTCGTAGAGCATGACCCGCATCATCTCGTCGCCGCAGCGCGATATTCTGCCGCTCCGATCGATCTCGCCGGATTGATACTTGGAGCACGTCAGTCCAAACATGGCACCGACTGACTTGGATTTTCGAAACCGAGCGGGCACGTCGACGGTGGCGCGATAGGTCAGCGCCACCACGGGACCGACGCCGGGGGTCGTCATCAGGCGCTGGCACACCTCATCGTCCCGCACGATGGCCAGCAAGCGGCGATGCAAGATCACGAGCTGCTCGCGAAGTACCCGCCGCACGACAAGCAGCGGTTCGACCAGCGCAGCCAGCTCGGGCGAGTTCTCGACCAATTCTTTGATGCGTGCCTCGAACTTCACCGTCCCCGCCATGCCCACCTTGAGACCGAAGTTGCGCAACGTACCGCGTAGGTCGTTCTCGATGGCGATCGCCTTCGACTGAAGCAGTTTGCGATGGGTCAGCAGCATCCGCAGTTTCTGACTACGTAACGTCTTCACATGCACCGGACGGTAAAGCCCAACCCGCATCATCTGCGCCATGCCGCGCGCATCGTTGCGGTCCGTCTTGTTGATCTGCGCCTTCAACACCGCCTGCATGTGCCGCGTCTCGACACAGACCACTGGTAACTCTGCTTCGGCGAGAGCGCTGTAAAGCCATTGTGACAGCGGTCCGGCTTCCAATCCAATCCGCCGGAAGTGGTAGGCGGGATTCTTTAGCACCGCCAACAAAGCCTGGGGTTCGCTCGCTACCTTCAGTTCCCGAACGATCTTGCCGGTGTCATCCACAATGCAAACGCTGGTCTCCTTGACCGAAACATCCAGTCCAGCAAAATAGTCCATGCTGCGCTTCTCCTTCTGATGCTTGAGGCCGTACACCCGGACCTCGTTGAACCATCAGCCTGAAGCGCAGCACCCAAAATCTTCAGCTATCCACAAGCCGCCGGCCGATTACCCCATCTTCACCCCGACGTCCGCGTCCTGGATCAATCAGGTAGAACGCTGGTTCGCAGAGCTGACACGCAAGCAAATCCAGCGCGGCGTCCACACCTCGGTTCGCCAACTCGAAGCCGACATCGGTGCGTTCATCGAGGCCCACAACACCGACCCTAAGCCCTACCGATGGACCAAATCCGCCGACCAGATCCTCGCCTCCGTCAAGCAATTCTGCCACAAAGCAAACGCCACATTATGCGGCGAACTTTAAATTCAGGTGACTAGCCGTGCGGTCTGATTAGCAGGATACCAATAAAGTTGGAGATACCGCCTTACGCCGATATGTTGCGGAGCAAGGGGGAACTTCCGGGATGACCGTCAAGGGCAAGGCCTATATCTCCGGTATTTTCGAGCATCCGACGCGGCTGGCGCCGCATAAGACCGTCGCGCAGCTCCATGCCGAAGTGGCGCTTGGTGCCCTGGCCGACGCCGGGCTGACGCGTAATGACGTCGACGGCTATTTCTGCTCCGGCGATGCGCCGGGGCCCGGACCCGCCTCGATGGCGGAGTATATGAATTTGAAGCTTCGCCACATGGATTCGACCGAGATCGGCGGCGCCTCCTACATCGCGCTGGCCGCGCACGCGGCCGAAGCGATCGCACTCGGCAAATGCGACGTGGCGCTGGTCACCCTCGCCGGCAGGCCGCGCAGCGAGGGCATGGCGACTGGTACCGCGCCACGGCCGCGCGACCCGAACCAGCCGGAAGCTCCTTGGGAAGCGCCCTACGCCATCACCACCGCCAACGGCTACGCGATGTGCGCCATGCGCCACATGTACGAGTATGGCACCACGAGCGAGCAGCTCGCCTGGGTGAAAGTCGCCGCCTCGCATCACGCCCAGCACAATCCGCACGCCATGCTGCCTGAGGTGGTCACGGTCGAGGACGTACTCAACTCGCCACTGATCGCCGATCCGTTGCACCGGCTCGATTGCTGCGTCATCAGCGACGGCGGCGGCGCGATTGTCGTCGTTCGCCCGGAGATCGCCAAAAAGCTGAAGCGGCCGCTCGTGAAGATCATCGGTGCCGGAGAAGCGGTGAAGCATCTGACCGGCGGCACCTTCGATCTCACCACCTCGGGCGCATCGCGCGCCGGTCCGATCGCCTTTGCCGAAGCGGGCGTGACGCCGGCCGATATCAAATACGCCTCGATCTACGACAGCTTCACCATCACCGTGATCATGCAGCTCGAGGACCTCGGCTTCTGCGCCAAGGGAGCGGGCGGAAAATTCGTCGCCGACGGCAATCTGATCTCCGGCATCGGCAAGTTGCCGTTCAACACCGACGGCGGCGGCTTGTGCAACAATCATCCGGCCAATCGCGGGAGCATGACCAAAGTGCTCAAGGCGGTGCGGCAGTTGCGCGGCGAAGCTCATCCGGCCGTGCAGGTGAAGAACTGCGATTTGGCGTTGGCGCAGGGCACCGGCTTTCAGCTCGCGACGCGCCATGGCAGCGCGACGATGATCATGGAACGGGAGTAAAGCGATGGCCGTGTTCGCAAGTCGCAAGCTCGCTCCGCCGGTGATCACCGCCGAGGGCAAGGCTTTCTTCGACGCGGCGCGCCAAGGCCGCTTTTTGATCCCGGTCTGCACGGCATGCAACCGCGCGCACTGGTATCCGCGCGTCATCTGCCCGTTCTGCGCCAGCGACAAAGTGGAATGGCGCGACGCCTCAGGCAAAGGAACCATCTACACTTTCAGCGTCATGCGCCGTGTCAAGCAGCCCTACATCATCGCCCACGTGACGCTCGCCGAAGGACCGACCATGCTGACCAATATCGTCGCCTGCGATGCCGACGATGTGCGGATCGGCCAGGCGGTCACTGTTGTATTTCAAGACACCGGCAACGGACCGCTGGTGCCGATGTTCAAGCCGGCTTACCGATCTGAGAGCTAGAAGTGGAACACCGTTTCGTCTCTATGGGACCGCAAGCGTTGGCAGTCAAACGCTTACAGGGATTCCACGATTGCACGAACTTCGTTTCGCCCCAAAAGCCGCGAGGCGCGCTAGGTAGGCAGCCTCGATTCAGGGTGGTGGTAGAGGAAAAGGCGGGATTTATCGATCACGGCGGCCTAGCCAAGGGTTGCCGTTTCTTTCAGCGATTCCAGCGAGCCGCTACGCAGTGCGCTTGCGGCCCTAAGTATCTGATACCGTTTCCACATCAGAATGACCTCGTGATGTAGGGGAATGAGGTGATGGATTTGACGGTCATTGGATTGCTTTTGACGTAGAGGATTGCCTGTTCGAGTTTGGCGTGGACGGCGTCCATGGATTTGAGCGCGTAGTTCTTGAAGATCTTCTCGCGGATTTCATCCCAGATGTTCTCCTGGGGATTGAGTTCGGGCGCATAGGGCGGCAGGAACAGCAGCGAGATGTTGCTGGGAACCGCAAGTGAGCCGCAACGGTGATTGGGCGCCCCGTCGAGCACCAGAAGGATGTCCTCGCTGGCGAATTTTTTCGCCAGCGCATCAAGGAAGGCACGGAAGCAGTCGGTGTTCGAGGTGGGCATGATCAGATAAGCGCAACGTCCGTCCTTGGGTGAGACCGCACCATAGAGATAGATGTATTCGCGGATGAGCTGGGCGGCGACGCTTGGCCTGACCCCGCGCGGTGCCCAGCACGGCCGCGGACGGTTCATGCGTCCGAAGCGCGCCTCGTCGGCGAACATGATGCGCAAGTTCCGCCCGCGCCGGGCGGCCCTGCGCCGAGCCTTTCTCACCGCATCGGGAAAGCCGTTTTTTTAAAAGCGTTCTGAGCCGCAAGGTCGCGGTTGGGATGGAACGGACGCGGCATCAGCTTGCGCCAGCCGTGCCGGGCCAGAAGATTGTACACCGTGCTGTTGCTGGTTGCGTGCCCGATCGCCTTTTCATAGGCCGCCTTGAGATCGTGGATGTTCAGCAGCTCGCCCGCGCCCGCCGTCTTGGCAAAGCGCGAAAGCAGGGCCTTCTCTTCGGCAACCGTCATGTTCTCGCGCTTGCGTCCGCCGTTCGGCTTGGGCTTGAGCGCCTTGATGCCGCCCCTGTCGTAAGCCATGTGCGCCCGGTTCACCGTGCTCAGCGACACCCCCATGGCTTCGGCAATCGCAGCCTGGGTTATCCCGCTCTCGCGCAACAGCACCATCTGAATGCGCTGGCGCTGGGCGGGCGGCATCCGCCATGCAAGGGCCGTCTTTAACTCACGGCGCTGCCTGTTGCTGCATTTGATCATCTGTCCCCCCCGACTCAGATGATCACAGCGAATCACAATCCGCAGCCCCGCGAACGCCCTTCCAGCCGACCCAACCAGCTCAGAAGCGTCGATTCAATCCGCTATGGAAGTGGTATAAGGAGGGCCTTGCTGCATGTCGCTCATCGGTCAATCGCGACACTTTCGCGCTGTCAACGAAATGTCGACTTATCATCTAACTCCGGAAATATCGCCGCGTCGTGGCGACTGACGCCTGCGGCCGTCAAGAACAAACATTGCCGCGTAAGATGATAAGGGATCGCCTTTGCTGCCGCTTGCGTACAAAAGTGAGATCGCGTTTCATATCCGCAAGGACGGAGAAACGACGCTGGCTGCATCGGCAGATCGCGACAACGGGAGAAAAAGCTGTGTACGCACTTCTCTATGCCGCTCTACCGCTTTTCGTCGGGACGGTTTCGGTCTTTGCGCAGGGCGCGAATGGCGCTGTTTCGACCGAGGTCTTAAAAGACCTCGCTCCTGGCGGCAAGCTGCGTGCGGCGATTAATCTCGGCAATTCGGTGCTGGCACAAACGGACGCGGCAACCGGACAGCCGAAGGGTGTTACGCCTGACCTGGCCCGCGAACTTGGGCGCCGACTGGGCGTTCCGGTCGAGTTCATAACTTTCGACGCGGCCGGCAAGGTATTCGAAGCGGTCAAGAGTGGAGCGTGGGATATTGCCTTCGTTGCGATCGAGCCGATGCGCGCCGCCGAGATCGAGTTTACCGCGCCTTATGTCCTCATCGATGGCACCTACATGGTTCCGACGGATTCGCCGTTGAATACGATCGCCGACGTCGATCGCTCCGGCGTGCGCATCGCGGTCGGCCTAGGCTCGGCCTATGATCTTTATCTTACGCGCACGATCAAAAACGCCACCATCGTCCGCGCGACGGCGGGAGGCGGCCGCGAGATGATCGATCTGTTCGTCAACGACAAGCTCGAGGCTGCGGCCGGCGTGCGTCAACCATTGGTCGCCTACGCCGCAACCAATCCGAACGTGCGGGTGATGGATGGCCGTTTCATGGAGATTCGGCAGGCCATGGGCACGCCCAAGGGCCGCACGGCTGGGGCGCGCTACCTGGCCGCGTTCGTTGAGGACGTGAAGGCCTCGGGCTTTGTCGCCGAGGCACTCAAGCGCAGCAACCAGTCAGCCGCCGTGGCACCGCCGGCAGCGAAGTAGGCGCAGGCTCCGCGACTTCCGCCTGCAAGCGGGACGCAAATTGCCGCGCGCGTTTACTTTGGTGACCACCTTAGCGGGCCGGGCCTGTCATAGCTGATTTGCGCTCTCGGCGCGTGTATTTGTCTACTTATCCCACCCTTCGTGTTCTATTCTTGACTTGTTGCAATTAGCTGGGCTTCGGGCGGCGGCTGTCAGTCTTGCGACCTCATTTTCTTGATCGCGACCGGACGAAGGAGACGCGATTTTGAACGAACTCACTCTAGGTGTGAACGGCCAGAACCATAAGGTTTCTGTCGACGACCCCGACACGCCGTTGCTCTACGCCTTGCGCGACGATCTCAGACTGCGCGGCCCCAAGTTTGGCTGCGGCCTTGGCCAATGCGGCGCCTGCACCGTCCTAGTCGATGGGGAGGTGGCACGGTCCTGCGTGACCCGAGCTTTAGATGTGGTGGGACGGCAGATCACGACGTTGGAAGGTCTCGGCAGTCCCGACCAGCCGAGCCGTCTACAAGCGGCGTTCATCGCCGAACAGGCCGCGCAATGCGGATACTGCACCAACGGCATGATCATGACTGCGACCGCGCTGTTGTCGCGTAATCCGCATCCGCGCGAAAGCGAAATACGCGACGCACTCGCTCAGAATCTTTGCCGGTGCGGCAGCCACGTGCGGGTAATCGCCGCGGTGCTGCGGGTGGCGAGCGAGGGCTGAGCCATGACCCAAATCACCCGCCGCTCGCTCATCCACGGGGTCGCCGGGCTCATTGTCGCCTTCTATTTGCCGCGCACGGCGGACGCGAGTGACAGAACTGTCGCTGGCGACAGCGTAGACGCATACCTCGCCATCTGGCCTGACGGCGGAGTTACGGTGTTCGCCGGCAAAGTCGATCTCGGCACGGGGGCGCGAGCTGCGATCCGCCAGATCGTGGCCGAGGAGCTGGGTGTCTCCCCTGAATGCATCGCGCTTATTGAGGGCGATACCGCTCTAACCCCCGATCAAGGGTCCACTGGTGGCAGCACAGGAATCATGGTCGGCGGCATTCAGATTCGACAAGCGGCCGCCACCGCACGAGCGCGCCTCCTGGCACTCGCCGCCGCGCAACTGCGGCGCAAGGTAGGTGATCTGGACACAAGGCAAGGAGCGGTGGTGGTCCGCGATAGCGACGAGAAGATGAACTTTGCGGCGTTGATCGGCGGCGGGACCTTCAATGTGCCGGTCGATAAATCAGCACCGCTACGCGATCCGGACACGTATACCATCGTCGGGACGTCTTATCCGCGGCCCGACCTTCCAGCGAAGCTAACGGCGCGACATCCCTATGTCCAAGACCACCGCGTCGAGGGAATGTGGCACGCTCGCATCATCCGGCCTCCAACTATCAGTGCGAATTTGCTCGACGTCGATGGCTCGTCGCTCGCCGGCATCCCTCAGGCACAGATCGTCAGGATTTGGGATTTCCTTGCGGTCGCGACGCCGCGCGAGTGGGACGCGGTGCGCGCCATGCGGGCCCTGAAGGCAACATGGAGCGACGCAGCGACCCTGCCCGGGTCCGACGCAATCTTCGAGGCGGTCCGCGCAACGCCGGTCGTCCGCACCGAGATGCTGCGCAGCGTCGGGGACGCGGCTGAAGCGCTGGACGCGGCGCCGCACGTGCTCCGTGCGTCTTACGCTTGGCCGATCCAATCGCACGCTTCGATGGGGCCGTCCTGCGCGGTCGCGGATATCCGCGACGGCGGCGGCACGGTGTGGACCGCGTCGCAAGGCACGCATCGGCTGCGCGGGACGATCGCTAGGCTGCTCAAACTCGACACGGCAAAGCTCCGTCTCATCTACATGGATGGCTCTGGCAGTTACGGCACCAATGGCAACGACGACGTTGCGTTCGAGGCCGCGTTGCTCTCCCGCGAGCTGCGTCGCCCCGTGCGTGTGCAGTGGATGCGAGAGGACGAGCACGCGTGGGATCCGAAGGGCCCACCGCAGCTTCTGGACCTTCGCGCCACGCTCGGCGCCAACGGCGACATCGCGGCGTGGGAAACCATCGCCATGGTGCCGGCGAATACGCCGAACCAGCCGAACATCCCGCTGCTTGCCGCTGTTGCGGCGGGGCTCGACGACGGCGCCGGACTGTTTTCAGGCCTGCTGTCGCTTAATGCTGACCCACCGTACACGGTTCCGAACATGCGCGCCGAGATCAGGTGGCAGGCGACAACGCCGTTGCGCCCGTCGAACCTGCGTGCGCCCGGCAAGATCGGAAATGTTTTCGCGGTTGAGAGTTTTTTTGACGAGCTCGCGACCGCAGCCGGCGTCGATCCACTCGCCTATCGGCTCCGCCAGCTTCGCGATCCTCGCGGCCGGGAGGTCCTAGAGCGTGTGGGTGCGATGATGCAATGGGCCCCGCTCGGCGCATCTCCTAGCCGCAGTGGCAAGACTTCTGAGCGGCCGCGGGATCGCCTACCTGCGCTACAAGCAAGCTGAGAACTATGTGGCGATGGGCATGAATGTCGAGGTCGAACCTTCAACGGGCGCCGTCCGGGTACTGAGGGTCGCTTGCGCTCATGATTGCGGTTTAATGATCAATCCGGACGCCGTGCGCGCGCAAGTCGAGGGCTGCATCCTTCAGACCTTAAGCCGCACGCTGTTCGAGGAAGTGACCTTCGATCGTTCCCGTGTAACGAGCACGGATTGGGCGAGCTATCCAATCCTGACCTTTCCGAACGTCCCCTATCTCGACATTGCGTTGATTGATCGTCGTCATGAACGTCCGGTCGGTGCGGGTGAAGCAGCGGCCGCAGCGGTCGCTGCAGCGCTTGGCAACGCGGTATTCGACGCCACGGGCACAAGATTGCGTAGGGCGCCATTTACGCCCGCGCGCGTAAAGGCGGCACTGTCGGGACGGGCGACATAGCCGCCGGATTTACGGATAATGCGTCCACACCCCCCGCCGGCGATGATCTGACAACGCGTTGCATCCGGCACAGCGGTTGCGAGGATTGAAACAGTGACCGCTGACGTAATTTATCTGGCGACGATCTGGATTATTCCGGTAATCATCGCCGTCACTTTTCATGAAGCCGCACATGGCTTCGTCGCGCATCTTCTCGGCGACGACACGGCATGGCGGCTCGGCCGCGTCAGCTTCAATCCGTTCAAGCACATCGATCCGGTTGGGACGATCTTGTTGCCTGGCGTACTGCTGCTGATGCGTTCTCCGTTTCTGTTCGGCTATGCCAAGCCGGTACCGGTCAATTTTCGCGCGCTGCGCAGCCCGCGTCGCGACATGGTGCTGGTCGCTTTCGCCGGACCGGCCATGAACATTGCGCTCGCCGTTGCCGCGGCGCTGGCATTTCACATAGTTGGCTATCTGCCCCTGGCCGGCGCGCAATGGTTGGCGGCGAACTTGAGGAACGCGTTGCTCATCAACGTTGTCCTGGCCGTGTTCAACCTGTTTCCACTTCCGCCTCTGGATGGCGGACGCATCTTGCTTGGGGTGCTTCCGCCCGCCGTCGCCGCGCCGCTTGCTCGGCTGGAGCCATACGGGATAGCAGTCTTGATCAGTCTCTTCATCGTGCTGCCGATACTGGGTGCGCAGTTGGGCATAGACCTCAGCTTTATCTCTCGCGCGCTCGCCGTTTCGACCGGCGCCATCATTGATGCAATTGTCCATCTCACCGGTAACACCTAGCCGCGGCGTGTTCCGCAACGGGTCATCAGCGATGTTTTGAGCCAGCGCCAGCCACTTCCGCTATGCCCCCGATTCCAGACGTGTTGCCGTCTCGCAGCAAACGACGTTTAGGGGCCAAGATCGGATTCACTGCAAGATTTTCTGTCATCAATCACCCGGTACTTAACCCGCCCGAGAACATAGGCGAAGGCGGCGGGTCAGGCGACGCGTCGGTCCTGACCTTCCCAGAAGGGGCGACGTAGCTCCCGCTTGAGAATCTTGCCCGCGCCTGACATCGGCAGGGGGGCGGTACGCACATCGACGCTATGCGGGCATTTGTATCCAGCAATCCGCTCCTTACAGAAGGCGATGAGATCGGCTGCATCGACCGTAGTGCCCGCTTTTACGACGACAACTACATGAACCGCTTCCCCCCAGCGCGAGTCGGGAATGCCGATCACCGCACATTGCACGACCCCCGGATACTGCGCGACGACGTTCTCTACTTCGGTGGAGTAGACGTTCTCGCCGCCGGTAATGATCATGTCCTTGATGCGATCGACGACGTAGACGAAGCCGTCCTCGTCCATGTAGCCGCCGTCGCCGGTGTGCATCCAACCGTCGATAACGGCCTTCGCTGTTTCCTCCGGTCGGTTCCAATAACCCATCATCACGACGTCGCCACGGACCACGATCTCGCCGACCGTGCCCGGCGGGACCGGCCGGTCATCCCCGTCGACGATCCTCACCTCGACCCCGAGAAATGCTCGCCCTCCGGAGCGATGCCGCCCCTTAGCCCGCCCGGCGCCGATGTGTTGCTCCGGCATCAGCACCGTCGCGCCCGGCGAAAGCTCGGTCATGCCGTAGGCCTGGACGAAGCGCACCCCAGGCAGACACTTCATGGCGCGGTCGAGAAGCGCTTCGGAGATCGGCGAGGCGCCGTACACGATCTGCCGCAGCGACGAGAGGTCTCGTCCGCCGATGCCCGGATGATCGACGAACATCTGGATCATAGTCGGAACGAGCAGCATATGGGTGACGCGGTAACGCTCGATCGCGTGCGCGACGACTTCGGGCGAAAACGCCTTGATGATCGCGTTCGTGCCGGCGCTCAGCAGCATACAGTACATGGCCGCCCCGTTTGCCAGGTGGAACATCGGCGCTGCATGAAGATAGACAACCTCCTGTGAAAACAGGCCCTCGGCGAGGAACTGAAGCGCATCGGCCATCAAGTTGCCGTGGCTCAACATGACGCCCTTGGAGCGTCCGGTCGTGCCGCCGGTATAAAAGATACCCGCGAGATCATCACGGTCCGCCATCGCGTCCGGAATCGGGTTCGCCGCTGCGAGCAATGATTCATACCCGGTGACATCTGCGGGAGGCTCGCCTTCGTCGGCATGAACGAGCGTAAGCGCCGGGATCGGCGCCGTGAGCGCCCGGCCGGCTTCCAGGAAAGCGTCGTCGACGATCAGCAGACGGGCACCACAATCTTGTAAGGCGTCCCGGTTCTCAGCGACGCTCCAGCGGATGTTAAGGGGTACGATCACGGCTCCGGCCCAGCCCACCGCGAGATAGAGCTCCAGATAGCGGCCGCTGTTCAACATCAGGACCGCGACTTTGTCGCCCTTTGCCACGCCGAGCTGTCGCAGCGCGCCGGCGAAACGGCTCACGCGCTCCCCGACGTCGGACCAGGAGGATTTGCGCTCGCCCTCCAGAATGGCGATGCCCTGAGGATTAACCTGAAGGGCCCGCCGCAGTCCGTGCGTAATGTTCATGTTTCCCCTCCCTCGCATCGATGTTGCGCCTTCCGGCGCTTGTTCTTGCGCGTGCCTGGACGACCAGGTGAGCCGCGCAGAAGAGCAAAAAGCGTCCCAAAAGGGCGCGCTGGTCGATAGGTAACTTGCAGTGATAGATGATCTGAATCTTAAAGTACTTGCCTGCCGACGGCATGAACGCTGCCGCTGAGGATTTTGGGGCTTCGGCACGCCCTCGTGGCAGCTCGCGCAGCTACAATATCCGGGGTCGCAAAATACACCACTCGCACCAGTGCTGGAAGGGTTTCAGAGCGAGGGAAATCTACGAGGCGAGCTTAGTCGATTACGGGAAGAGGAATTCTGCGATGCACACGCCACGTCTGAGGAGGGTCAGCAACGTCGTTTCGGCGATGTCCGCCTTAGGTCCGCTTAGCCCCCGATAACGACCAAATCGCGGACGTCGTGGGACTTCAGTTTCGGGCCATAACCGGAAGTGAGCCTTCATGGTGAGTGGGTGCGCGACGTTCCGTGGCTCGTCACCGGCGCGGGGTGAAGGTACAGCGCGTGGCAACGCTGGTAAGCGGCGCTACCTGTTCAATCTCACCCGCCATCCTTCCCAAAATCGAACACGAAGATACCCGCATCGCAGCCAGCGGCCCGCTCGAGCACTTCGGGATGGCGCAGCGCATGCACCGTGTCTCGGTAGCCCGCGAGCCAACGCTCCTCGACCGACCTGCGGGAGAATTCGTTCTCTTTGGACGGGCTTTCCGGGCTTGGCGGCCGGTAGACGAGGTTCACCAGATGATGCACTTGTTGTTTGGCCACCGTCATTAGGTACTTCGCGTCGTCGCCACGCTTAAACTCCTCGGGGACCTTTTCGAGAAAACGGGCGAGGGTTGCGCGCAAGTGGTTTACCTCTTCGTAGCCCCGGGTTTGGTAGATAGTGCGGCTCGAATTCAGTATCTCCTTCATCCGTATCATGACTTCCTGAAGATTTTTCGGGAACGGGCCGGGCGCGGCCCATAGGTCCACCTGAAAGGCGAGCATGCTTGGCGGGTGCTGTCTCGCTATCCATGATAAGGGCGTGTTGGATACGACGCCGCCATCCCAATAGTATTCGCCCTCGATTTCAATCGCCGGAAATCCTGGGGGCAACGCGCCACTCGCCATCACATGCTCGGGCCGAATGACATCCGTCGTCGTGTCGAAATAGACCAACTGGCCGCTTCGCGCATTGACGCTACCGAGGCTGAGACGGATGTCGTTGTTTTCGGAGTTGATGAGGTCGAAATCGACGACACGCTCGAGCGTCGCCTTGAGCGGCGTTGTATCGCAGAAGCTTGTTGCCTCGAGCGTGCCCGGTGGCTGGAACAAAGGATTAGGAAACCGCATCGTGTAAAAGCCGGGCACGCCGAGCACGCTGGAAGTGCGTTCGCTCATTTGTTGGGCGAAGGCGCGTGCAGCTTCACCTTTTGGTAGCAAGCCGAGATAGCTGTCGAGACCAAAGGGAGAATGGCTGATGATTTCCCAGAATTGGCGCAGCTTGGCAACCCGCACTTCTCGCGGATTGCCCGCGATGATGGCTGAGTTGATCCCCCCAATGGAGATGCCCGCAACCCAATCCGGTGGAGGTCGGCCTCGGCCAGTGCTTCGTAGACGCCCGCTTGGTACGCACCGAGCGCGCCGCCACCTTGCAGCAAAAGCGCGATGCTGTCGAAGGGCGGCCGATGCTGCTGTTTGTGGGTCTTTCTCAGGCTGTGAGGCGGCGTGGACAGGGCGCGCGGGGTAACGGGGATGTCTGACATGATCGCCACTTTGGTGGTCGCTGGCCAGCGCACAGCGACATGAACGGTTTCAGACCGTTTTCAAAGTACCGTAGTGATCTCCTACGCTCGCCGTAAACCTAAATCAATCTCATCTTCGGCTCAGCGACAGCGTTTATTTCTGCTTAGGCCGCGAAGCCCCTGACCCGATCTGCTTAATCCGTGAAGGGCACCTCTTGTCCGGTTCAGAATGAGCGCCAAAGAGCAGTCGGCTAATCGTTGCGAAAGGGTCAGACGCTGCAAATTCATGGTGTCCGCGCGATTTCCGGTTAGGCTCCAATTGCCGACATATCGCTGCGTCGCGGCGAACGGAGAAACGGGCCAAGAAGCGCCTCCTCGCTGCGGAAACCGGCTCCGTGCGGCGCCTCTTGAGGCTCGAGGAACATGTTACGTTCCGATGTCATCAACTGACGTCATCGTGCGACTAATAGCACCTGAAGAACGGCTTCGCGCAATTCGCGTGCGCCAGCACGCAGACGTGTAAGGTCATGCGTCAGTCACGGGAGAGCGAACAATGAACGGGGCTCAATCTTTATTCAAGGCGCTGGTGGATGCGGGCATCACGACGTGCTTCGCCAATCCCGGCACGTCGGAGATGCAGCTGGTCTATGAAATCGGGATGACCGACAAGGTGCGTCCCGTCCTGTGCCTGCAGGAGGACGTCGTCACCGGCGCCGCGGATGGCTATGCGCGCATGACGGGCGCGCCGGCCTTCACGCTCCTTCATGTTGGCAGCGGCTTCGGCAATGGCATCGCCATGCTGCACAACGCGGGCCGGGCCAATACGCCCATGGTCAATGTCGTCGGCGCGAACGCCACCTATCACCAGCCGAATAACCCTGAGCACGAATTAATCAATGGCCACATAACGGATCTCGCCCGCGTGGTGTCGCATTGGGCGAAGGAGGCGCGCAACGCCACTGAACTTGGCGAACTCGGCGCGGAGGCAGCCGCGCTCGCGAAAACGGGCAGGATATGTACAATTACAATAGTGGCGCCGACCAACTGTCACTGGGACGAGGCCAACCCGCCGCCAGTCTTTTCCGCTCCGCTGGAGCGCCAGAAGACCTCCGCGGAGGCGATCGCGCACGCCGCGACTATGCTGAAGGGCGGCAAGAAAACTGGCTTGGTTTTGGGAAATCTAGCCCTGCACGGGCGCGTTAATCATTTCTTTGAACCACACGCGCGCGCGAGGCGCGCGCCGAGTGCGGAG
Source organism: uncultured Alphaproteobacteria bacterium (assembly GCA_963831135.1). Classification (GTDB taxonomy): domain Bacteria; phylum Pseudomonadota; class Alphaproteobacteria; order Rhizobiales; family Xanthobacteraceae; genus BOG-931. The sequence goes on from CAWHPH010000031.1 coordinate 35,247, forward strand.
CGTGTTTTCGTTTTTGCCTTTCCGCAGCGCGCCGGCGCCGACGGCGGACGGCGCTGGCCGACGACGGCGCCGCCGGCGGACCGCGACGCCCACCGCGCGGCGGCGTCCGAGCTACGCCGTCATCGCCGCTGGCCGCCGGTGCCTCCGATCCGCCGTGATCGCCTGGCCTCCAAAAACGTCGCAGCCAGTCTCGAATTGAAAAGCTGCCGGACTTGCTACAGAAGGCTTAGTCTGCCGGTGCGTTTTGCGCCATGGCCGCAGCTTGGGTAGCCTTCGGCGAGAATAACGCACTGGTGAGGATCGTAGGCGGCAAGGATTATCGGCATGGTCGAGGAAAACGATCAGGGTGCGACCCTCGGACACAATCCATCGTCTGGTGGTCCGCCAATGTCGCGCGATCGCCCGGCGCCCTCTGGCTCAGGTAGTGCAACACTTGCTCCAGTCAGCCTGCTGGCCGGGGCTTTTCTTTTCATGCCACCGTTACATGCCGCCACGACTATGCCACCGGAGGCTAACTGGCAGGTCGGTCTCCAAGCGCCGGCGCGGACACGATGCCCTTCGGATGCTGTGCCGGCGCTTCTCATGCTGCGTTACCGCCAGCAGCGCGCGCTTGCAGTTCCCGCCCGCGACATCGCAGCCGGCCCTCATGTAACGTTAATCCGCAACCATAATCCGCGAGCGCGATGGCGGCTTTAGACGGCGCGTGCTTGCGTTTACGCGAGACAGCTCCCGTCGCCCAATCGCTGTCTCAGGGCCCCAGGCGCCGGCTTCGCACTCCGCGTCTGGGGTTCTTAAAAAGGAAATGGGTCGACATCTAAAACCGACCGTCATGCAGACCGAAAGCAAAATCGAACTAGGAATGTAGGTGGCTGTTCGCTGCGGCGTTCTTGAACATATCGGTGTCGTCGTTCGTATTGAAGACGAGCACGTGGTCGTGGCGCCGCCTCAGGCGACATCGGGAGAAACATTTGATATCGTTTTCGTCGGCTGGGGCGGCCGATGGAGGTGATTATGCCGTTGGTACATTCCGAGCTACGAACGTTGGGGAGTCCGCTGGTTCCCAGGCAGCAGAGGTTTTCCGCTAATTGCTCGCGTGCGCTCATCCTAGGAACACTGCTGTTTGCCACCCTGAACTCGTCACTGGCGCAAGATAAAGGTGCGTTGGTATCAGACAAACCTAATCCGCTCTATCCAGACGAGGCACAAATCACGTTTCAATGGAATTATGAGTGCCCGATCAACAGACCCTGCACATTTGTTTGTCGTGGGGCAGGAGGGGGAGGAGGATCAGACCACGTAATTCGGTTGGATATCTATTTGGGAACGTTACCTCTCAACGGCGTTCAACAGGAACGGGCGGCCGCCATTTTCTATGACTTTTCCTCACGTGAGTTCCCTCACTCCGCTGGTTTCTCTATAAGCACAGGGATAAACTCGTTGTCCTGCCAAGTTAATGGAATGATTTTAAAATTTTCAGGTCCACCCTCGAAAAAATCCAAACCAGATGCGGCCGAAGATGTGCCAGTAAGTTCAACACGGTGAGCACAGAAGTTCAGCGTGCGCGAAAGATCTGATGGAACGCATGTTCCACCTTTTGACCGTTACCGCCCGCGACGGCAAGACTTCTTACCAAGTCGATTCCAGCAAAGGTGCTGGGCTTAGCGCCATCCCATTACGGCCGCGCATTCTGGCGTCTCCCCCGCCGGCACTCTCAAAGACGACGACTGGGGGCGGCTTCGGTCTCAGCATCAAGCAATTGTCGCATTTTTGCCACGACAGGTACTGTAAGATCGCAATCTAGCTGCCCACGGAGAACATGCCGAGATTCCTCCAAGAGATTTTTGCGGCAGTGTTTCTCGCCGTCGGCGGGCTCTAATCCTTGAAACTTCATTCTAGTTCGTAGCCACGAGGGCGTGTGCTCGCGGTCTATTACGTCGAAAATTCCCAGCCTCGGCATTTGCGCCGGGCAATGGGCTTAACGGCGGTACCTGCGAGCGATGAGATGGCAGGAGGGTCACTGCCCGCGTAGCTGCCAGACTAAAAAGCAGGAGAAGACAAGCATGGATCGCGACAACAGCGCCAATTACGCGCTCCGTCGCCTCAACCGCAATCGACCGGACCTTTGCGCGTCGAGGTCGTGGCCGCCAGGAACCGAGAGGCACACTTTAACCGTCGATCAAACCTTGGCGTCTATGAATCCGGTCATGCTGGCAAAGCTAAGAGCATTCGCATGACCGATATCGACCCAACCCTAGCTGATCTAGTCGCCCTGCGAGCGATGCTTGAACGTTTGCTCCCGAGTGGGTACGCCGTCACCGACATTGGCAATGACGACCTGCCGAGCGGCCAATACGAGGCGTTCAAAGAAGCCGCGGCCAAGCAGTCCACTCCCGCCGCCCCGCTCATCGTGCTCGGCTACGACGAGCACCACAAACCGCGGGCGGCGCGGTTTCTGGCGAAGGATGCCGACCTAGTGACCAAGGCCGCCCAGCTCATGGACCTCAAAGTTTATGAAGCAGCCAGCGAAGACTTGGCCGCCCTTGCCACAAAGCTGCCGCAGGGCAGGCTTTACGGCAACGGCCGCGGCTTCGTGCCTAACATCCGGCAAAGCCTGTACAACGAGATCATCGTGACGCTCGCGGTCGAACCACAGGCCGCGGTCGGCAAAGACCAAGACGAACTGCCGGTCGCGACCGGCCTACCTCGAACCTGGGACGAGATCGCGCCTGGGCATCTCGTCATCGCCCAGGAAGCCCTCGACTACGGTTGGTGGGAAGCCATCGTCATCGGTCGCACCGGCGACATGTTCACGTTGCGGTTTCGCGACTACCCGAAGCTGCCTAAGTTTGTGCGCCATCGAAACGCAATTGCGTTGATGAGCCCTCCGGCCGAATAACGAGTGTCGGCGGTCCCGGCGGCCATCGCGCCCTCGGGGCCGTTCCCTCGCCCCGATCAAAATCCACCCCATCGCCTGGCCTATCCACCGTCGGCGGCAGCTGTGCCGTCGCGGCGGGATTCGCTTGGGCATCCCATCACAATGGAGATGACGACCGAGACCAAATCCACTCAGACCGAATGCATGCGAACTCTCAACAACGAGCTGCGGCACAACCTCAGCAGCAATGGTCACGCCTTTCATGACGCCAGGCGTAGCCGCGCTTAGAGCCGAGGCGGTCGCGCGTATCGTCAACACTATCGAACCGCACGGCGACTTTTGCCACGCCAACGGTCCAGACCAAGAACATGACTTTGGTTTGGGGGACGGATCACGTCAACGCGCTTGTCGGCGCAAGTGCCTGCTACATCCCATTCCGGTTCGCAGAACTGAGCACGGACGTGACAACCGAGATCCACCCAAGCACGGGTCCGCGCCACGTGGTCGGGTCGCATCCTCGAACGGATGTGGGATTTCCTGACCGCTGGAGATCCCGAATGAAGAGTGAAGCGCTTTCGCGCCTCTCTACGGACAAATTGCAGCGTGCGCACAAAGAGGCTGTCGCGCAAGGAATGAACCGTGCTCGCGCTTCAAGAACGAACAGATATTGAGAGATCGCGCAGTTAACTGCCGACGACGCGGCAAAACCTTTCTCCGATCAGTCGCTCGAGGCCGCGTGAAGGAGTAATTGGAAATGGAGACCGTTGGCGTTGTCGGCGTCGGCAAGATCGGCATGCCGATCTCGATGAACCTGATCAAGAGCGGCTACCGCGTCGTCGGCTATCGCCGCGGCTCGCTCGATGAGTTTACGAAGATCGGCGGGGTGCCCGCGCGTTCGGCCGCCGAAGTCGGCGCGCAAGCGGATATCGTTTTTTCCTGCCTGCCGTCCGACGAGGCGCTCGAAGAAGTCGTGCAAGGTCCCGGCGGACTCGTCCATTCGGCGAAGCCCGGTCAAGTCGTGGTCGAGCTCGGCTCGTATCCGGTTCCGGTCAAAGAGCGGCAGATCGCGCCGCTGGCGGACAAGGGCGCGTTCTTCATCGACGGCGAAGTTGCCGGCACGCCGGGGATGGTGCTGGCGCGCAAGGGCGTGGTTTTTCTCGCCGGCGACTAACAGGCCTGCAAGAAGATCGAGCCGGTGGTCGCGGGTTTTGCCGATTCCTGCATCTATTTTGGGGCGTTTGGCGCGGCGAGCCGGGTCAAGCTCATCAACAATCTATTGGTCTCGATTTCACATTGCCGCTGCCGCTGAGGCGATGGCGCTCGGCGTCAAGGCCGGCGTCAATGTCGACTTGATGATCAAAGCGATCGCCAGCGGCAGCGGCGGCTCTACGCAGTTCGGCATTCGCGCGCCGTGGATGGCGGAGCGGCGCTTCAAGCCGCTGCAGGGGCCGATTCCCGGCTTGCTGCATTATATCGAGATGATCGGCGAATTCGCCGACGGCGTCGGCGTGGCGACGCCGTTGCTCGACCGCACCGTCGAACTGTTCGAGCGATTTGTGGCGATGGGACTGTCCGATTGCGACGGCGCCGCCATGATCGACGTCATCAGCTCGCTGCCGCGAGAAAAATCCGAGAAGTCCGTTCCCCGAAAAGGAACGACAGCAGATGATAAAGGAGAGTCCGCATGATCCGCGTCAACAAGATCGCCCACGCGACCTACGACATGCCCGATCTCGACAAGCAGACGGAATATTACACAGAGATAATAGGGCTGACGCTCGTAGCCAAGGAGAAGAACGTTGCCTACCTCGCCTCCACGGTCGATCATCATTCCGTGGTCTTGCGGCGCGGCTCGCAGGCAAACTGCGTGAGCCTCGCCTTCCAGATTTCGCCTGACGCCGACCTCGGCGAATTCGAAAAACAAGTCGCCGCGCAGGGCGTAAAAACGCAGCGCAAGAAAGATCCGGAGCCCTCGATTTCAGACATGGTCACCTTCGCCGACCCGAAGGGTACCACCATGCAAGTCTTCAAGCGGGATGCCTTCTCGCACCAGAAGTTCACGCGCAAAGGCATCGTGCCGTATAAGCTCGGCCACGTCGCCTTCCACGTCACCGACGTGAAGCACGTCACCAAGTTCTATTGCGACGTGCTCGGCTTTCGCGAATCCGATTGGATGGGGGATTTCTTCTCGTTCCTGCGCTGCGGTCCCGATCATCACACCATCAACCTGATGGAGACCGGCTCGAACCGCCACTTCCACACCGCCTTCGAGCTGCGCGATTGGGCCCACATGCACGAAGCTTGCGACTTCCTCAGTCTCAACGGCTACAAGCTCCTTTGGGGACCGGGCCGGCACGGCATCGGTCACAACCTGTTCGCCTATCATCGCGCGCCCAACGGGTTAATCACCGAAACTTTCGCCGAACTCGACCGCATGAATGAGGAGCTCGGCTATTTCGAGCCGCGGCCATGGCACCGCGACAATCCGCAGCGGCCCAAGGTGTGGGAGAAGGATCCCTCGGCCGCAAACCTTTGGGGCATCATGCCCGGCGACGAAATGATGAAGTAAGCTATGATTGTCTCCGCCGTGTGCTTGCTCTCGGATTTCAGGCTGGCGGGATGCTGCTCTTTATCCCTTGGCGCGTGCCGAGCGCGGCGCCGGATCGTGCCCGAGCTGGCGGCCACGACGCCGCCGTTTCCTGTTTGGTGTTATCGGGTGGTGGCGCGTCTGTCCGTGCTGGCGCCATCCCCCTCTTGGCGAAGAGCCGCGTTAACGCGCTTTGTGTCATTTCCCGCGCGCGCGAGGCGGAGCCGAGCGCGGTGGGAATCTGGCCCCGGCGGCGGAGCGGGGCGGCGGCGATTTTCTGTTTTGGCTAATCGGTGGAGGTGAGGCGGCGGCGGCGCCGGCGGTGAGCTCGACGACGAGCTACCGGGTAGGCTCGAGCAACAGGCCGCTCGACCGATTGGTGGTCTGCCCGTCTACGGCGTGTGTTCTCTCTCGATTTTCAGGCTGGAATTTTCGGGCCGAGGTCTCCGTCTTTATCCCTTGGCGAAGGTGCCCGCCGAATTTGGCGGTCGGCGGCGCGGCGTTGCCGGTGAACTCTTGTTCGATCGACGGAGAGGCCATTGTCTGTGACGGCAAGGGCCTCGCCGTTTTCCAGTTCATCCGCAACTACCGTCGCGGTAACGCCGCGACCCTCTGTGCGTTCGACTTGATCGAGATCGATGGCCAGGACTTGCGCCAGCAGCCGATCGAGGAGCGCAAGCAAGTCCTCAAAGGGCTGCTTAGCAAATCACACCCAGGTATTGCCTATAACCGGCATTACGACGTCGAAGGCTCCATCGTCTTTTACCATGCGTGCAAGCTCGGCTGCGAGGGCATCGTGTCTAAGCGTTTTGGCTCACAGTACCGCTCAGGCCGATCGGCTGACTGGATTAAGGTCAAAAATCCAGCATCGCCGGCCGTGAAGCGAAAGGCCGAGGAGGAGTGGAGCTAGGCTTCCCGCCCCAGGGGCGATCGAGGAAGGGCCGGGAGAGTTTTTTGTCGTCCGCGACGCCAAAGGCGCTCGATCTGGTCAAGTCGCCCGACGCGGGCAAGGCCCGTGCGGCTATGGAGGAGACGGCCTGGGCGCGCGACAGACCCGCTGAATTTTCTCAGACTGGGTCCAATGTCGTTATTAAGTTTCGAGGCCAAGGATCAGCCTGACCTTTATCAAGCCTTCGAACAATGGCATTCGAGCTACTGGCAAATTATTCGAATGCAACGAGAAGGCAGACTCCCCATTTGTCCCCCGCGGGTGGAAGCGCTTGCGCCGAAAAATAAAGGATGCGCTCCGGCGATCGTGGAACACGCCTGACCTACCAATTATCCCCGGCGCATAGAGTGCGCCGCCTACACGTCAATGGTAGATGCCTTCAAAACCGGATCAAAAAACTTAAACAACTCCAGTGGCGAAAACCTCGCTATGAATTGAAAAACTCTCTTTAGGGCGGGGAGTAGAATGCCAACACTGTCAGGATCGAGTTCATCGTTGCTCATGGCGCTCAACCCGTTGCCGCGCCTATTGAGACTTGCCGCATGCCATTTCGAAAGCGCCGAAACCATCGGAAAACCCCGAAACATTAATAGCGACGTGGCTTGATATTTGAGGGCCCGAACCAAGATCATTCGGAAAAAAGAAGTGCACAGATTTTACACCGTTGGTCTCACTTGCTTTAAGGAATGATGCAAGCTCATCAACGTCAACTTCCGATGCCGAATAGATGTATTCGGTTCCGTTTTTCCATTTTTGCGAAAGATCAGATGAATCGAATTGATCGCTGTTCTTCTGAATTAAAACGGGGATCACACCTCGCTTATTCTCAAACGTTCCATCAAAAGGAATGAGTATTACCGCGACATTCTTTGAGCTATCCCTTTGATCGCAGATAAACGCGAGTTCTGATGTTGCTATCGTGTTGTTGAGTGCCGCCGATTGTTTAAATGACAGCGTGAGCACAGCGCTTCGCGGCTGCTCCAGCAACCATTCTCCATAGCGATCTGCTGCGGCTGCACCAAGCACGCTGATATGCAAAGTCAATGCCATGTAGAGGAGGAAACGGCGCATGTTTACTCCAACGAGACGAGTACCGACCCCCCGGAGTGCATTTTGTAGCATTGCATCATCAATACCAAAAGAAAAGATGGCTCGCCCAGCGTCATTACGATAGACACCTAGCCAACGAGCCCATCATTGTCGGATGGGATTGCAGTTCCGAAAGTAATGGGTGACCGCGTGGCGCGCCTCTGAATAGAGACACCAAATTTGATGACCGAAATTTCTTGTAGGTCCGATTGTCGCCTCTAGCTCGCTGTTCACTGCGCGACCAGTTCTCGCATTCTCACAGAAAAGCCTAATCACTGTACTTTGTCCTTGTGTTCTGTTGAGGGAGTGCGGAAGTCCTGTCTGTCTGGGTACAGAGCAATCCGCAACCGGCCCAAATTCGGTAGGTTGCAATACTCAGCAAGGACGAATTCGGCAACGTGTGGAGCACTGTGATGGGCGACGGCATGACGTGGGATGCAATCTTACAACAATGGCCTTGGTTCGCCGCTGCGGCAGGACTGTTCGTAGTTTTCGTTGTCGTGTTTGCCCTTTACAAACCTAAGTCAAAGCGTCAGCCCGAAACAACCTATGTCGCTGCGGACAAGAGAGGATCGACTTTGACTGGTCGAATCGACTGTCAAACTGCCGACCGGCTATCGTCTCGTCTGGGCCGGCGAGTTTGAAGACCTCCAGAAAGCCAAAGAGCGCCTCGAAGTGATCGTTCCGATCAGCCTCCTGCTGATCATGGTTTTGCTCTACGGCTTGTTCAATTCCTTACGCGACAGTTTGTTGGCACTTGCCGGCATTCCGTTTGCGGTCGGCGGCGGGGTATTGGCATTGTACTTGTCCGGTCTGGATTTCAGCATCTCTGCCGCGATTGGATTTGTGTCCCTGTTCGGGATATCCGTCATGGACGGGATCCTGATGATCACCTACTACAATCAGGTCCGCGCAACCGGAGTGGCGACCGCCGAGGCAATGTTCCACGCCGCCACCCAACGCATGCGGCCGATGCTGATGACGGCGCTGTCGGCTTGCATCGGCTTATTGCCGGCTGCGATCTCGACCGGTATCGGCAGCCAGGTGCAGCGCCCGCTGGCCACCGTCGTTGTCGGCGGCATGCTGGTAGGTCCGATCATGTTGCTCGCGGTGGTGCCGGCGTTGCGGATGATGTTCCTCGATCGGCAGCACGGCTCGCATACGTCGCCCGAAACAACCCAGCTTACGCCGGCCGAGTGATTACGTAAGCGCCGCCCTCATCTCTGCTGACGGAATTTATCGCTAGACATCTGAAATCCGTCGACGCTGCTTGTGCAACTCCCCGAAAAAGGCTCCGCCTTATTTCGCGAGTTCGCACAACTGGCGACCGTTTGCTCGTTCAGCGCTATAACATCCTGCCGCACTCACGCGGCGCGATCTCCGACATCTAATGAGTTCGCGCATGTAGAGCAGCAGACTATTGGGACTCTTGTCATGGGTTGATCAGGCCGCTAGCGGCGGCTTTGATTACCGCTTCCGTCCGTGTCGCGGCGTGCAATTTGATGCGCGCGTTGTCGGTGTGAAAATCCACCGTTCGCTTCGCCAATCGGAGCTTGGTTGCGATTTCAGCAGATGTCTTACCGCGAGCCACCCAGGTCAGGACTTCGATCTCTCGCTCTCGTAACTGTGCCACTTTTGGCAACATTCAGGTCCGGGCAACACCGGCAATCCGCGCGCGGATAATGAAGTCAAGCCGATCGAAGTCAATCGGTTTGGCCACATAGTCGTCGGCACCGAGGTCCCGCCCTTTTAGTTCGCTTTCGCGATCGGCGAGTGCTGTCAGGAAGACAAAGGGAAACCGCCCAAAGCGGGGCGCGAGTTCGTTCAAGCGCTCTAGAACCTCAAAGCCGGTCATGGTCGGCATGCCGACATCGCATAGGACTAAGTCTGGCATCGCCCTCATGATGGCCAGCAGGCCCTCTTCACCGCTATGAGCGATGCTCACGTCGAAACCGCGATCGACCAGCTCCGCAGCGATTAGGGCGGCGGTCTCGCGGTCATCCTCGATACACAAGATTTTAGTGCGCATGGGTCTTGTCCTGCGCATGAGTTGCAGCCCTCACGCCGAAGGAGATGGGATCGACGCACAACCCTTTCGAAACATAATGAAAAAATATATTTTGGGGGAACTGTCACGAGTCACAGCGTAGAATGACATTTATCCAAGCGCCAACTCGGCTAAAACGCAATGGCGGGCTACGCTCCTGGTATGGCAGGTGCGTCAGAGTTGAGGCCGTGGACCCCAGTCTTGCGGGGGGGTTTGCAATAGGTGGCGGCGATAGGACCTCCACCTTCGGTCTTATCGCATATCGCCGCGTCTAGGCATTGTTCGCGGTCTCATCTAGCCAAGGCAGCTCATCGAACGGCGGACGGTAGCCTCTCGCTCGGTAAAGACGCTCCGACACGTCGAGTTCTTGGTGTTCGTCATATTTGACACGCGCGCTGTGTTCTTCATCGCTCCAACCGTTTCGCTCTCTATAAATGCCGCGTGGTTCCATGCGGGCAAAGTATCGACCTGTATTCTGGCTCGCAACGCAGTACCGGAAATGGCCGCCGGTCGATTTGTCGGCACTTGCGGAGGAAGGTCGCGGTCGCCCTTGCCGAGCGCGGCTATGTGGCATCGACCGGCAAGCCATACGAAGCTGCGGCCGTAGCGTCCATGCTCGGCGAATAGAAGGCGCAGCAGAGCCGTGGCCGTGGCCGCTGGTGCGTTCTCGTGCCGTCGACGTGGCCCTGGTCGGCTTTGGGGGCGGCCATCAGAACTCGATTCTCGCAGAATCCCTCTTTACCTACCATCCGATGTCAGTGACGCTTGGGTTCGTCCCAGCCATCACCAGCGTCGTCAGACAATGAGCAGCCACAACACTTACTGCAAACATCAATGGCTAGAGTCTCGGTTCGCAGGAATAGCGTCGGCATGACTGACGATCCCCGGGGGCGCGAGGAAACGGACTACTCATCATTGTTCCAAGGGGGTCGGGCTGATGCTCGCCTTGCAAGAAGGACCCCAAGGCGCCGCGCGCTCTTGGGGCTCAAGTCAGCGGACCTGTCCGGGGAATAGGAGACGTATTCTGCCGAATTGCCCGCCTGCGGACATTGATGTCCGTCACAAAACGTCGATAATTTTAGTGGTGCGCGACAGGCGGCTTCGGCTGCCCTTCTGTTTTTGGCGTGTTATTATTATTGCGTTGTAGAAGCTAATTCCATCGGAGCAGATATGTCTAAAGGCACCGTGAAGTGGTTCAATTCTCAAAAAGGGTACGGATTTATTCAGCCGCAGGGCGGCGGCAAGGATGTGTTTGTCCACATCTCGGCAGTCGAGCGAGCCGGTCTCAGCGGGCTCAATGAAGGACAAGTCATTGAATACGAGGAAGTCTCGAACAGGGGTAAAACATCGGCAGAGCATCTGAAGGTTCAGCGCTGATTTTTATTTGGTGTGGAGGGGCCGCGGCTGCGATCTCGCCCTGCGCTTGACAGACCCGCCGTGCGCGGCGACGCTTTGCAGCGTTTCGTTCGCATCCCAAACTTGGCGTTTTTCCGGTAGCACCGGGGAGCGCCATTTTGTTTTCGGCTGCTGGCGCGGGGGCGGGCGGCGCTCGCCTCCGTTCTTGACAGTCGCAGCAACGGGGTTCACGCTACTACTTCGCATGATACAACCTTGGCGCCCTAGCTTTTGTTGCGGGGCGCTATTTTGTTTTCAGCCGGCCATTTTGAAAACAACCCCAAGCGCGGCCTGACACGCGCTCGGGCCCTTGAGACAGCATCGGGTCGGGGGGACTACTTACTGCCTCTGCTCGAACAGAAGCATGCGAGAGGCAGCGACGCCATCGCGGCCGCGGATTAACGTTACAGGCGGAGGCCGGCTGCGATGGTCGGGCTACGCTCCTGGTATGGCAGGTGCGTCAGAGTTGAGGCCGTGGACCCCAGTCTTGCGGGAGGTTTGCAATAGGTGGCGGCGATAGGCCTCCACCTTCGGTCTTATCGCATATCGCCGCGTCTAGGCATTGTTCGCGGTCTCATCTAGCCAAGGCAGCTCATCGAACGGCGGACGGTAGCCTCTCGCTCGGGAAAGACGCTCCGACACGTCGAGTTCTTGGTGTTCGTCATATTTCACACGCGCACTGTGTTCGTCATCGCTCCAACCGTTTCGCTCTCTATAAATGCCGCGTGGTTCCATGCGGGCAAAGTATCGACCTGTATTCTGGCTCGCAACGCAGTACCGGAAATGGCCGCCGGTCGATTTGTCGGCACTTGCGGAGGAAGGTCGCGGTCGCCCTTGCCGAGCGCGGCTATGTGGCATCGACCGGCAAGCCATACGAAGCTGCGGCCGTAGCGTCCATGCTCGGCGAATAGAAGGCGCAGCAGACCGGGCCGTGGCCGCTGGTGCGTTTTTCTCATCCCTGCAACGGTGTATTTGCAGGGTGACATTCCCAAAAGATAGGGACTGGCTCGCTAAATTTTCAAAAACAACCCCATGCAAAGTGGGCCACAACCATGAATCGTTCAAAAATTTAGAAGAACCCTAGCCATTTGCGCTGGTCTATGAGAGAAGGATGCCAACCTGGGCTCGTCACTCTCGGAGAGGACCGCCCATGGTTCAGCCTAGAAAGACCACTACCGGAACGCTCGAGCCCGAGCTTGTCCAGAACGCCCACGTCGGACCGAAGAAGCTTTCTCCCCGACAGGCGGTAAAGCCATCACAACACGACGGCGCTCAGCCTTCAGCGGCTGCGCCAGATCATCCAAACGAGAGCGAGGATTGCGGGCACCTCATGAAGGTGCTCGGAACGACAGATCGTGATTTTGCGAAGGGCCTTTTCGGCCAACTCCTCAGGTCGAGTGGCAGGGGTGCCGACAAGTTTGATACAGAGTGGCTTTTTTTCTCGCTTGGTACCATCAAAGCGACCAAGCCACGCGACGAGCTCGAGGCGATGCAAATCGCCCAAATGGCCGCCGTTCATGCGGCTATGATGAAAGTCGCTGGAGAGCTTGCCCGGGCCGAGTATCTCCCGCACCAGGACAGCGCTACGCGCGCGATAAACCAGCTCGCTCGCACCTACACAGCCCAGTTAGAGGGCCTCAAACGCTATCGCACTGGGGTTGAGCAAAAAGTCACGGTTCAAAACGTTTCTGTTACTGAGGGAGGGCAGGCCATCGTCGGCAATGTGACCCAGGCAGCCGGAGCTGCGCCGCAGGAAGTTGCCACTACACCTCCGGCTCTGACAGATGCCCGGCAACCGGCGATGGAAATTCTTAGCGAGTCCGCGCGAATGCCGGTTCCGCAGCGTGTGAAGCGGGAGGCATAAGCTTCGGCCCTATCTTGAGAATCCATGGGGCCACAAGGAGTGTTTCTGATGGAAAACTTACGCCGGGGCGTGCGTGTAACAGGAGATCTTAAAATGAGCGAAGATGTCGATCAAAAAGCTGACAACCCGACGCTCCCCACTGAACTTATGGATCAGAAAATGGGATTGAGCATGTGCAAGAGAGGGGACGTGACCTACTATACACTCGAGGCCGACGCGGACGAGGCAAAGAGCCATATGCGCGCCTTCGGAACAAAAAACCCCGATTTCTTTTACGGCCTGCTCCAACAAGTCGTTAATGCGGGCTCAAAAGGTCAATATCCCGACGAATTAGGATCAGTTGCTGTCGCATCCTGCCGTCTTGCTGGCTAGTTAGTTCCGCGACGGTCTTTGCGATGGCGCCGATCACTTCGTCCGCTTCAGTCGTGTCGACTTTGTCTGACCCGCCAGCCGGCACGGGGTACTCGGCGAAAAAATCATCGATCAGCTCGACCATCATACAATGGAGGCAGGGGCGCTCTTGGTCTATTCGCTCTTCTGACATGATGCCGTTCCTCTTCTCGGCACATGTAAAGAGCCGACCAGGATCCTGCCATAAGCGGCCTCGGGACCGCTCATCCTGCAATGCGAATGCGGACACGGTACGGACACGTCGACTTCTTAGACCGCGGCGGCCTAAGCTAAGTTTCTGGGTGCACTCGAACCCGCCGACCTGCCGATCCACAGTCAGCAGCTAGCCGGTGGACATGCGCAATATCGGATGCAGATCCCGCTTTCACAGCTGAACGCAAGTCTAAGCCGGTCATAGAGTTCAAAGGCTCGGTGGGGACTCATCATGGCTGGCGTTTGACCCTTGATGCCGATTGAACACCCTGGCGACGAATAGGCTTGCCACAACAGAAATCGGCCCAAGCCTGCATGATTGCTTGGCGCCGATCGAAGCTGTCGGTGCGCCGATAAGCTCGCTCCACCGCAGTCCCGATCTGATGGCCCAGCAATTCTTCGAGGAGGTCGCGCGGAAAACCGGCATCCTCTCCCCAAGTTCTAAATGTGGCTCGCAGTCCGTGTGGAGTGACTGGGCGACTGCTCTTGGGATCGACCCAACGAGGCTCGCCAAATTCGTCGCAGTTCATGTCCTTCAGTACGCTCAGCATGGCCATGTTGCTCAGCGGTTTGCCCGGCTTGAGGCCCGGGAACACAAACTCTCCTAATCTCGGCAATGCCTTCAGGATCGTTACCACTTGGGGCGACAACGGCACCCGATGGGGTTCGGTCCGGGTTTTGCGGTCCTTGAGACGCTCGGGCGGAATAACCCAGGTTTTACGCTCCGGGTCGATTTCGGTCCATCTGGCGCCGATCACCTCGCCCGTCCGCAGCCCCGTCAGCAGCGTGATTTCAAGGGCTCTAGCGGCGATGCCCTGTCGCTTGTTTATTGCGGCGAAGAACTCAGGCGCCTGCTGGTAGTCAAGGGCAGCTTGCCGGCCACGAGTTAGCTTACTGATGCGCTCGAACCCACGATCCCGCAGATCCTGCCAAGCAGCCGGGTTGCTCGGCATAACGATGCCGTGCCGATCCCGTAGGTGAACACGGGCATAGTCGAAAACTCGGCGCAAGCGCACCAGTAACTTGCGACCGGTTTCGGGCTTGCTCCGCCAGACAGGGCGCAAGACCTGTTCGATGTCGAGGGTGGTTATTTGGTTGATTGGCTTCTGCAGGAGGGAATTGCAGTAACGGGGGCCGAGCAAGAGCTCCCACTGGTAGCGGACCTTGTCGTTGGTTGACCTCTCCTGCGCGTCAGCGATCACCTCAGCGGCGATGGCCTTAAACGTCGGAATGGATGCCTTATTGGACCGGTCATGTTGGCGAGCCGTGATCGGATCGATGCCCTTTCGGATCTGGCGTCGGACCTCATCTGCGGTCTCTCTCGCCTCCTTGAGACCCATGCGGCCCAGACCCATCTCGCGCCGCTTTCCGTGAGTGTGGTAGATGAACGCCCACCGGCGAGCACCAGATTGGTCAACGACCAGGTAAAGTCCTTCACCGTCGGCGTGGTAACCCGGCTTCCGGATCGTCTCGACCTTTCGGGCAGACAGCCGTCTCGTTGCCCTAGTCATGTCCGCCCTAAGATATACCCTAAGGAATGACCCGGATTATAGCGGACTACCTCGGACCAGGATAGACGAATGGGACAAGTTAAACCGTTATTTTAAGCCTAAATCTGGACTTGACCGAATGACGCTGGACGCTAGTATGGTGCCTCTCCTGGGCACCATTTGCTCAAATCGTGCGTGATCCGTTGGGCTTTTTCTAAGAAAAGCCGCATCGACTGCCTCGGCACCGCGGGAACGAAGATCGCACGATGATCCGCCGCCTGTCGATCAAGCGCAAAATTATCGGAATTGCCTTGATCCTCATCGTCCTGATGACGATCACGGCGCTCGTCTCGCTGGCGCTGGTGATGCAGGTCTCCAGCCGCCTGGACGAGCTGGCGCAGAGCTACGTCCCCGCCTATGCCGCCCTGGCGCGGGCCAATGTTCACTCGCTGGAACGCGCGGTGGCGTTGCGCCGCATGGCGATCGAGAAAATCCAGTCGCCGCCCGACGCGGCGCGCTACGCCGACGCCCGCAAGCGCTTCGAGGCTAGCGGCGCCACAGTCGATCGGGAAACCAAGGCCGCGCGCGAGCTGCTCGATGCCTTGATCGCCAAAGGGACCAGCTTTGGCGACGCGACCGCGCTTGTTCGCATCGACACCCGCCTTGCCGATGTGGTCGACGACACCCGTATTCACCTCAAAGAGGAAGACGCGCGTTTGCTGCCGCTGCTGGACGCCGGCGATCAGAAGGCCATCCCCGAGGCTCTTCAACGGGTCGATGAATTGCGCGACGAACTCGATCGGCAACTCGACGAGGTGCGGGCCGAGATGATTAGTCTCCTGCAGTCCAACTCGGCGGCGACCGTGCGCCAGCAGCAGACCGTCATGGTCGCCGCCATTATTCTGACCGCGCTTGCCGCAGCGCTCGGGCTCGTCTTCTCCGTCGTCGTCAGCACCGGCTTGACCAAGCCGGTTCGCCGCCTGCTGGAAGGCGCGCAGGCGGTCGAACGCGGCGAGCTCGACGGCGCCCTCGCGGTGACCTCGCAGGACGAGGTCGGCCATCTGACGATCGCCTTCAACCGCATGATCGAGCAGTTGCGGTTGAAGGAGCGCATCCGCGAAACGTTCGGGCGCTACGTCGATCCGCGCATCGTCGAAGGGCTGATCAGCGGGCCGGCGCTCGCCGCCGAGGGCCAGCGCCGTGTCATGACCGTGCTGTTCTGCGATGTCAAAGGCTTCGTCGGCGTCAGCGAGGAAATGACCCCGCAAGGCCTTGTGAAGGTCATGAACCGTTATTTCTCGGTCATGTCGGCGCCGATCCACGAGCACGGCGGCATCATCGACAAATATATCGGCGACGCCATCATGGCCTATTGGGGACCGCCTTTCACCGCCGACGCCGATCAGGCGCGGTTGGCCGCTTTGGCCGCGCTCGACATGCTGGCGCGCGTGGCGCCGTTCCGCGCCGAGCTGCCGGACCTGCTCGGGCTCCGCAACGTGCCGATCGCGTTCGACATCCGCATCGGCATCGCCACCGGCGAGGCACTCGTCGGCAGCATCGGCTCCGAGGTGATGATGAGCTACACCGTCATGGGTGAAACCGTGAACCTGGCCTCGCGCCTGGAGGGCGCCAACAAGCTTTATGGTGGCCACATCCTGGCATCGGAGGCGATGGTGACGGCGGCCGGCGCCGGGTTTGAGACGCGCGAGATCGATCGCGTGGTGCTGGTCGGCCAAAGCCACGCGCAGCCGGTCTACGAGATCATGGGCCGCAGCGGCGCTTTGACCGAAAAGCAGAGGGAGCTGCGAAGGCGCTACGCCGCGGGCCTTGCCGCTTACCGCAGCCGCCGCTGGGAGGAAGCTCGGCAGGCTTTCACCGCTGCGCTCGAGGCGATGCCGGACGACGGGCCGACCCTCACCATGCTCAAGCGCATCGATGGTCTTGCGGCGGCGCCGCCGGCGGAGAACTGGGACGGCGCCTGGCATCTCGATCAGAAATAAACGACGCGCGCCGCGCAGCCTGGCTGCAGCGTTCCGGCGGTTGGAGCAGGCGACGGACCGCCGGTCAGTCCTCGGTTATGAGCCTTGCCTCGATGGCCGCCAGACGCTGCTCCAATTTTACGAGTTCGTCTTTTGGAAGGTGCCCGGCGCATCCGGCCGCGACGCGCTGGGCACGCTCAAGCAGGCTTGCCCGAAGATCGGCATGCGGCGTGCTCCTTGCGATGTCGCTATAGGCACGCACCAGCCTGAGACTGACCGCGACGTCGGCAACGGCATAGTGCCTGATCTGCTCAAACGCCGTATCCAGCAGGCCATCGAAACTCATCCACGGCATCGCGAGCCGCAATACATGCGGCGGAGCGTAGTAATGCGATGGCGGCGGCACGCGACTGGTCCAGTGGATGATGATACGGCTGAGCTGGTCCACGCAGCTGATCGCCGTGCTGGGATCGTTGACCGCGGGAGATATCGCGCGCAGCCCGATATCGACGATCTGGACGATGCCGAACTCGATATCCTGCTGCATGGTGCGGGTCGGACCAATATCGAAGGCGGCGATGATATGGAGCGCGCGTTCTGCCGCCACGCGCTCCGGCTTCGACACGTAGACAAGCGGCACACCGGCCGGCACGAACTGGCCGACGCGGCGCGCCACATGCACGCTGATGCCCCAGGCCTTCGCGACGGCGACGAGCTGACCGATGTTGACGAAGCGGATGTAGCCGGACTGCGGACTGACGACGGCAGCCTCGTCGGCCGCCAACGACGGCTCGCCCCGTTCCTGCAATGGGAACGCTCCGCGCGGATACGGCATCAATTCGTCGATCACCAGTTCCGTTTCGCGCGCCAGCCGGTCGACAATGTGGTTGACGCTGATCGACTGTGAAATGTGATTGATGAAGTAGATGAGCCAGCCGACGCAGACCAGCGCCAGCAGCATCGCCCCGGTGACGCTCGCGACCGGCACGAACGGATGCGGCAACGCGCGCGCGGCCGGCAATGTCGCCATGCAGTAGGAGAACGTTCCGAGGAAGACGCCGAGCGTCCACTGCGTGGTGCGGTCCCTGACGAAGCTGATCAGGATGCGCGGCGAAAACTGCGTCGATGCCAGCGTCAGCGTCATCAACAGGATGGCGAACACGATCGACACCACTGTCATGATCGAGGTCGCGATGCTTGCGAGGATCACCTGCGCCACGCCAGGATCCTGGCGCGACGGGAACAGCACGCTCGGAATCCACGCGCCGATTTCCGGCCGCAACTCCTCCAGCGAAGAGAGCACTGCGCCGACAATCCCCAAAATCACGGCAATGAGCAGCGGCCGGACGAGAAAGCCGCCGCGCAGCGCGTACATCGCGGAACGAAAGAGGACCGGCAGGCGCTCAATCATTCGGGGTGAGCCCGTCGTCAATGCCGTCGTACGCGGCTACATCTCCACCTGGCCGCCAAGCTCGATGACCCGGCCCGGCGGGATGCGGAAGAATTCCGTCGCCGGTAGCGCGTTGCGATGCATGGTTTCAAACACCTGGCGTTTGAACGCGCCGAGGCGCGAACTCTTGCCGGCCACGATCGTGACCCGGCCAACAAAGAAGGATGTTTCCATCATGGCGAAGTCGAGCTGGTGGGTGCTGCAAGCTTCGAGCGCCCGCGGAATGTTCGGCTGTTCCATGAAGCCGTAGCGCACCTTCACGGAATGAAAATTGTCGCCAAGATGGGCGGTTTCGATGCGCTGCTGGGGTGCGATCCGCGGCACGCTCGCGGTCACCACATGCAGCAACACGATGCGCTGATGCAGCACCTTGTTGTGCTTGAGATTGTGCAGAAGCGGCACCGGCACCATGTCCAGCCGGCTCGTCATATAGACGGCCGTGCCGGGCACGCGGGTCTTAGTGTGAACCTGCGCGATGAAATCGGACAGCGGATAGGTGTCGCGTTCAAGCGCGCGCAGCAAAGCGGTGCGGCCTTGCCGCCAGGTGGTCATCAGAAAGAACACGATGGCGGCGACCACGAGCGGGAACCAGCCGCCTTCGAACACCTTCATCATATTGGCGCTGACGAACGCCAGATCGACGATGACGAACAAACCCGCGGTCCCCAGGCTGAGCGGCAGGCTCCAGCCCCAGATTTCGCGCATCGTCAAAAACATCAACACCGATGTGAGCAGCATGGTCAGCGATACGGCGATGCCGAAGGCGGCGGCGAGGCTGTCGGACGACCGGAAGCCGATGGTGAGGCCGAGCGTCAGGATCATCAGCGTCCAATTGACGAAGCCGATGTAAATCTGGCCGTAGCCCGCGGCCGACGTCTGGACGATGTGCAGACGCGGGCACAATCCGAGCTGGATCGCCTGCCGGGTCATGGAAAAAGCGCCGCTGATGATCGCCTGGCTGGCGATGATCGTGGCAATCGTCGCCAGCGCGACCAGGACCACCTGGAATGCCGCCGGGCACAGCGCAAAAAACGGATTGGCGCCGGCGCCGCCGTCGACCACGATGGCCGTCTGGCCGGCATAGTTGAGCAGCAAACAAGGCAGCACCAGACCGTACCAGGCAAAACGGATCGGCCGCGGCCCGAAATGGCCCATGTCGGCGTACAGCGCTTCAGCGCCGGTCGCGCACAGAAATACCGCGCCGAGAACCAAAAAACCCGTGAGGCCGTGTCCGAACAGATAGGCGAAGCCCTGACGAGGATCGAGAGCGACCAGCACGCCCGGATGGCTCACAATTCCGGCCAGCCCGAGCGCGCCGATCGTCACAAACCAGATGGTCATGATCGGCCCGAAAAGCTTGCCGATGCGGTCGGTGCCCTGGGACTGCAGCGCAAACAGCCCCACCAGGATCAGCGCCGACAACGCCACGATGTAAGGCGCGATCGCCGGCATCGGGGTTTTGAGTCCTTCGAGCGCGCTCAGAACCGAGATGGCTGGCGTGATAGCGCCATCGCCGTAAAGCAGGGCCGCGCCGAGAAGTCCGACGGAAATCACCGCAACCCGTTCGCCGTGCTTGATGCCGAGCAGCGACATCAGCGCAAGAATGCCGCCTTCGCCGTCATTGTCGGCGCGCATCACGACCGCGACGTATTTGATGGAGGTGGTGATCAGCAGCGTCCAGACGATCAGCGAAAGCATGCCGATCGCCGCCGCCGGGGTTGCGCCGCCGGCCCAGTCCAGGGCGGTTTTCAGCGTGTAGAGCGGGCTCGTGCCGATATCGCCATAGACGACGCCGAGCGCTCCCAGCATGAGCGTGCCCAAAGGCCCATGTGGGGTGGTCGCCCTGCCCTCGGTAATTGCTGTCGCGGTCGTCATCGTGTCCTCGTGTGCACGCGGTGAACGACGTTTTGGTGACGCCGGACCATTTTCAGTCTTGTACCAAACACCTGACCTCGGGGTCGATGCTTGAAGAATGCCGGGACGGGGATAAGTCGGGCGTGATGCATTGGGGATGGTAAACGCGGTGCTCCCGCTTACATCTCGCGGAACGGAGGTTCAGCCATGACGAAACCGAACGGAAAGACGGCGCTCATCACCGGCTCGACCGACGGGGTCGGCCGTGTGGTCGCGCAGAGGCTTGCCGCAGACGGCTGGCGCGTTCTCGTGCACGGCCGCGATCGGGCGCGCGGCGACGGCCTCGTTGCCGAGATCGCAGCGGCCGGGGGCACCGCGGAATTCCTCGCGGCCGACCTTTCTTCGATGGCCGAGGTGCGCCGTCTGGCGGATGCCGTGCAGAAGACCACGCAGCGCCTGGATCTTCTGATCAACAATGCCGGCCTTGGCAGCGGCGGTTCGGGCGCGACCCGGCAGACCAGCGCCGACGGCTACGAGTTGCGGTTCGCGGTGAATTATCTGGCCGGCTTCCTGCTCGCGCATTTGCTAATGCCCTTGCTCAAGAAGAGCGCGCCGGCCCGTATCGTCAATGTTTCTTCGCTCGGCCAGCAGGCGATCGATTTTGGCGACGTCATGTTGACGCGGGGCTATAGCGGCTCGCGCGCTTATTGCCAGAGCAAGCTCGCGCAGATCCTGTTCACGATCGATCTCGCGCACGAGCTTGCGGGCTCCGGCGTGACGGCCAACGCCTTGCACCCGGCGACCTACATGAACACCACCATGGTGCGCCAGTCCGGCGTCACCCCGATCAGCAGCGTCGAGCAAGGCGCCGACGCGATCCTTAAGCTCGCCGTGTCGCCCGATATGGAAGGCAAGAGCGGGCTCTATTTCAACGGACAGCGCGAGGCCCGCGCCGATGCCCAAGCCTATGACGCCAATGCGCGGCGGCAGCTTAGAACGTTGAGTCTCGGGGTGACGGGTCTGTCGGCAAAGGATGAGGCGGCGTCTTGAAGTGGGACGTACGTGCGGTGTCGTTTGAGCGCCGAACGGCGGGCCAGACTTCACCACATAAATTTGTAGTTCACGCCTCCGCGGACGATGCTCTCGTTGAATTTGACGGCGATGTTGGGAATTAAGGATGTCCCGCTTGCATCGGCGATAGCGCAATCTGCCGTGCACGATCCGTCGGCAAGGTTGACGAAAAGGTATTCCGCCTTGGCGCTCCAATTCTGCGCCAACGCTACCTCGACGCCGGCGCCAACCGTCCAGCCGGCCTCGGTCGTGCTGCTGACGGGATCGTTGGAGAAGTTTGCCCGGACATTGCCAAAGGCGGCGCCGCCGGTGCCGTAGACGAAGAACCGATCGAGCGCATAGCCGACGCGGCCGCGCACGGTGCTGAGCCAAGTGTTTTGTGTTAGACACCCTCCCGCGCAGAGACTGGTAGCCGTAAAGGTGCCGAAGCCGCCGGCATCGGCCCAGTCGCCATCGGCCTCGACGCCGAACACGACTGACCCGACCTGGTAGTTTGCGCCCAGCGTCCCACCGAAGACAAAGCCGGACGTGCCGAAACTGCCAGTGGAGCCGCCGGTCACGCTGTCGGTCCAATTGCTACCTCCGAAACTGAAGCCAGCGTTGAAGCCGACATAGATGCCGGTCCAATTGACGCCTGTTGACGTTGCGCCGGTCCAATTCTCCGGCGGCGTTTTCGACAGGATCGGCGGCGGAGTATCGGCAAATGCCAGTGTTGCAGAAGGCAGCGTGCCCCGCACGCCCAGGTAGGCGGCGAATGGCATGCCGGGAATGAAGGTGCGCGGGTCGGTCAGATTCAGATACGGAAAGGAAGTGACATCGAAGAAAGTGCCGTAAACGTAGTAGTGCTGATCGAACAGATTGCGCACCAGCCCGAAGACCTCGACGTTCTCTGTGATCTTGTAGGAGGAATGCAGGTTCACCACCCAGTAGGGCGGCACTTTCGGGTTTTGATTTGATTCATCGCCGACCAGCCATTGACTGCCGATAATGTTGAGGTCGGCGCCGACCTTCCAAGGCTTGGTAACCTGGTATTCGGCACCGAGCTTGAAACGGAAGTCCGGGATGCCGGTGAGGTGATCGCCGGGAACCACAAAAATGTTGCCGTTGGCGTCAGCGAATGGATTAAACGGCGACGACAAGGTCAACGAATTTAAGAACGTGGCATCGACGTAGGTATAGTTGGCATAGATATTCCAGCGGTCTTGCTTGTAGTTCAGATTGGCTTCGATGCCCTGGCGCAGCGTATTGCCGGCGTTCTGAAAGAACTCATGCCCGGGGATCGGGCTTGAAACGGCAATAATGTCGTCTGTGTTGAGCGCGTGAAAGCCGCCTATTGTCCAATTCAGCAGCCCTTGCGCGATGTTGAATTGACCTCGCAATCCGGCCTCAAAGGTGTATGAGACGACTTGTTGAAGGTTGGGGTCCCCAACAAGGGCGCTGTCGATCAGGCAGGGCCGAACTGGATCTGAGCAGGCCAATTCCAGCGGGGTCGGCGCTCGATTTGCTTCTGCAAAATCTCCATAGAACGTCAAATTCGGCGTGAGCTTGTAGGTCGCGCCGATCATGGGGTTGAAGTGGGTGTAGGTGTGATTGCCGCTGAGCGCGGGGTCGTTGCCGAGTTCGTCCGATAGGTTGATTTGAGCGAAGTTGAAGCGCCCGCCCGCGGTGATCGATAGGCGCGACGTGACGTCGAACGTGTCGGTCGCATAAAGGCCCGTATACAGAGTTGTAGAGCCCAGCCCGACGGGCGCCACGTCGCCGGAGGGTTGGTCGATAAAGAGACCGAAACCCTGCACGGTCGGGAATTGATTGGCATTGACCGTTGCCAATTCGCTGGTGGTCGAGAATTGCACCAGGCCGCGGTCCGCGCTCAGGCCCACCGTGAAGTTGTTGTTGTGACCGAAAAGCTTTTCAGACGATGACGTCTGCACCGAGCCGCCGAAACTATTGGTCGTCGTCCAGGTACGATCGATTTCGCCCAACACGCTTGTGCCGAGCGGACCGGTGGCCGGTACCGTTTGTCCCCTCGTCGTAGTGAGATTCGACACTGTGCCGTCGAGATTGGGAAAGCAGAGGACGGTCGGATCGGGGCATCCCGAGTTCTGCGCGTCCGTGCCGTTGCCGTCGACATGGGATTGCTGAAAATTGCGATAATAGGCTATTGCCTGATAGGTCCACGTATCGCTTGGCTTCCACGTTGCGCTCGCAGTCAGAAACGCAAGCTGATTCTGCGTTGTTTGTGGGATGGTATAGATGCTCGCCCAATCTTGGCTCAGCATCTGCACCGGGGTTGCGGCCGTCGCGCCGAAATTGTTGTTGGCGCCGGTGAAGGTGACGTGGAATTCGGTCTGGTCGCCGCGCGCGCCGAAATCAGTGAAGACACGCCGCAGTGACGACGGCGAATCATTGCGCCAACCGGCGTCATTGATGGCGTCGGCCGTGATATATCCGGAGAGATTTCCAACTTCACCGCCGGCCTGTACGGACGCACCCGCCCGTCCGTATGACCCGCCGCTAATTTCGCCCTCGACGCCGTGGAAGGTGTATCCGTTCTTCATTTCGAAGGACAGCGCACCGCCGATCGCGTTGAGACCGTAAACCGGATTGCTGGGAACGAGCGTCAGCTGGTTGATGGCTTTCTGCGGGATGAAATCCCAATTGACGACGTCGCCGAAAACCTCGTTGATGCGAACCCCGTTCTGGTAAACGGCAAGTCCTTGCGGCGTGCCGATCACCGGAGAAGCGGTAAAGCCCCGGTAGTTCAGGTCGAGCTGAAAATCGTTTCCCGTCTGGCTGCTGAGCGAGACTCCAGGCAGCGCCCGGACCAATGACTGCAAAAGATCGGGCGCCTTCGTGCCGTCGAAAGCGGACGCTCCGACGGTCTGGACGTTCGATGGGATCTTGTCCTGGTCCACTGCCCCAGGCACGGCCTTCGCGGCAGTCTCAGGGGCGGGAGCCGGGGTGGCCGCACCCGCGGGCGCGGGAGCGGGAGCATGCGGGGCAACACGCGGCGGCGCCACCGGCGTTGTCGCGATAACGCGGATCTCGGGAAGAGTGGTGCTGCTCGAACTTCCGGCCGCGTTTGGATTTTCCTGCGCGGCAACGCCGCTCGACGCCATGAGCCAGGCAACGGGCGCCGCCCATAGTCCGTGAAACACCTTCCTGGCAGCCGCCGCCTTTACTCGATGATCAACCCGTACATCGCCCCTCATTTGCGGACCCTCACCAAGGGTCGAATTTGAAGTTGACGCCGGCGCGTATGATGTTTTCGTTGAAGCTCACGATGGAGCCCGCGGCGCCTCCGCAATTGCCTACGGTCGTGCACGAGGCGTTCGGCAAGTCAACGAAGAGATATTCCGCTTTGGCTGTCCAATTGGGCGCGAAGGCAACTTCGAGTCCGGCGCCGACAGTCCAACCCGCCTCGATCGAGCTGTCGAAAGTGGATGGAGGATTGAGGCCAGTTTGAATATTACCGAAAGCGGCGCCGGCGGTGCCGTAGAGGAGGATGCGGTCGAAGGCATAGCCGACGCGGCCGCGTACCGTGGCCAGCCACTGGCTCTGTGTTTGACAAGAAACGGACGGCGGTACGACCGCAGCGATGGCTCCGCAAGTAGAACCGGAATTGCCATGAAGGTTGGTCCAATCGCCATCACCTTCGATGCCGAAGACGTACTCGCCCAGTTGGTAATTGACGCCGACCGTACCGCCGATAAGGAAGCCGGAAGTTGCGAAGCTGCCGGTTGTCCCTATCGGGCCGTCCGACCAATTGCTGTTGCCGGTTCCGAAACCGCCATTAATCCCGAGATAAAAACCGGTCCAATTGTAGACGGCCGCCGGCAATGGGGGAGGGAGATTTGGCGTCGGAAGATCGGCTGCGAGCGCGTGTCCGGTAACAGCCGCGACCATTGCTGCAGGTGCGGCAATCAATGACCGCCTCATCCGAACCTCCCTTACGCAACGGGTGACGCTGTTCTTTTTGTCGGACTACGTCACGTCGGCTACGCCGCCTGCCTCACGCAATGAGGACCGCGCAGCGCCTAGGCTATGAGTCCGTCGGACCAAGGTTGGCGGGTTTTGAGGCCTGCCACGGCTCCAATTGCGGAGTACGACGGATCGAAAGTGCCAGCAGCAGCCGCCGTGACAGTTGCACCTGCGAGCCCCGCACGTAGTGACACCCCAACGCACGACAAACTCTGGCATGGCCTGCGCGATGGGGCCAACCGGATATTTCGGCAAAGGCGGTCGGGAAGTTTTGGCAATCAGCGACGACGGGCTTTGCCGCCTTCATCTGGTCGGCGGACTATTGAGCCGCGGCAAGCAATTGCACGGCGGTGCGGATCAGCTCGGGGAGATTACGCACTTCGAGCTTGTGCTTGAGCTGGGAGCTGACATTGACGACGGTCTTGTAGCTGACATTGAGTTCGTTGGCGATATCGCCGTACGGCTTGCCCTTGGCCAAGAGCGAAAGCGTTTGCAGCTCGCGCGGCGTCAGTTCGGCGAGCGGATTCTTGCGCGCCGGTGTGTTCACGAGTGCGACCTGCACCGCCAATTCATGGCTCAAATACGGCTCGCCGGCCAGGACCGTCCGGAATGCCTTCAAAAAATCTTCGGAAGAGGTGTCCTTGAGGACGTAGCCGGAGGCGCCGGCTTCGAGGGCGCGCGCGACGATGACCGGATCGCTGTGCATGCTGAATACGAGAATGCGCGCGCGCACTTCGTGCGCGCTGATGCGGCGGATCAGCGGCAGGCCGGCGAGCCCGCTACCCTGCATTGCCAGATCGACGATGACCACGTCAGGCCGATGGCGCCGATAGAGCTTGTATCCGCTCGGCGAATCCCTCGCTTCGAAGATGCTCTCGACGCCTGCGTCCTCCAGCATGCGCCGGCATCCCTGCAGAACGATCGGATGATCGTCGACGACGAGGACGCTGGTCATGCCGTCACCGTATTCGATAGGCGCGATTTCGCCGCGGTGTCCTCGGCTTCGGTGAACGGGAGGGTGACCCGCACGCAGGTGCCTCTGCCGGCTTCGCTTTCGATCGTATAATGGCCGCCCAAACCTTCGACACGCTCCTGCATCCCGCGCATGCCGAAGCCCGCGACCTTGCCGGGATAGATCCCGCAGCCGTCGTCTCGCACGGTCAGCGCAAGCTGTTTTTCCTTTTCGGCTTGCTTCATCTCCACCGTCACATGCTGCGCCTGGGCATGGCGGACGGCGTTGGTAAGGCTTTCCTGTATGCAGCGATAGACGGTGAGGTCGATCGAGTTGCCGTAACTGCGTTGAGCGCCCGCGGCGTCGAAGGAAAACGAAATCTGCGAATGCCGGCTCGCGCATTCGCGCACCAGCCGATCGAGTATGTCGGCCAGTGGAGCATGGCCTAACGCCATCGGCCGCAGACGTTCGAGCATGCTGCGGTTGATCGCCTGAAGATGATCGATCGTGGCCACGGTGTCGCGCAATCGTTCCATTATGTTTGCTCTGGCTTTGTCTGGCAGCGCCGCCGCCGCGCTTGCAATCGAGCTGGCATTCGCTTTCAGTCCGAACAGACAAGGCCCGACCTCATCGTGCAATTCCAGTGCGGTGCGCCGCCTTTCGTCGTCCTGCGCCGTGATGAGCTGACGATGAAGACGCTGGTTCTCCGCGCGCGCAGCGTCGAGCGCGAGTGCCAGCGCATTGAAATGATCGGTGATGACGGCCAGCTCGCGCGCTTGCGGCTTGGGCAGTCTTACGTCGTAGCTTTGCCGCTTCAGATCGGAGAGACCGCCGGCAAGCAACGTGAGCGGATCGAGCACCCGGCCGAACAGAACATAGAGCATGCCGACCATCGCGACGTTGAGGAAAGCGATGGTCGCCGCCATTGCGGTCGTGTTTTCCCAGAACTCGGCGATCTCGTCGGCGGGTTCTCCGGCGATCTCCACGTCGCCGACCTTGGCGCCATCGATGATCACTGGAAGTCTGTGGGTCTTGACCGGGGGGGCGACCAGGTTGGTGAACCATCCCGGCGCGACGGCGTGGGCGCCGCCAGCGCCTTCTGCGGACGGCGTCGCCGCGATAGCAACGCCGGTCGCGTCTTTCACGGCGATCCGCACATGACGGATTGAGCGCAACTGGACGGGCAAGTTCGCCAGAAATCGCTCGGCCGGAATTTGCTGATGCGCGAGGCCAACCGCGTCGCCCACAAGGGCCTCGGCGAGGCGCACGGATGCCGCCATTTCGATGCGCGTCTGTGCGCGCGCCCGCAACACGGCGACGCTGCCACCGACGAGCAGCGCGGCGATGTCGATCAGCACGAAAATCAACAGGAGCTGGGCGCGCACGGAGCGGCCATGCCACAGCCCGCGCGGCAGCAGGCGCCGCCGTGGCCGCGCGGCAGGCTGTAATGTCGTGATCGCCGGCGCGGGCTGCACGCTGTAGCAATCCTCCCATTCGGCCGTTATCTGGTCGGCCGCGTGGATGCCGATGTTATCGATACTGCTTCGTACTGTCACGGATGGCGGCAAAGTCGGGGCATTCGCGTGTTCCACCGAGAGATAGTCGAAGGCTCGACTTTGACGCGCCATGTGGCATGCGATAGTCCATTTCCGCATGACCATACGTCTGCACCGCGGCGACCTGCCTGATCTTTCGCGCTACACCGGCGCAGTGGCGATCGATACCGAGACCATGGGGCTTTCGCTCCGGCGCGATCGGCTGTGCCTGGTTCAGCTTTCGCCCGGGGACGGCTCCGCCGACGTGGTGCAGATTCCGCCGCACGCGACCGACGCTCCGAATCTGAAACGGCTCCTCTCCGATCCGGGCGTGCTCAAGATTTTTCATTTTGCGCGCTTCGACCTTGCGATGCTCTGCAACGCGTTTGGCGTCATGCCGGGGCCGGTTTATTGCACCAAGATCGCTTCGCGGCTCAGTCGCACCTATACCGACAAGCACGGCCTCAAAGACCTCGTGCGTGAAGTGCTCGGACACGACCTTTCGAAGCAGCAGCAATCGTCGGACTGGGGGGCGGCTGAATTGTCTGACGCGCAAATTTCCTATGCCGCTGCCGATGTGCTCTACCTGCATGCGCTCAAGGAGCGACTCGATGCCATGCTGGCGCGTGAAGGGCGCGAAAAGCTGGCGGCCGCCTGTTTTCGCTTCTTGCCCGATCGG
The DNA here is from genome assembly GCA_963831135.1 of uncultured Alphaproteobacteria bacterium. Taxonomy (GTDB): domain Bacteria; phylum Pseudomonadota; class Alphaproteobacteria; order Rhizobiales; family Xanthobacteraceae; genus BOG-931. The sequence goes on from CAWHPH010000031.1 coordinate 63,647, forward strand.
GTCCGGCTGGATCTCGCCGGTTTTGCCGAGGAGGACATATTCGCCCATTCCTGACCGGTGCCGGCAGCCTGCACGTGGCGTCACATTCGGGCCGGATCTCGCGCGAGGGCTGCGCGAACCGCATGGATTTGGTAGTCTTTCGAAGAAATCGGGCGCCGTCTGCGTGACTGGGCCTGCGGTCCCGCCCGGTGCAAGCCATATTCCAGGGAGACAATCCCTTGTTCCGGGGAGAAATCCCTTGTTCCAGAGGGACAATCTCTTGGCGGACCCGCTAAAAGCGGTCCGCGATGGCGAATCGGGGCGCCAGTCTTAGGGGAAAGCCGCTGACTACCGCCTATCCTGTCGGGAATGCGAGGCACAATATTTCGGCCGGGTCGCGCGGTGACGCCGATCGGCTGTACAGGGCCGCGCTGCGGCACAGTCTTCATGTGCGCTTGCTGCGGCTCGGCGTGCCTGCGGTGCTGGCGGCGGCGCTTCTCCTCACGATTGGCGCCAATTACATGCCGACGGTGGGAAGCTTGAGGCTGCCCGGAGATCTCGCGAAGTTGGTGATCAAGGGGACCAAGGTCACGATGCAGCAGCCGCGCCTCACCGGCTATACGGCCGATTCCCGGCCTTACGAGTTCACCGCCAATTCGGCCGAGCAGGACATCACCAAGCCTGATCTGATGGAGTTGAACCAGATTCAGGCCAAGATCGAGCTGGAAGACAAGAGCATGGTCAATCTCACGTCCAACTCGGGCAGCTATAACATGAAAACTGAAATGCTCACGCTCTCCGACAATGTCCACGTGACCTCGTCGAACGGCTACGAGGCGCGCCTGAGCGAAGCCGCGATCGACGTGCATAAGGGGACCGTCATCTCCGACAAGCCGGTTTGGGTGAAGCTCACCAGCGGCGTGGTCAACGCCAAGAATTTGGAGGTGCGGGACAGCGGCGACGTCATCCGCTTCGGCGGCGGCGTGTCGATGGTCGTGCAGCCGGAGCAAGCGAGCGCGCGGGCGGCGGAGCGATGACACAGCGCCTCTGGCTCCCCATTCTGATCATTGCCCTGCACGCGCCGGCCATCGCTGCCGCGCAGCCTCAGCGCGCGAGCGCCGCTGCCCCGGCGCCTGTGCAACCCGTCGGTCCGGTGCAAGGCCTTCTGCAGAACGAGAACCAGGATCAGCCGATCCAGATCGACGCGGCTACGCTTGAAGTGCGCGACAAGGAAAAGATGGCGACCTTCTCCGGCGACGTGCAGGTCGTGCAGGGCGATACCACGATCAAGTGCCAGAAGCTGGTCGTGTTCTATGGGCCCGAGCCGGGCGCGCCTGCAACGCGCACGGCGAGCGCGGCGGCCAATGCTCAAAGTAAACGACCGCACGAACAACAGCCGCAGCCCGGTGGGATGCCGGCGCGCACACAGGATATTCGCAGAATCGAAGCGCGCGGCGGCGTCACCGTTATATCCAAGGATCAAACGGCGAGCGGCGATACCGGCGTCTACGATCTGAAGACGAAGACGATTACGCTCATCCATAATGTCACGGTCGCCCAAGGCAAGAACGTGCTGCATGGCGAGCGGGTCGTGGTCGACACGGTCTCCGGCAACGCCCATTTCGATTCCGCCGAGGGGGACGCGCCCGGTCGTGTCCCCGGTCGTGTCCGTGCGGTGATCCTGCCGAACAAAGATGCGAAGGGCGGGCCCTCGAACACCATGTCGATCGGGCCAGCGAAGCCGAATTAGAGGGACGAATCAGGTCTCGCAGTCGCAGCATCGCAGCGGAAAATCGGATAAAATCCCCATGCGACGAGGGGTGTGTCCCCGCGATTCGACGTAAAGGTTCCAAGGCTAGCCGGCGTGGTCGACATTTTCTCATATTTCCGCCGCCGCGGCGCGCCGCCGCGCCAGCCGGCGCTTGCCCAGGTAGAGGCGATCGATCTCGCCAACATGGGCGGGACCATCAACGGCACCTACCTCGACATCGCGAGCGGCCCGGCGCCGGATCGCAAGACGCGCAGCAAGCAACCGCCGCCACCGCCGCCACCGCCGCCGCAGCGCTCGCGGCGGCCGCCGGACAACGTACCGAAACGTTCGCCTCCACCGGACAGCGGGCCTAGGCGCCCGCCCCCACCGGAAAGCTTTGCGCCGCCGCCGCGGCCGCGCCGCCAGGAGGGCAACGGCACAGCGCCGGTCGATCGCAAGGGCGTGCTCGCGGTGCACGGCGTGGAAAAGACCTTCGTCGGCCGCAAAGTCGTCAAGGGCGTGAGCCTCTATGTGCGCAAGGGCGAGGCTGTGGGACTGCTCGGCCCTAATGGTGCCGGCAAGACGACGGTCTTCTACATGATCACCGGCTTGATCCGGGCCGACAAGGGACGCATCGAACTTGACGGCCACAATGTGACGCCGCTGCCGATGTATCAGCGCGCGCGGCTTGGCATCGGTTATCTGCCGCAAGAGGCCTCGATCTTCCGCGGCCTCAATGTCGAACAGAATATCCGCGCCGTGCTGGAAGTGGTCGAGCGGAGCGCCAAACAGCGCGAGCGCGACCTCGACGAGTTGCTCGAGGAATTCAACATCACGCGGTTGCGCAAGACGCCCTCGATCGCGCTCTCCGGCGGCGAACGCCGCCGCGTGGAGATCGCCCGCGCCTTGGCGACCCGGCCCAATTACATGCTGCTCGACGAGCCCTTTGCCGGCATCGACCCGATAGCCGTCGGCGACATCCAGGCGCTGGTGCGGCATCTGACCAACCGCGGCATCGGCGTGCTGATCACCGATCACAACGTGCGCGAGACGCTCGGCCTGACCGACCGGGCCTATATCATTTATTCCGGCGAGGTTCTGATGGAGGGCCGGGCGGCCGATATCGTCAATAATCCCGATGTGCGCCGGCTGTATCTGGGCGAGCAGTTCCAGCTGTAACCCTGTTCGAAATCGGTTGACGACAGGGCGTCCGACTTGCTGTAGAACGACCATAAGCAAGAATTGGACCAAGTAGCCCGCCGGATGGCCCTTACCCAAAGACTGCAGATCCGCCAGAGCCAGGCGCTGGTGATGACGCCGCAGCTCATGCAGGCGATCAAGCTGCTGCAGCTGTCGAATCTGGATCTGGTGGCCTATGTCGAGGCTGAACTTGAGCGTAATCCCCTGCTCGACCGGGGCGCCGATGAGGAGCACGGTCCCGCCGAGACGGGCGCCGGAGAAGCGGCGGACAATCCGGCCGCCGACGGCGACACCTGGGACGCGGCCGCCACCGATACCGCCGAGCCGAGCCGGAACGCGATCGAAGACGCACTCGATGCGCGGACGGACGATGTGTTTCCCGACGAAGCCGAGCCGAGCCGGCAGCGCGCTGCCGAAGGCCCGGCCGCCTATTCGGAATGGGCGGCGGTCGGCGCCGGCGGCCGCGACGACGGCGAATACAACCTCGAGGCCTTCGTCCCGGCCGAGACCACGCTGGCCGATTGGCTGCGCGAGCAGCTTGCACTCGCGGTCGCCCAGCCGATGCAGCGGATGATCGGCCAATACCTCATCGATCTTGTCGACGAAGCCGGCTACGTCAGCGGCGATCTGGAAACCGCGGCGGAAAAGCTCGGCACCGGTGTTGCCGAAATCGAGACGGTGCTCGGCGTCCTGCAGAGCTTCGATCCGCCCGGGATCTGCGCGCGCCACTTGGCCGAGTGTCTGACGCTGCAACTCAAGGAACGCAATCGCTTCGATCCGGCGATGGCGGCGTTGATCGCTCGCCTCGATTTGCTGGCCAAACGCGATTTCGCCGCCTTGAAGAAAATCTGCGGCGTCGGTGATGAAGACCTCGCCGATATGATTGCGGAAATCCGCCGGCTCAATCCGAAACCCGGCCTCGCTTTCGGATCCGCGACCGTGCAGCCGATCGTGCCGGACGTCTTCGTGCGTTCGGGGCCGGACGGCGGCTGGATCGTCGAGCTCAATTCGGACACGCTGCCAAAGGTGCTGGTTAATCAGACCTATTATGCCGAAGTGTCGGCAACGACGCGGCGCGATACCGACAAGTCGTATTTGGCCGAGTGTCTGCAGAGCGCCACCTGGCTGGTGCGCGCGCTCGACCAGCGGGCGCGCACGATTCTGAAAGTGGCCAACGAGATCGTGCGCCAGCAAGACGGCTTCTTTGCCCACGGCGTCGAGCATCTGCGGCCGCTGAACCTCAAGACCGTCGCCGAAGCGATCAGCATGCACGAGTTGACGGTCTCCCGCGTCACCGCCAACAAATACATGGCCACCAGCCGCGGCATCTTCGAGCTCAAATATTTCTTCACCTCGGCGATCGCCGCGGCGCATGGCGGGGAAGCGCATTCGGCCGAGGCCGTGCGCCACCGGATCAAACACTTGATCGACGCTGAGACGGCGGCCGGTGTCCTGTCGGATGACACCATCGTCGACAAGCTCCGCGAATCGGGCATCGATATCGCGCGCCGGACGGTCGCAAAATACCGCGAGGCGATGCGCATTCCCTCGTCCGTGCAGCGGCGGCGCGAGAAGCAGGCGGTTCCTGTCACCTGATCTGCGGCCGGACGCGTTTTTGCCGCGTCGCCCGACGTTGACGCCGCCGCCGGCGATACCTAGGTCGGGTAGAGGATAGTTCTCGTTTTTCGAACTCGAATGCCCTGCGCGGAGGCCGCCCATGTCGTTTCGCGTTTCGGGAAAAAACTTGGACGTCGGGGAGGCTTTGCGGGAACGCATCAACAGCCGCATCGGTGAGGCGATGGGCAAATATTTCGACGGTGGCTATTCGGGGCATGTCACGGTGGCGCGGGACGGCTCGGGATTTCACACCGAATGCGCCGTGCACCTGGATTCCAAGGTCACGCTGCGCGCCGAGGGCCGCGCGCCCGACGCTTACGCGAGCGCCGACCAGGCGGCACTGCGGGTGGAGAAGCGGTTGCGCCGCTATCATCGCCGGCTGAAGGACCATCGCGCCTAGAGCACATCCCGATCCGGTTGAATTGGGATGTGCTCTCGCTTCTTGCGTGGTCGCATGTCCTTTTCGGAAAACCGGTTTCCACTTTGCCGGGACATGCTTTAGCGTGCCGGGGGCGAACCGAGGGAACTCACTGGTTCAACAGCTCTTGTCGGAAGCCCATTGACGCGGTTGTCCGCCCTCCCTATGGTCCGCCGCCCTTGAGCGCGTTCCCGAACAGCGGAAACGTCCATTCGGGAAAGACCACCTCAAAACGTCAGCGCGAGGTCTGGCCTTGCTTGCCAAGTCTCCAGCCTGCAAGCTTCCGGCTTGCCAGTCTCCAGATTGCAAGTCTTTGCCTGGCCTAGCGTTCATCTCCTCAGGTCCTCACGATGCCGCTCATTGATCTGGTCGCTCCGAACGCGATCCTTCCGGCACTCAAAGTCAACAATAAAAAGCAGGCGCTGCAGGAGCTTGCCGCGCGCGCCGCGGTGCTGACCGGTCAGAACGAGCGCGCCATTTTTGAAATTCTGATGCAGCGCGAGAAGCTCGGTTCGACCGCCGTGGGCAACGGCATCGCCATTCCTCATGGCAAGATGCCGAATCTTACGCGGCTGTTCGGGTTATTCGCGCGGCTCGACCGCCCCATTGATTTCGAGGCGCTCGACGGCCAGCCGGTCGATCTGATCTTTCTCTTGCTCGCGCCGGAGGGCGCTGGCGCCGACCACCTGAAGGCGCTGGCGCGGGTGGCGCGGCTGCTGCGCGACCCGACGGTCGCCCATAAGCTGCGCGCCTCGGAGGATGCCGAAGCGCTCTATGCCGTGCTCGCCATGCCATCGGCCAGCGCCGCGTAGAGCACGATCCGGAAAAAGCCTGCCCCGGACTTGATCCGGGGTGGAAGCCGGTTTTCCGAAAAGCATGCCCTCGGGCTTGGCCCGGGGGATCATGCTCCACCAAAATGTTAGAGCGCCAATCGATTCAATCTGAAGCGATTGCGCTCCAGCGGCGCCGGCGAGATCGGCGCTCCGAACAGGAACAAAAGAGAAAAACGAAAAGGGCCGGCACAGCGCCGGCCCTTTCTTTGATGACGGATCGCTGAGCGCTGGTCTGGTCAGTGAACGCTCACCATTTCGAGCTGCTGGCTTGCCGCGTTGGCGAACGCGGCTTCGCGCGAGTCGGTGAGCATGATCGGCGTGCCGTCCGCCGCGTGCAGCGCGAACAGCTTCAGACCGGGCTCGATTTCCGGCACCTGCGGAAACAACGCATGCACGTCCTCGGAGCGGATGGTTTTCACATACGCAATCTCCCCGTCGCCAAGCTGCGCCAGCGCTTCTGGGGAGATCTCGATGTGTTTCATTTCGGTACGGCTCAATCCTGACATGGCCGGTAACTCCTTCTTCCGGTAACGCCACCGAACACTATTCGGTTTCCTCACTCTGATTCCTTGATCGAGATCGACTTCACGATACGTTCCGGCTGCGGGCGGACCAGGTCGATCGAAAGCAGCCCATTTTTGAGGTCGGCGCTCTGCACTTCCATGCCCTCCGCCAACACGAAGCTGCGCTGGAATTGGCGGGCGGCGATGCCGCGGTGCAGATACTGGCGGCTTTTGTCGTCCTGCTGCCGGCCGCGAATCACCAGCTGGCTCTCTTCCAGCGTCACATCCAGCTGTTCGCGGGTAAAGCCCGCGACCGCGAGTGTGATGCGCAGCCGCTCCGGATTGGCTTCGTCACGGGGGACGCGCTCGATATTGTACGGGGGATAGCCGTCCGCCGCTCTCGTGACGCGGTCGAGAGCACGTTCGATCTCGTCGAAACCAAGCAGAAAGGGGCTCGAAAGCGACGAAATCCTGGACATGTCCTCAAAGCCCTTGAAAGCGACTTTGTGCGAGGCCCATGCGGCGCCTCTCTCGTCAGGCGCCCGGAGCCTCGCCCGACTTTGCCTATATGGCGTCGGCTCACTTTCGCCGCAAGCTGCCGAAAACCCCGTTTCCGGACCGGTTTTGGCCGGCCGGTCCGCTATTTTCCGCTATTTCAAAGGCCCCGGCAGGGCGCGCTCGGCTTCCGCGGCAAGCTGCGCCTCATGGCGCCCGACAAAATTGGCGCCGATGGCAAGCGCGACGATGGCGGCGATGCCGATCGCGATCACCACCGGCCCCGCGACGTGTTCCATCTGATGCCCCAGGAAATAGGCCGCAAAGCCAAACACGCTTGCCCAGGCAAACGCGCCGACATTATTGGCGATCAGGAATTGCAGCCAGGGCATGCGATTGGCGCCGGCGAGAATGCCGGCCAGGCTGCGCAACAGGGGAACGAAGCGAGCAACGACGACGATCTTTCTGCCGTGCCGGAGGAACAGATATTCCCCAAGCTTGATGCGGCTTTCGGTGACCCGCACATAGGGGCCATAGCGCAGCAGCAGCCGATAGCCGAATTCCCGGCCGATCACATAGCCGACGATTTGACCGGCGACGGCGGCGACTGCCGCGACCACCACCACCCAGAAGATGTTGAGATTGTGCCCGGTGCCGGCGAAGATCCCGGCAAGGATCAGCACCGACTCGCCCGGGACTGGTAACCCGATGCTCTCGAGGCCGATGACGACCGCGACCACCAGGAGGCCGTAGTCATGAATGAGGTGGGCGATATCGTGCCACAAGACGGTTAAGCACCAACTTTGCCGCAGTCGATTCCAGGCTGGCCGACCCTTATAAGGGCTTTTCCCATATGGCGACACCGCCTGCGGCCGCAATGGCACTGGCGGAGCGGACGCGAAGTTCCTACAACTCGCCACGGTCGAGCGGCGGTCTGGCGGCAAGACCGTGGGTGTGGGGCCGGGCCATGAAGGGGGCGCCAGTCGATGCGCGGTAGCGTTTGCCGGCAGGCGGCCGCTCTTGTTGCCGGATTGAGCCTCATCCTCGGCGCCTGCACGCACAATTCCGCTTCCACCGAGGCTGCCAATTCGGAGCTCAATACCCCGCCGGCCGACTATAAGCGCGAGATCCTCGGAGCCATGCACGCCTATCTCAACGATCCGACCGGCATCCGCGATGCCGCGATCGCGGAGCCGGCGCTCAAGACCGTCGGCAACGTGCCGCGTTACGTCGTTTGCCTGCGCTTCAACGCCAAAAAGCGCGACAGCGACTACGCCGGCGTCAAGGAAATGGCCGCCGTCTTTCTGGTGGGGCGCTTCGACCGCTTCCTCGACAAGGCGAAGGAGCAATGCACTGGCGCGACCTACGCGCCGTTCCCCGAGCTGCAAAAGCTGACGCGGTGAGACTGTTGGCGAAGTCCGCGTGCCAAAATCACGCCGAGGAATATGGCCTTGGTACCCGTTCGGTTACGGCCCCTATTGGTCGGCAAAGGCAGTGGTGAGTTCCTGAAGCCGCGTCACCCCGCCGCGCGGCGTTTTTGAGCGGCCGATGGACAAGCTTTAGCGAAACGGCGCGGCTGCCGGGCGCGTTGTCTTCTCGGGGCGATCATTCCAGCACGGAGATCGCCATGAACAAACGAAGCCTCGTGAATCGAAGCCTCATCGTGCTTGCGGCCGCTACATTCCTCGCCGGAATTTCCGCGGCCGCGGCCGCGCCCGGCGACAACACAAAAACGCCGAGCGCAAAGATGCAGAACGAGATGCAAAGCACGAACGCTGTGCCGCATCGATTCAATCTGAAGCGATTGGCGCTCTGGGCGCCGCGGCTGCCGGTTTGTCCGAGGCCGCGCGCCGGGAAAGAAACAGCCAAGGCAGCAAGACGGCGACAAAACCAAGCGGCGCCAGCGCCAGGAGAACGATCGCGCGTTGTGGCCACGGCCCCAGCGCACGGACAAACGGCGGCACTTCGCTGACGGCTGCCGGGTTGCCGAGATAGCCGTAATTGGAGGCGAGCCACAGGTTGATCGGCACCACCACGGCGACATAGCCGGCGCTTACGATCAAGGCGCGGCCGAGATCGGTCCAAGAAGGCCGATAGCCCAGTACGGCAATGTCGTAGACCGCGCAGGCGGCGATCAGCGTATGCGCGGTCCAAAATGCCCAGAAGATCAGCGAGGCCGGTCCCGCGGTCAGCGCCGGTTGGATAAAGGCCTGCAGCGTCAGTGCGGCGGTCCAAAAATACAAGGTCGCGCGCGCGAAGCGCCAACCGCTCAGCAGCGCCAATGGCGCCATCAGCCCGTTGATGTCGCAGATCTGCAGCGGCAAACCGGTGCGCGGATCGAGGCCGTGCCAGTTCCACCAGATATTGTAGGCAAGCCAGTAGCAAACGGCGAGCGCCGCGAGACTGCGGCGCAAGGCGCTCTCGCCATTGCTGTCCAGCTTTTTGCCGACGACCGCGGGCGCCGCGATCAAGAGCGCACAAACGGCGAGCGTCAGCGCGTGCAAGCCGCTGTAGGGAACAAAGACGTCCATGGCGGCGTCCCTCCTTCGCTCTGCTTTTTCCCGTCGCCGCTTTGCGCGGGCTTGTTTCGGCTGCCCTTGCCGATGCCTATAATTCACGCAGATGACAAACATTGCGGGGCAGGCGATGGCGCTGGCAAACACCTGGATTCGCATAGTGGTGATCGGCGCGGCCGTTGCCGCACTCCTTGGCCTGACCGGCGCCGCAAGCAGGTCCGAGGCCGCCGCGCCGGAAAGGCCGGTGGCCGGCAAGACCGTCCATTTCCCCGACGGCTATTGGAGCGGGCTGCCGGAGACCGGTCCCGATAAAAAAGTCCGGCAATGTGTGCTGGTCGCCAAACGTTCGCGCGGCGCGGCGGGGGAGGGCATCGAAACGGTCTTGAGCCTCATCGTCGGCCGCGGCTCCGGCCTCGCCTTCGCCATCAGCGATAACAAAATGCCGCCGGAAAGAATTCTGGACGATCAGGCCGAGGTCGTTGTCGGCGACCATGCGTTTCCGGCCACCGCCTTCACGGTGCGCGCGGGCACGCTGGCGGTCCATCCCGGCGACGCGGCGGGCGTGCTGTCCGCGCTGGAAAAGGCGGCCACGCTGCGCCTGCATTCGGATGGCGCCGGCGTCGATACGGGTGCCATGAGCCTCGACCTGCCGGGCGAGGCGCTCAACTGGCTCAAACAATGCGGCAAGCAATTCGACATCGCGCTCGATCGGCCGACCGACCCGAAGGCCGGCGATGTTCCGGCGCCGCGCCCGCGTTCACCCGAGGTCGCGGCCGCACAATCGACCGCAGCCGGCCCGCCGGGCATCGAGGACAAGCAGAAGATCAGCGGCTGGGATGCTTCGGAGCTGCGCAGCGGCGACGGCAAGATCGCCGTCTGTTTCATCCGGCAGCACTACCGGGTCGGATCGGGTGCCGGCGCTCACGTGATCGGGACGTTCCTGATGGTCAGCCGCGTCAAGGGCCTCACCATGATGCTCAAGGATTCCAGCTTGAACTTGCCGGAGGGCCAGCCGCTCGAGGCGTCGCTGGCCATCGACAAAAAGCCGTTTGCCGCTTTTTCCTCCCACATGCTCGGCGGCGACGAGATCGGAATTTTCCCGCAACATGGACTCGCTTTGGCCGACGCGCTCGGCGACGGCGCGCCCGTGACTTTCGATGCGCCCAAGATCGAGAAATTGGAATTCCCGGTTCCGGGCGGAATTCTGCCGTGGCTGCGCGCCTGCGCGCGGCGGAGCGGAATCGGTTTCGAGCCGGACGAGATGAAGCAGTAACCGACCGATCGTTACATTCGATCTTACCGCCCGCGCGGCTTCCAGCCGCCGCGCATGCCGGGGCGGCCGAGCGTAGAGCGCGGGCCGCTTTTTGACGTCCCTGTCGCGCCTTCGGCGCTCCCCGCCTCTTGCCGATTGCCTGGAATCGACTCCACGCCCGGGCCCATTTCGTCGAGACTAGGTTTGCGCGGGTGGTTTCTTTGCGTCCCTGTCGCGCCTCCGGCGCTCCCCGCCTCTTGCCGCGGCCTTGCCGGCTTGATCTCGTGATGGAGCGCGATGCCCATCTCATCGAGCGCCGGCTTGTGCACCTTGCTCCCGCCTTGGCGCGGCCCGCTCCGGCGCGGCGCGCCGCGTTCGCCGGATAACGGCAAAATCTTCGCCGTCGGATCGTCGGTCACGGCGAGTTCGGTGGTGCGCAGCCGTTTGATCTCGTCGCGCAGCCGCGCGGCTTCCTCGAAATCGAGATCGGCGGCGGCAGCGCGCATGCGCGTTTCCAGATCGGAAATCACCGCCTCGAAATTGTGGCCGATGGTGGCGGCGTCCTCGAACTCGCCGCCCGAGCCGGCGCCGGTCGCGATCAGCACGTGGTCGCGCTCGTACACGCTCTGCAGAATGTCGGCGATGCCCCTGCGCACGCTCTCCGGCGTGATGCCGTGCTCGACATTATACGCCTGCTGTTTCTCGCGCCGGCGATTGGTCTCGGCCATGGCGCGCTCCATCGAGCCGGTGACGGTGTCGGCATAGAGGATGACGCGGCCGTCGATGTTGCGCGCGGCGCGGCCGATGGTCTGCACGAGACTGGTCTCGCTGCGCAGGAATCCTTCCTTGTCGGCGTCGAGGATCGCGACCAGTGCGCATTCCGGAATATCGAGGCCCTCGCGCAACAGATTGATGCCGACCAAGGCGTCGAAGGCGCCGAGCCGTAGATCGCGGATGATCTCGATCCGCTCGATCGTGTCGATGTCCGAGTGCATGTAGCGCACGCGAATGCCCTGCTCGTGCAGGTATTCGGTCAGATCCTCGGCCATGCGCTTGGTCAGCACGGTGACCAGGCTGCGATAGCCTTTCTGCGCCGTCTGCCGCACCTCGCCGACCAGATCGTCGACCTGGGTGCGCGCCGGACGGATATCGACCGGCGGATCGATCAGCCCGGTCGGGCGGATCACCTGCTCGGTGAACACGCCGCCGGACTCGTTGAGCTCCCACGAGCCCGGCGTCGCGGAGACACACGTGGTTTGCGGCCGCATCGCGTCCCATTCCTCGAAACGCAGCGGCCGGTTGTCCATGCATGACGGCAGGCGGAAGCCGTATTCGGCGAGCGTCGCCTTGCGGCGGAAGTCGCCGCGATACATGCCGCCAAGCTGCGGCACGGTGACGTGGCTCTCGTCGACGAAGACCAGCGCGTTATCGGGCACATATTCGAACAGCGTCGGCGGCGGCTCGCCGGGCTTCCGCCCGGTCAGATAGCGCGAATAGTTCTCGATGCCGGCGCAGGCGCCGGTCGCCTCCATCATTTCCAGATCGTAGAGCGTGCGCTGCTCGAGCCGCTGCGCTTCGAGCAGGCGGCCAGCGGCATTGAGCTGGTCGAGCCGTTGGCGCAATTCGACTTTGATGCCGGCGATCGCCTGCAAGAGCGTCGGCCGCGGCGTCACGTAATGCGAGTTGGCGTAGATCTTCACGAATTCCAGCTCGTCGGTCTTCTGGCCGGTGAGCGGATCGAATTCGTGGATCGATTCCACTTCATCGCCGAACAGCGACACGCGCCAGGCGCGATCTTCGTAGTGCGCGGGAAAGATCTCGATCGCATCGCCGCGCACGCGGAACGAGCCGCGATAGAAATCGCCGGCGGTGCGCTTGTATTGCAGGGCGACCAGATCGGCGAGCAAGGCGCGCTGATCCAGGCGCTCGCCCTGCTTGAGCGCGAACGTCATGGCCGAATAGGTCTCGACCGAGCCGATACCGTAGATGCAGGACACCGAAGCGACGATCACCACGTCGTCGCGCTCGAGCAGCGCGCGCGTCGCCGCGTGCCGCATGCGGTCGATCTGCTCGTTGATCGAGGAATCCTTCTCGATATAGGTGTCGGTGCGCGGGATATAGGCTTCCGGCTGGTAGTAATCGTAATAGCTGACGAAATACTCGACCGCATTGTCGGGAAAGAAATTCTTGAACTCGCCGTAGAGCTGCGCCGCCAGCGTTTTGTTGGGCGCGAGGATCAGCGCCGGGCGCTGCGTCGCCTCGATCACTTTCGCCATGGTGAAGGTCTTGCCCGAGCCGGTGACGCCGAGCAGCACCTGTGTGCGGTCTTGACGGCGCACGCCTTCGACCAGATCGGCGATCGCCTGCGGCTGATCGCCCTTCGGATCGAATTCCGATTGGATGACCAGAGGCCGGCCGCCCTCGCTTTTCTCCGGCCGTTCCGGCCGGTGCGGCACCCAGATTCTATTCGCGCCGTCGTCTTGGCGGAATTCCGCACGGCCTTCGCGCAACAGCCGGTCGAGCGATTGCTGGCTGGCAAGGCCGGCGACCGTGCCGACTTCGCCGCGGGCCGGCCGCAGGCGCAGCCGGGCGGGGCCCATATCGGGCGTGATCACGCTCGACGCGTCGTCTCCGCGCTCGCCGTCCTGCTCGTCGATGCCAAGAGCGCGCGCCAGGTCGGGATCGAGTTCGCCGGGGGGAACCGGCGTCTTGCCGACATAGCCCTGCTGCGGCGCTTCGCCGAAGCCGCGCGCGACCGACGCGCGCGCACGGTGCGCGTTGGCAAAATCGGCGCGGCGATCGAACGAATTGTCGGGCGGCGGGGCGATGCGCGAAGTCTGCTGTTCCCCTTCCGCTTGCTGTTCCCCTCCCCCTTGTGGGGAGGGGTCAGGGGTGGGGGTCGGGAGGCGACGCGCAGGCGAGGGCGAGCGCTCTTGCGCATCCGACGCCGTTGGTGATTTCGCCTCGCGACCCCCCTCCCCACCCTCCCCCGCAAGGGGGGAGGGAATTGAGTCGTCGCGCGTCCTTGGCTCGATCCCGGTCTGCGAGCCGACGCCGGCGCGGCCGCGGCCGATGGCCGGATTGAGCAGATCGGCGAGCGCCGGATCGAGCGGTGCCGAGTCCGGCCGCGCCGCCTTGGCGCGCGTCGGCTTGGCCGGGTCTTTTTTCGAATGTTTGGCCGGATCGCGTCCCTTCGGCGCGTGCGGTCGATCGGGGCTCTTCGCCATAAGGCCAATATGGGCCGAGTCCGCTAGCGGGGAAAGTGCGGCCGCGCGCTAAAATGGCTCCGCGTCAAAACCCGTGCACGACCTGCTGCACGTGCTCGACATCTGGCGGCGCGGCAAAATAATGGCCGACAAGTTGTCGCCACTCCTGGAAATCGGGCGAACCGCGGAAGCCGACATTGTGGTCGTCGACCGTTTCCCAGGTGACGAACAGCCGGTAGCGGCTCGGCTTCTCGATGGAGCGCCGAAGCTCCATGCCGTGGCAGCCTTTGGCGCGCTTGAAAATCGGCGCGGCACTTTTCACGGCGGCTTCGAATTCCGCTTCCATGCCGGGCTTGACCTCGATCTGCGCAATTTCGGTGATCATGAATTCTGTCTTGCTCGTTTGCTGTGATCCCGCGACCAGCCTAGCACGATCGAGGCTGCCGCCAAGCGTGCGAGCGGGCTCTCGCAAAGGCTCATCATGTTGCGGGCGCGGAGCAGCCGGTGCCGACTTCCTGCACATTGCTGCGACCAAGCGGCAGCGGGCGGAACTTGCGGCGGCGCCGTTGGCTTTTGCTGCGGGATAGAGACGTACAATGTGGGCGTGCGCAGCGCGTATTCAAGCATCGTGGGCCGATAGCAGGGATGCGCGGGGCGGGACTTCCAGGATGCGCCGCGGAGGCGCTATGCTTTGATCTTTCTTCCCCCAGCACGTTTCCAGCGCAAAGCAGGCTTGTCATGATCGATCTCTACTACTGGACGACTCCCAACGGTCACAAGGTGACGATTTTTCTCGAGGAAGCCGGACTTAAGTACAACATCATTCCGATCAACATTGGCAAAGGCGAGCAATTCAAGCCCGAGTTTTTGGCGGTCGCTCCGAACAACCGCATCCCGGCAATCGTCGATCGTGAACCGGCCGACGGCGGCAAGCCGATTTCAATTTTCGAATCGGGCGCGATCCTGCTCTATCTCGCCGACAAGACCGGGAAATTCATCGGCAAGGATCTTCGCAGCCGCAACGACGTGCTGCAGTGGCTGTTCTGGCAAATGGGCGGGCTTGGCCCGATGGCCGGTCAAAACAATCATTTCAGCGCCTACGCGCCCGAGAAGATTCCCTATGCGATCGATCGCTATCGCAACGAGGTGAATCGGTTGTTTGGCGTCATGAACAAACGGCTCGCGGACCGCGGCTATCTCGGCGGCGAGTATTCGATCGCCGACATGGCTTGCTATCCTTGGGTTCTTCCCTGGGAGCGGCAGGGACAGAACATCGACGACTTCCCGCATCTCAAGCGCTGGCTCGAGGCGATCAAAGCGCGGCCTGCCGTCGTCAAGGCCTATGAATGGACGCCGAAAATCAATCCCGGCGCGGGCGGCATTCGCACGGCCGAGGAGCGCGCCATCCTGTTCGGGCAAACGGCCAAGTCGATTGCCGAGGCCGCGACCGCGAAGCAATAGGTTTCCGCTCATTCCCGCGTGAGCGGGAATCCAGATGCGTAGGGTGGATTAAGCGAAGCGCGCCCACGACTGCTTCAGCGAATTGCAACGTGGGCACGGCGCTTCCGCGCCTTTGCCTACCCCACTTCGTTGCTTTTGATTAGTTCTGCCGCACGATCACGTGCGTGCCGACGGCGACGCGGTCATAGAGATCGATGACGTCCTCGTTCACCAGGCGGAAGCACCCGGAGGAGACGGCATGGCCGATCGTCTCCGGCGCGTTGGTGCCGTGGATGCGATAGACCGTGCTGCCGAGATACATGGCGCGTGCGCCCAGCGGGTTGCCGGGCCCGCCGGCCATGAAGCGCGGCAGATAGGGCTGGCGCTCGATCATCTCGGGTGGCGGGTGCCAATCCGGCCACTCGGACTTGCGCGAGATCTGCAACAGGCCGGACCAGGTGAAGCCGTCGCGGCCGACGCCGATGCCGTAGCGCAGCGCGCGCGTCTCGCTCTCGATCAGATAAAGGTGGCGTTCGCGCGTTTCGATGATGATGGTGCCGACCGGGTGCTGGGAGCGGTAGTACACCGCTTGGCGCTGATACTGGTCGGCGAGATTGTCGCTGGTATTGCCGTGATCGACGCCGGGCGGGGGCTCCTCGATGGTCGGCGTAAAAGGCAGCCGCGGCTGCGTCGATGCCGGCACCGTGAGCAGACAGACGCACAGAACAACCACGACGCCCGCAAGCGTCTTGCGCCAGGCGAAGCCAAGCTCATTCGAATCGCGCGTCGAACTGACAACCCTCATCATCCGCCCCGATCGTGCTGTTGATGTGTCATTCTTGTCGGGAAAACACGCATCTTCAATAGCCAAATTACCCCCCTTCAAGGCTGCTATTGGGCGGCGCCACCGTAATAGCCGGTAATTTTCCAGCCGCCGCCTTCCTTGGTGTAGCAAAGCTGGTCGCTGCCGAGGCTGGACATGGCCTCGAGCGGGACATAGCCGGCTTTGCCGGACGGTGTCGCAATGTGCAGAAACGCCGGCTGTTTTTCGTCTTCCGGCGGCGTGTTATCGCTCAGGATGCGCACCAGCGTGACGCCGAGCTTGTCGACGACGGGCGCGTCCGGCTTGGCGGCGCTGCGCACTTCGACGCCGTCCCTGATCGCATAACCCCATTCCGGCGGCTCCGTCTTGGTCGCGTTGATCAGGGCCTCGAACGCCTTGGTGTCGACATCGGGCTCCGCCGGAGCGCAAATCACGTTCGGCCGGTCCGGCAGCGGCTCGCCGGTCGGCTCGTTGGCGTAACCGCTCAGGAATTGCCAACCCGAACCGTCTTTGGCGTCAAGATCGAGTGCGTTTGCGAGATTGGCGAGGCTGGACTTCTTTTTGTCGGTCACGTCGTTCTCCTGCATCCAGAAGAAGCCCTGGCCGACCACGATCTTGCCGAGCGCGGCCTTGTCCTTGTGTTCGGCAATTTCGCCGAGCTGCTTGCGAAAGGCGACGAAGCTTGGATCGGTGAATTCCTTCGGCAAGGTCACCGCCACGGTCTGATAGGGCTTGACTGGCGCCATCGGCGGCGGCTTGAAGCCGCCCGGAGGCAGCGGCACTCCTTGTTGCGATTGACCATGCTGGCCCTTGTCCTGGGCGAAAACGATGTCCGCGCCGACCACGATCGGCGCGGCGGCGAGGATCAGGGTTGCGGCGACGAGGGGATGGCGCATCGCATCGATCTCCATTCCGGCTTCGGTGCAAAATAACGGGGGGCAATGCCGACCGGATAAAAGCGAATTGCGACCGCGGTGCGGCGGTTCGCCCATCTTCAAGCGGAAAAGCTTTCAAGCGCAAAAGCGCGGGGGTGGCGCAGCATTTGGCACAGCGTCGTCGGGCGGCGTTTTCGACGATGCGAGCGAGACTTACGGATGCGTCGCGCCGCCGTCGACCGTCAGCTCCTGACCGGTCATGAATGCCGAGGCGTCGGAGGCGAGAAACATTACGACGCCGATCAAATCCTCCGGTATTTGCGGCCGAGGAATACTTTGCATGGCGACGATGCGCTCTTTCTGCTCCGGCGTCACGGTCTTGCGGGCGATCTCGGTGTAGGTCGCGCCCGGCAGAACCGCATTCACGGTGATGCCGTCAGGCCCGAGCTCGCGCGCCATCGAATGCGTCATGCCGGCCAGCGCCGCCTTCGAGGCGATATAGTGCAGATAGTTCGGCCGGCCGAGCGTGACCGCCCCGGAAGCCATGTTGATGATGCGGCCCCATTTGTTCTTGCGCATCAATGGCAGCATCGCCCGTGCGCACAGGAACGGACCGGTGACGTTGACGCGCAGTACCTGCTCCCATTCCGGCAAGGGAATCTGGTCGAACGGCCGCATCTCCAGCGTCGAGAAAATTGCCGCGTTGTTGATGAGCACATCGGCGCGGCCGAACGACTGCTCGATATTCGCAGCCAGGCTTTTGACCGAATGCTCGTCGGCGACGTCGGTCTCGACGACGAGGGCGTGGCCGTTGCCGGAGGCAATCTCCTGCTCGACCGCGCGCGCTTTCTCGACATTGCGCTCGGCGACGACGACGCGGGCGCCGGCGGAGGCGAACGCCTTGGCGAAACTCCGCCCAATGCCCTGGCCGGCGCCGGTGATGACGACGACTTTGTCAGCAACAGAAAACGTTTCGGACATGATGCCTCGATATCTGTCGATCAGGCTGCCTGCGCGATCGCGCCGAGCGCCGCTGAAGCATCGGCCGGCTTCCACCATAGCTTGGCGCCGAGATCGCGGGCAATGATGCCGGCGGCGATGTATCCGGCTCCGCCGGAGATGGCGCCGCCCGGATGACCGGCCGAACCGGCCATGTAAAGGTTGGCAATTGGCGTGCGATAGCCGAAGTGATTGTACATCACCTGCTCGGCATTGAACGCGCCCATGAAGATGTCGCCATTGCGCATGTTGATCAGTTCTTGGGTGTATTCCCTGGCGGTGTAGACGTATTGGCCGATGATGTTGTCCCGCGTGAGGTTCGGACAATAGCGCGCAAAGGTCTCGATGATTTTTTCCGCGAATTCGCGCTTGAAATCCTCGGAATCCTGTCCGCCCAGATCGGGCGCAAGCGGCATGACATGCCAGCAATAGGTCGTGTGCTTGCCGGGCGGCGCTTGCGTCGGATCAATGACGCTCAAAGGACCGGAACCGAACTGCACGATACGCGGTACGCGGTTCGCTTTGACGTCCTCGAATGCGGTGAACAGGTCCTCCATTGTCTCGGCGCCGATGCTCCATTTCAGCGTCCGGTTGATGTTCGGGTCGAAATCGGCAGCCGCGAATTTGGGACTCTCGTGCAGGGCGAGATGCAATCCGAACAGCGTCCAGCCGGTATACTGGAAGCGATCGAGCTTTTCGGCGAACGCCGCCGGCAGTTGCGAGCGCCCGATCATGGTCTCGAAGGTCTGGTGCACGTCGATGGTGCTGGCCACGAATTGCCGTGCCCGCACGGTCTTGCCGTCGGCCAGCACGATGCCGCGGGCGCGGCCGCCGTCGATCAGAATGCGGTCGATGGCGACTTGCGGGGCAAACGTTCCGCCCGCGGCGATGAACGTCTCCATCAGGCCGCGGGCCAGGTTGAACGAGCCGCCCTGGCAGAGCTGATAGCCGGTGTCGAGATCGAAGGCGCGGATCACCGACCCCATCGGGCTTGTCTTCGACAGCGTGTCGGTCAGCCAGGTGCCGAACAGCGAAACCTTGAACAGGAACAGAAGCTTGACGTGATCGTTCTCGAACAGCTCCTGCACCACGTCGAGCGGCTGGCGGCGGCTGATGGACAGGAAATCGCGGCCGATCGCGGTCTTTCCTAGGAGCGCCTCACGTTCGGCTTGCGGCAACGGCTCGGCATAACGTTCGGGCATCAAAATTTGCGACGTGATCTGCTCGGCGCGGCGGTTCCATTCGCGGAATGTGTCGGCGTCCTTTTTCGAGAACCGCGCCACGTTGGCGATGGTCTCCTCGCGGTCGCGCCCGAACACGAGCGCCGTCCCGTCGCGGTGCGCCTGGCCGAACTCGTAGCGCGGCGTGATGTAGGTGACGCGGTCTTCAAGCCCGAGATCCTTGAACCACGGCGTTTCGGAAATGTGGAAATGATTGATGGAATGAAGATTGTGATAGAAGCCCGGCGCCGTCACTTCCTTGGTGGTCAGGCCGCCGCCATATTGCAGCCGCCGGTCGACAAGCAAAACGCTCAAGCCGGCTTTCGCCAAATAGCTGCCAAGGATCAGGCCGTGGTGGCCGGCGCCGATGATGATGCCGTCGTAGGTCTTTTCCAGAGCCGTGGCCACGCCGTCCTCCCGCATATTTTGATCGCGGAGAGAAGCGCAAAATTCCCGGTCTGAGAAGCCAGATTTTCGCATGGCCTTGCTGCTGCGCACGCCGTTCGGTTTGATAGAAGCTACCTGGGTGAATTCTTCGCGCGTTTGAGGACCACGTCCCGTGAGCGAGCCGAAAATCCTCTTCATCGGGCCGGGCGCCATCGGCGCCTCGGTCGCGGCGTGGGTAGCGGAGCATGATCCGTCGGTCTTTGTCATGGGCCACGGCGCCAGCCAAAAGGCGCTGCGTCAGAGCGGCATCACCACCTACGCCTTCGACCAGCCGCAGGGGACGCGCCGCACCGTGCGTGTGTCGGTCGTCGACCGGCCGGGCGACGTCGGCGATGTCGATATCGTCGTCCTGGCGGTGAAGAATTACAGCTTGCCGGCCGTCGCGCGGCAGGTCGCCGACGAGCTGGGCGACCGGCCAATCGTGGTGTCGATGGCGAACGGCATCGACAACCAGCGCATCCTGCCGGAATTCTTCTCGAAGGTGATTTACTGCGTGGTCGGCTACAATGCCCGCCGCGATGAGCCGGTCGTGGTCGGCTATCAGCGCAAAGGCCCGCTGCTGATCGGTACGCCGGACAATTCTTTGCAAGAAGAACTGCGGCTGGTGCAATCGATCCTGGCGCGCGGCTGTCCGACCGACGTCACCGATCGTCTGCAGGATGCCGTGCACACCAAGATCGTGATCAATCTCACCAACGCGCTCGACGCGCTGATCGGACGCGGCGCGCGGCCGCTGTCAAATCTCGCCGCCTACCAGCAGCTTCTTTGCCAAACTCTGTGGGAAGGGGTGCGGGTTATTCGCGCCGCCGGTTATCGCGAGCACCGCATCGCCGGCATTCCGCCCTTCGCGCTCCTGCACGTGATTGCGGTGGTCCCCGGCTGGCTGACGCGGCCGCTGTTCAAGCGCGAGCTGCGTGCCATGCGGATGTCGAGCATGACGCAAGACGTCGTCCTGCGCGGCGCGCAGGACACGGAGCTTGAATCGATCACCGGCTATATCGTGCGGCTCGCCGCCGAGCACGGCGTTCCGGTTCCGTATAACCGTGCCATCTATCGCCTGGGCCGGGAAAAGTTTCGCCCGGGCTTCGAGCCGCTGCCCTGCGCGGACGTTCTGGCGGCGGTCGAAAGCGAGCGCATGCAGGGCGCCGTCGCGGTATAGAGGAACAAGCGCATGGAGGAGCGCCAAGGATCGGCCGGTGCATGGCGCTGGACTTTGACTCCCCACAACAAATCTTTTCATACTCGGCGGCCAGGTCGCCACTTTCAGGAACGTTCACCACGATATGAAACCCGCGCCTTTCCGCTATGTCGCCGCCCGGACCGTCGAGCAGGCCTTGCAGTTGAAGGCCGAATACGGCGACGAGGCGCGATTCCTGGCCGGCGGTCAGAGTCTTGTCCCGACAATGAATTTCCGGCTGACCCAGCCGGCCGTGCTGATCGATATCAATCCGCTGAAGGAGCTTGCCGGCGTGAATAACGGCGCCGGCGACCGCCTGCGCATCGGCGCGCTGACGCGCTACCGCAGCCTCGAGCGCGATCCGATGACGCAAGGCAAATTGCCGCTGATCCACGAAGCGCTGCCGCACATCGCACATCCGCAAATCCGCAATCGCGGCACCATCGGCGGCAATCTCGCGCATGCCGATCCGGCTTCGGAAATGCCGGCCATCGTGCTCACGCTCGGCGGCCGTCTGCGCGCGCAGTCGGTGAACGGCGAGCGCTGGATCGAGGCGCGGGATTTTTTTGTCGGCGCGCTGACCACGGCGCTCGAGCCGGACGAAATGCTCACCGAAGTGGAGCTGCCGGTCGCGGCAGCCGATGCCGGCGCCTGCTTTCTGGAAATGTCGCGCCGGCGCGGCGATTTCGCCATCATCGGTGTGGCTTGCACTTTACGCCTCGATAGCGTGGCAAAGTGCGTCGAAGCGCGCATCGGTCTGTGCAATGCCGGCGATCGACCGGTGTTTGCCGAAGAAGCGAGCCGCTCGCTTGTCGGCAGGCCGATCGGCGCGGGTGCGATCGCCGAAGCGGCTGCCCTGGTGCAAAGCGCGATCGATCCCGCCGGCAGCATCCATGCCAGCAAGGAGTATCAGCGGCATATCGCCGGCGTGTTGACCGCACGCGCCTTGACCACGGCGAACGAACGGGCGCGCCGTGAGCGCTGATCGCCATGACATCACGGTGACGGTGAACGGCACGCAATACCGGCGCAGCGTCGAAGCGCGTCTGCTGCTGAGCGACTTTCTGCGCCACGATCTGTTGCTCGCGGGCACGCATGTCGGATGCGAGCACGGCGTGTGCGGCGCCTGCACTGTGATTGTCGAAGGCGCTGCCGTCCGCTCCTGCCTGATGTTTGCGGCGCAGGCCGACGGGCAGCGCATCACCACCGTGGAAGGGCTCGCGCCGGATCAGGACCATCTGCATCCGCTGCAGGAATCCATGCGCGATTGTCACGGGCTGCAATGCGGCTATTGCACGCCCGGCATTCTGATGACGATGAAGGCTTTCCTCGACGAAACGCCGGCGCCGGATGAGGCGCAAATCCGCGAGGCTTTGTCCGGCAATCTGTGCCGCTGCACCGGCTATCAGCACATTGTCGAGGCGATGCAGCTTGCGGCGGAGCGGCTGCGCGGGTCCTCGTTATGAGCACGCGTAGTTTCGGCGCTCCCGTCCGCCGCAATGAGGACGCGCGGCTGCTTCGCGGCCAGGCGCTGTTCGTCGACGATGTCGAGCTTCCCGGCATGGTCTATGCGGCTTTTCTGCGCAGCAACGTCGCGCACGCCCGCATCCGCTCGATCGATGTGTCGGCGGCGCGCGCCCGCGACGGTGTCGTCGCCGTCTATACCGCGGCCGATCTCGGCGATTATTGGGCGCCCGGCCCGCTGCTCGTGCCGCCGCCGCCGATCAAGGACACGGTCTTCAATCAGCGCACGCAGGTGCCGCTCGCCAAGGACAAAGTCCGCCATGTCGGCGAGCCGCTCGCCGCCGTGCTGGCGGACAGCCGCTACCTCGCCGAGGATGCGCTCGGCGACATTGCCGTCGAGCTTGAACCGCTCCCCGCCGTCGTCGATCTTGAAAAAGCTGGCAGCAGCGCGTCCGCGACCGTCCACGATGACGTGCGCGGCAATGTCGCCGCCCATGTCCGGCAGAGCCGCGGCGACTACGCCGCCGCGCGTGCCAAGGCCGATCGCGTCATCGCCCGCCGCTTCCACTACGATCACGGCGCGTCGTCGCCGATCGAGACGCGCGGCATTGTCGCCAATTGGGATGCGCGCGGAAATCAGCTCACGGTCTGGGACACGACGCAAGCGCCGGTATTCCTGCGCAACGGGCTTGCCGCCATGCTGGGCATGAGCGAGCGGCAGGTGCGCGTGATCGCGCCGTTTGTCGGCGGCGGCTTCGGCCCGAAGATCATGCTGTTCTATCCCGAGGAGGTGGTGATCCCGTGGGCGGCAAGAAAACTCAATCGCCCGATCAAATGGATCGAGGACCGGCTCGAGCATTTCTTCGCCACCACGCATGAGCGCGGCCAGACCCACGATGCCGAAATCGCGCTGTCGGCCGACGGCCGCATCCTCGGCATCAAGGATGTGTTTCTGCACGATACCGGCGCTTACAACCCCTATGGATTGACGGTGCCGATCAACTCGCAATGCACCCTGCTCGGACCTTATGTCATTCCGAACTACGACAGCACGTTCACGGCCGTCTTCACCAACAAGCCGATCGTCACGCCGTATCGCGGCGCCGGGCGGCAACATGGCGTCTTCGTCATCGAGCGGCTGCTCGATATCGCGGCGCACGAGCTGAACATCGATCGCGCCGAAATCCGAAGGCGCAATCTCATTCCGCCGGACGCTTTTCCCTACAACAACGAGATCATCTATCAGGACTTCGCGCCGCTCTCCTACGACAGCGGCAATTACGAGCCGATCCTCGACAAGGCGCTGCAAATGATCGGCTACGAAAAATTCCTGGCCGAGGAGCAGCCGCGGCTGCGCGCGCTGGGCCGCCATGTCGGCGTCGGCGTCGCCTGCTATGTCGAGGGCACCGGCATCGGACCCTATGAAGGCGCCAAGGTGCAGGTGCAGGCGAACGGCAAGGTGAATGTGGCGACGGGCATCGGCACGCAAGGCCAGGGACACTTCACCGTTTTCGCGCAGATCGTCGCCGACCAGCTCGGCGTCGAGGTTGGCGACGTCGATGTCGTGACCGGCGATACCGATCAGTTCTACTGGGGCGCCGGCACCTTCGCGAGCCGCGGCGCCGTGGTCGCCGGCAACGCCGTCAACGAAGCGGCCAAAGCCGTGCGGCAGAAAATTCTCAAGCTCGCCGCCGAACATTTCGAATGCGCGGAAGAGGATCTGGAGATCGCAAACGGCGAGGTATCCGTAGTCGGCGTCCCCGGCCAGTCGGTCAAGCTCGGCGCGCTCGCGCTCAAGGCCAATCCGATGCGCGGCGCGGTGAAGCCGGGAACCGAGCCCGGACTCGAATCGACCCAGTATTTCGGTCCGGCCGGCGGCGCCACCGCAAGCGGCGTGCACGCCATGATCGTCGAGCTCGATCCGCAGACCTTCGCGCTCAACGTGCTCAAATACGTGGTGGTGCATGATTGCGGCACGGTCATCAATCCGCTGATCCTTGCCGGCCAGATTCACGGCGGCGTGGCGCAAGGCATTGGCAATGCCTTCTACGAGCAGCTCGTATTCGATGACGAGGGCCAGTTGCTCAACGCCTCGCTCGCCGATTATCTGCTGCCGACCGCACTGGAAGTGCCGCATATGGAAATCGCCCATACCGTCACGGAATCGCCGCTCAATCCGCTTGGCATCAAGGGTGCCGGCGAGGCCGGCGCCATTCCGGTCGGGCCGCTGTTCGCACAGGCGATCGAGGATGCGCTCGGGCTGTTGGAGCGCAATGTCGAGCTCAACGAAATTCCGCTCAGTCCCGGCCGCTTGTTCGAGCTGACGGCGAAATTGCGATGAAGCTTTCGGTGATGGCGCGATGATCCTGGTCACCGGCGCCGCCGGCAAGACCGGCAAAGCCGTGGTCAAGGCGTTGGCAGCGAAGGGCGCGCGCGTGCGCGCCTTTGTGCGCAATCCCGACCATGCCGGTTCGCTTCTTGCGCTCGGCGCAACGGAAGTCGGCTTCGGCAGTTTTGAGGATGCGCGTGCGCTCGCGCAGGCGGCATCGGGCGTGCAGGCGATCTATCACATCTGCCCGAATGTCAGCCGCGACGAACTCACCTATGCGCGCGCCGTCGCCGCTGCGGCGCGCACGCATGGTGTCAGGCGTTTTGTCTATCATTCGGTGCTGCATCCGCAGATCGAAGCGATGCCGCACCATTGGCAGAAGATGCGCGTGGAGGAGATGCTGTTTGTGGCGGGCTTCGATCTGACCGTGCTGCAGCCCGCCGCCTATATGCAGAATGTCCTCGGCGTGTGGGAAGGCATCGTCCGCGACGGCGTGTTCAGGTTTCCCTATCCGGCGGAGACGCGGCTGAGCCTAGTGGATCTGGACGATGTCGGCGAGGCGGCGGCGATGGTGCTGACACACGAAGGCCATGGCGGCGCGACCTATGAGCTCGTTGGCACGCCGGCGCTCAGCCAGACCGAAATGGCCTCCGCGCTCAGCGGCGCGCTCGGCCGCGACGTGAGTGCCGAAGCGGAGCCGCTCGCGGCCTGGGAAGCGCGCGCCCGCGCTGCCGGCATGGGCGAGCACGAGCGCGCCACGCTCGCCGCCATGTTCCGCTACTATGCGGAGCACGGCCTGGTCGGAAATCCCAATACGCTGCGCTGGCTGCTCGGCCGTCCGCCGACCGGTCTCGCGGCTTTTCTCGAGCGCGTGCGCGCGCGGCCGGAGAGCTAGAGCATGAGCCGGAAAAGTGGATACCGGTTTTCCGAAAAACTCCACCAAAAAATTGGCGCGTCAATCGATTCAATCTGAAGCGATTGCGCTCGCGCTCGAATTGATCGGCTAGGGCAGCGCGAGCAGCGCCGCCGCCGTCGCCAGCATGGCGAGCGCCGAGGCCGCCAGCGACCAATGCACGCCGATCAAGCTGCCAAGGAGCCCGACCGAGACGCCGCTGAATGCGCGTAGCCCATAGCTCGCCATGCCGAACAAGCCGATGACGCGCCCGCGGCTCTCGAGCGGCGCATTGATCTGCACCAGGCTTTGCGCCATGGCGTTGAACGACAGCTCAAAAAAGCCTGCGGCGAATAGGAAGCCGAGCGCGAGCGAATAGTTCCACGACAAGGAAAAGCCCGCGAGCGCCGCGCACCACAGCATGGCCAGCACGATGGCGGTACGCTGCCGCGGCGGCAGCAGTCCGCCGCTTTCGAGCAAGATGCCGGCCAGGAAAGCGCCGCAGGCATCGGCCGCCAGCAGCATGCTGTACGACAAGCCCGGATCGCCGTGACCGAGGTCTTCCGCGAAGCCCGGCATCTGCGAGCTATAGGCGTTACCCACAAAGAACGACGCCGCGCCGGCGAGCAGCGTCATGGAGACAATGACGGAATGGTCGCGAATCTCGCGCGCGGTGTGCGCAATATCGGCCAAGCCTCGCACCGCCCGGCGCGGCGGCGGTGCGCCGGTGCGAAAACGCGGGCCGTATGGCGCATTCACCAGCCAGAGCAGGAGAGGCAGGTAGAATATCGTATTGAGAAAGATGCCATAGGACGGCCCGAGCGCGAGCAGGATCAGCCCACCGGCGGCCGGCCCAACCAGCACGCCGAGATAGCGCGCCGTGGCATTGAGCCGGACCGCGCTCATCAGGTCGACCGGGCCGACGATGTCATAGAGCAGCACCTGGATCGGGGTGAACCAGAGCACGCCGGCGCAACCGTGAACCACCAGCAGCACCATCGCCTGCCACATCTGCAGGGTGTCGGTGACGAAGAAATAGCCCCAGCCGAGCGAGACCAGGATGAAGAGCAGCATGCCGCACTGGATGATGCGGCGCGGATCGAAACGGTCGCTGAGCGCTCCGGTGACAACGGAGAACAAAAGGAATGGCAGCCAGTGCGAAACGATGGCGAAACCGGCCAGCGCCGGAGAATGGAATTTCTGAAACATCACCCAGTAACTGATGACGTGCTCGATATTGTCGGCCATCATCGCAATCACGAAGGTGACGAACTGCGTGCGGAAACCCGGGTGACGCATCGCGGCGAATGATCGTTTCGCCGGCGCGGGCGCCGGCGGCGCCGCGGTGTCCTTGGGCTGGATGTTCAAAGAGGGAAGCTTTCGGGTGGCGGCGGCAGCCGGATGGTTGCGGAACCCGGTGAGGTCTCAATGTCATTGCTAATGGCACCAAAGGCGGAACCCGCCAACCCGCGAACATGCCGGGGGCCCATGCAAGAATGCTTTGTTTGTATCTATTTTAATTCCACGCGGGCGCGCTGGATCGCCGCGCCGGCGGCTTGGTCGGTCACGGAGCAAGGTCGTCGTGCCGCGTAGCGATGTCGATGTGGTGGTGGTCGGCGGCGGAGCGGCCGGCATCGCCGCCGCACGCCGGCTGCAGGAAGCCGAAAATCGACTGCCTCATCGTCGAGGCGCGTGCGCGGCTTGGCGGGCGCGCCTGGACGGTCATCGACGCCTCGGGCTTCGCGCTCGACCTCGGTTGCGGATGGCTGCATTCGGCCGACCGCAATCCATGGGTGAAGATTGCGCAGGAGCAGAGCGCCGCGATCGACAAGTCGCGCCCGCCCTGGGCGCGTCCGTCGCCGGACATCGGCTTCTCGCGCGCGGAGCAGCAAGAATTTCAGGACGCGATGGACTCGTTCTTTGCGCGCCTGGAGCGTGTCGCCGAGAGCGACGATGACGTTGCGGCAGCGGCTTTTCTTGAACCAGGCTGCCGCTGGAACGGTCTGATCAATGCGCTCAGCACGTATATCAGCGGTGCCGAATGGGATCGCGTCTCGGCCAAGGACTTCGACCGCTACCGCGACACCGGCGTGAATTGGCGGGTGGTCAGAGGCTATGGCGCCCTCATCAGCGCGTGCGGTGCCAATCTTCCGGTCATGCTCGATTGCGCGGTGCGCGGCATCGACCACCGCGATAAGCGCCTGCGGATCGAGACCGCCAAAGGCGCGATCGCCGCCGATCAGGCGATCGTGACGGTCCCGAGCGCGCTGCTCGCGGCGGAACGGCTTTTGTTCACGCCGGCGCTTTGGGAAAAAACCGAAGCCGCACTCGGTCTGCCGCTCGGGCTTGCCGACAAATTGTTCTTGTCGCTCGAAGGAGCGGAGGAATTCGACAATGACGTGCGGCTGTTTGGACACACCGACCGCGCCGCGACCGCCGCCTATCAGTTCCGGCCGCTCGGGCGGCCGATGATCGAAGCTTATTTCGGCGGCCGCTTTGCCGCCGAGCTGGAAGCAGGCGGCGACGGCGCGTTTTTTGATTGCGCCGTGTCCGACCTTGTCGGTCTCCTCGGCAGTGCTTTCGCCGCGCGCATCAAACCGATCGGCCTGCATCGCTGGGGCGTCGATCCGTTTTCGCTTGGTTCTTACTCGTTCGCGCTGCCCGGCTTTGCCGATGGCCGGCAGAAGCTCGCCGAACCTGTCGACGACCGGCTGTTCTTTGCCGGCGAAGCCTGCTCGGTGAACGACTTCTCCACCGCCCATGGCGGCTGGCACACCGGGGTGCGTGCCGCCGAAGAGGTGATCGCTGCGCGCGGACGCGATCGGCCGCGGCCGGCCGGTCAGCAAACCTAGAGCATGATCCGGAAAAGTGGAGGCCGGTTTTCCGAAAAGATCATGCTCCACCAAAGACTTAGAGCGTCAATCGATTCAATCTGAAACGATTGACGCTCTAGTCCCACGCACCGGCGTGAATGGCGGCGGCTTCATCCTCGAGCAGCGGCCCGATGACCTCCACCGGGCGCTGCCCGGCGGCAAAGACGATGCGGCAGGGCAGATCGAGCGTCGGGTTCTCGGCGTGGTTGCCGGTGATCGTTTTCAGGTGGCGCTCGGACAACCCGTAAACCACGCGCCCGATGCCGGCCCAATACAGGGCGCCGGCGCACATGCAGCATGGCTCGGCGGAGGTGTAGAGCGTGCAGCCGGCGAGAAATTTCGGATCGAATTGTTTCGAGGCCGCCGTGGCCAGAAGCCGCTCGGCATGGCCGGTCATGTCGCGGTCCGGCATATAACCGTTCTCGACCTCGAGCAGGATCTCGCCGGTGCCGCTCACCAGGATCGCGCCGAACGGGTGATTGCCGTGGGTGCGGGCGCGTTGCGCCACCTCGAAAGCGCGGCGCAGGAATTTTTCGTGATCGAGCGGAGTCGATGGGTGCGCCACGATCATTCAATCGGCGGTGCCGAACTTGTCGGCCAGGGCGCGGAAAATGCGGTCCGGCTTGAATGGAGTATGGCAAAAGCGGATGCCGGTGGCATCCGCCAGCGCATTGCCCATGGCGGCCGCGATCGGATTGTACGGACTTTCGCTCATCGACTTGGCGCCGAAAGGGCCGGTGGAATCCGACGTCTCAGCAAACAATACCTCGGTTCGGGGAACGTCGCCAAATTGCGGCAGGTGATAGTTGCGGAATGTCGGATTGATGACCCGCCCGGCATCGTCGATCACCATTTCCTCGTAGAGCGTGGCACCCAGCGACTGGGCGACGCCGCCTTCGACTTGGCCGCGGCATTGCATCGGGTTGATGACGCGGCCTGCGTCGGCAGCGTGCACGCTGCGCAGGACTTTGATCGCGCCGGTGTTCTTGTTCACGGCGACGCGGAACGCCTGGACGTTGAAGGCAACGGAACGGGGCGTACCGGTTGCTGTTCCGTCGGCAACGAGGCGCCGCCCCTGCGCCCGCGCCGCGGCGGCGAGCTCGGTCAGCGGCAAAAGCCTGCCCGGCCGCGTTACCGCGCCTTCAATCAGTGACCACGCCGGACGCTCGCCGCCGGCATACTCGGCGGCAAAATCCAGAATTTTTCCGCGAAGAGCTTCACAAGCGAGCTGCGTGGCGCGTCCGGCCACAATCGTGCCGGTGCTTCCGTAGGCGCCGGTGTCGTGGCCGCCATGGTCCGTATCCGATTGCAACACCTGGACGGCTTCGACGGCCGCGCCCAGCACGGTCGCCGCGATCTGGCGATGCACCGTGCTCGTGCCGTTGCCGAACTCGGCCGTGCCGACGGTCAGCTCGTAAGTGCCGTCCTCGCGGAGCGCGGCGCGGACGTCGGCGAAGTGGCCGCCGGGCGGAACAGTATCGATCATTCCCAGCGCTACTCCTTGTCCCACCAGCCAGTCGGCGGATGACGGTGGCGGCAGCCCGCCGCCGCGACCAAGCGCGTCATTCACCAAGGCCAGGCATTGATCGAGGCCGTAGCTGCCATATTCGACGTCGTGCCCGTCCCCGGCACCCGTCGAGATCATGGGATCGCCCGGGCGCACGATGTTGTGCTCGCGAAATTCGATCGGATCCATTCCGAGCTTGCCGGCCAACTCGTCCATCGCCGATTCCACGGCGAAGTTGGTTTGCGGCAATCCGTAACCGCGGAAGGCGCCGGCGGGTATTGTGTTGGTATAGACGGCGAAGCCGTCGATCTTTTTGTTGTCGCACCGGTAAACGCCGAAGCATTCGCCGCAGGCGTGATTGAGCACCGCCCAACCGTGGTTGCCGTAGGCCCCGGTGTTGGAGACCACGTGCATCTGCATAGCGGTCAGGCGGCCGTCGCGCCGTGCTCCGACTTTGACTTTCACGCGCATGGGATGCCGCGTGGTCGAGCCGATGAACTGCTCCTCGCGAGTGAATTCCAGCTTGACCGGCCGCCTGGTCTTGAGCACGGCCAGGGCGACGATGTCCTCGACCAGCATCTCCTGCTTGGCGCCGAAACCGCCGCCCATGCGTTCGCAAACGACGCGGACCTTTTCCGGATCGAGATCGAACAGATCGGCCAGCGTGCGCCGGGCGAGAAAAGGCGTCTGCGTGCTCGAGCGGATGTTAAGCCGGCCCGCTTCGTCGAGCCAGCCGATCGCGCAGTGGGTTTCCAGGTGCGCGTGCTGGACCCGCTGCGTCACATAGGTGCCCTCGTAGATCACGTCGGCCTCGGCGAATCCCAGTTCGACGTCGCCGACGTCGCCGTGGACCTCGCCGGCGATGTTACGCCGCGGATTATGGATGCGGCTCTCCGGTCCTTTGTCGTGAATGATCGGGGCGCCCGGCCGCATCGCCTCTTCGGGATCGAAAACGGCTGGGAGTTCCTCGTATTCGACCGCGAGCTTGCGGCAACCCTCTTCGGCGGCGGTCTCGCTGTCGGCGATCACGCCGGCGAGGCGTTGGCCGACGAAGCGCACCATCCTGTCCAGCAACGCGGTGTCGTCAGGATCGACGATCGGGTGCTCGTGCCGGGCGGTCGAATAGAGCTTCGCCGGAGCGTCTTCGTAGGTCAGGACCGCGCGCACGCCCGGAACGGCCAGAGCTTCGTCGGTGCGGATCGATGTGACGCGCGCATGCGCGTGCGTCGAACGGAGTAACTTCAGATGCAGAAGCCCGGGCGGCGCGAAGTCCATGGTGTAGCGGGCGGTGCCGCTGACCACGGCGCGGGCCGCGGGCGCCGGCACGTTGCGGCCGCAGGCCGCGCCGGCTTCGGCTTTTTCGATCTGGCGCACGCGGCGGATGGCGCCTTCGATGGCACCGTAGCCGGTGCAGCGGCAAATGTTGCCCTTCAAGGCCCATTCAAGATCGTGCCGTTGCGCCTGGTTGAGGCACGCGGCCGTCACGATCATGCCCGGCGTGCAGAATCCGCATTGGAACCCTTGCGCCTGCAGGAAGGCCTCTTGCATTGGATGCAGTTCGCCGTTCTTTGCCAGGCCTTCGATGGTCGTGACGGCGCGGCCTTCGGCCCGATGAGCGGGAAACAGGCAGGAATGCACCGGATCGCCATCGACCATGACCGTGCACGCGCCGCAGTCGCCGGCGTCGCAACCTTTCTTGACGCCGAAACATCCGAGCTCGCGCAAAAACGTGCGCAAACACTGCCCGGGCCGCGGATGGCAATCGTGGCTCTTGCCGTTGACCTGAAAGATCATGACGTGCCCGCGCCATTGCCGGCGAGTTCGCGGCGAATTTCTTCGGCGAATTGTTGCGTCACATGCCGCCGCCAGGCCGGCGCGCCGTGGATGTCACTGTAATAGCCGGCGTCCGGAATTGCGGCGTCGAGTTTTGCGCGCAGCGCGTCACGCGACGGCAGGCGCGAAAACGACAGGCGGACCGGGCGCGGCGTCGCCGCCGTCACGGTCACGGCGAACGATCCGTCATCGGCGGCCAGCGTGCCGATCACCAGCGCGCTGGAGCGCCCGAGCGGGCTCAGCGAAATCTGCCGGAACGCCGTGCGCCGCCGCAATGCTGTGAGCGGCAGGTCGATCGCGCGCAGCAATTCTCCTGGCTTCAAGGCATTGCGTTGCGGCGCCATCACGAAGTCCATGACCGCAACGCGCCGTTCGCAGCTCTCGCGCGTCCAGATCGTGCACACCCCGTCCAGCGCGGACGTCAGCGAGATCATCGGTCCCGCC
This sequence comes from uncultured Alphaproteobacteria bacterium, assembly GCA_963831135.1. Classification (GTDB taxonomy): domain Bacteria; phylum Pseudomonadota; class Alphaproteobacteria; order Rhizobiales; family Xanthobacteraceae; genus BOG-931. The sequence continues at coordinate 95,739 of CAWHPH010000031.1, forward strand.
GGCAAGGCCATGCAGAGATTGCCGCCGACCGTCGCCGCATTCCAGATCTTGAACGATGCAAGAAACGATCGGCAACATTGATTCACCAGCGGCGCGGCGGTCCAATGGGACGCGAATGCCATTCCATCCAGTTGGGCAATCGTGCAGGTGGCGGCGATGCGCAAGCCCTGGCCGGTCGGCTCCAAGGCCCGCCAACCGAGATCGGCTATGTCAATCAACCTGGAAATCTTGGGCTGCGGCTCGGAGAACAACCAGGTGCCGCCGGCAAGCCAAGCGTCGCCCTGCCGCCAAGCGGGCAGTTCGTCGCGCCGGCGCGGCTTGGCGATCTCCGTGACGGTGTTTATGTCCATCGCATGCACCGCTGCACGATTCGTGCCGTACCGCCGGCGGCGCAGTCCCGGCAGCGGCGGACCGCCGCCGGACGGCGAAACTCGTGCAAACTGAGCCATTTGTCGCCTTGCTCGCGCTGGTTTATGCCTTGTGGTGAAATGCCGCTTTGCTAAGCTGATTGTTTGTCGAGCTCGCAGCACGCGCCAAGAAAGGCGCGCCAAGAAAAGCGCGCCATGAAACACGCGCCAAGAAACACGCGCCATGAAACACGCGCCATGAAGCACGCGACATGACCCGAAACGCCCTGCAATTTATCAGAAGCGGCCGCCGCGTGCGCATCGAGCAGTTTTCCCCGCGCACCACGCTGCTCGATTGGCTGCGTTTGCAAGAGCGCGCGACCGGCACCAAGGAAGGCTGCGCGGAAGGCGATTGCGGCGCCTGCGCGGTGGTCGTGGCGCGCGAGCGCGACGGCCGGCTGGTTCACGAGCCGGTCAATTCATGCATCACGCTGCTCGGCCAGCTGGACGGCGGCGAATTGATTACGGTCGAGGATCTCGCCGAAGGCGGCGTGCTGCATCCTATCCAGGAAGCGATGGCGCGCGAGCACGGCTCGCAATGCGGCTTCTGCACGCCCGGCATCGTGATGAGCCTGTTCGCGCATTATCATCAGTGCGACGGCCACACCAGCCGTGCAACGATCAACGATGTGCTGGCCGGCAATCTGTGCCGCTGCACCGGCTATCGGCCGATCGTCGACGCCGCGCTCGATGTCTGCACGACCAGCGCGGACGATCAATTCTCGCGCAACGCGGCGGCACGGCTGCAGGCGATCGGCTCGCTGAATGACGACGCCGATGTCTTCGTCGGCGATGCTCATTCCTTTTTCGCGGCGCCGGCGAGCGAGCAGTCCTTCGCGCAGCTCTATATGCAGCATCCCGACGCCACCATCGTCGCCGGCGCCACCGATGTCGGGCTCTGGATCACCAAGAAGCTCACGCCGCTGGAAAAGATCATTTACGTCGGCCGCATCGCCGGGCTTGGCAAGATCGAGCAAGGCGCGGATGGTTACGCATTCGGCGCCGTCGTTTCCTTGGCGCGCGCTGCGCCGGTGCTCGGCTCGATCGATCCCGATATTGCCGAAGTGCTGCGCAGATTCGGCTCCATACAGGTGCGCGCCTGCGGCACCGTGGGCGGCAACATCGCCAACGGCTCGCCGATCGGCGATCTCGCGCCGATGCTGATCGCCATGAACGCGAAGGTGGAGTTGCGCCGCGGCGAGCACGTGCGCGAACTCCCCCTCGAGGGCTTCTTTCTCGATTACGGCAAGCAGGATCGCCAGCCGGGGGAATATGTGCGGCGCCTGCTGGTGCCGAAGCTGCCTGCCGCCGTGCAGTTTCGCGCCTACAAGATCACCAAGCGCCACGATGAAGATATCTCGGCGGTGCTGGCGGCCTTTTGCCTGACACTCGACGGCGCGCGAATTGCGGACGCCTGCGTTGCCTTCGGCGGCATGGCGGGAATCCCCAAGCGCGCAAAAACCGTCGAAGACAAATTGCGCGGCTTGTCGCTTGCAAGCACGAGCGGCTGGCAGGCGGCGGCCGACGCCGTCGGCATGGATTTCACGCCGCTCACCGATCTGCGCGCCAGCGCCGGCTATCGCGGCCGCGTCGCCGGCAACCTGGTCATCAAGGCGCTCGCCGAGGTCGCGGGCGTCAGTTCCAAAGCCACGCGCGTCGCGGATCATCGGATGGTCGCCCATGCCGCCGAATAGCGCCGTGATCGAGGCGCCGCTGCGCCATGTCCATAAGCCGCTGCCGCACGACAGCGGCGCCAAGCACGTGCAGGGCAGCGCCGAATATATCGATGATATCCCTGAGCCGATCGGCACGCTGCACATTGCCGTCGGCGGCGCTCCGGTCGCGCGCGGAAGGCTGCGCCATCTCGATCTGAGCGACGTGCGCAGTGCGCCCGGCGTGGTCGCCGTCGTGACCGCAGCCGACATCCCGGGCAAGAACGACGTCTCCCCGGGGAGTGCCGACGAGCCGGTTCTGGTGCAGGACACGGTGCTGTTTCATCACCAGCCGGTTTTCGCGGTCGCTGCGACTTCGCGCGATGCGGCGCGCCGGGCGGTGCTGCGCGCCAAGATCGAGGTGGATACGCAGGCGCCCAACGTCACCGTCGAGCAGGGCAGGGCCGCGGGCGAGACCGTGATGCCGGACTACGCCTTCATCAATGGCGACGCCGCCAAGGCGATTGCCGCGGCGCCGCTGCGCAGCGCCGGAAAAATCCGCATCGGCGGGCAGGAGCACTTTTATCTGGAAGGCCAGGTCGCGCTCGCCGTGCCGGGCGAGGACGGCGCGGTCCTTGTCTGTTCGTCGACCCAGCATCCGAGCGAAGTGCAGCATGTCACTGCGCGCGTTCTGGGCGTGCCGGATTCGTTCGTGACCTGCCGTGTGCGCCGCATGGGCGGCGGCTTCGGCGGCAAGGAAACGCAAGCGACGCAATGGGCGGTGATCGCGGCCTTGGCCGCGCGCATGACCGGCCGGCCCTGCAAGTTTCGGCTTGATCGCGACGCCGACATGGCGATGACCGGCAAGCGCCACGACTTCGCGGTGGAATATTCCGTGGGCTACGACGCCGACGGCCGCGTTCGCGCGCTCGATCTCGATCTCGACGCGCGTTGCGGCTGCTCGGCCGACTGCAGCATCGGCGTGGTCGATCGCGCCATGTTCCACTCCGACAATGCGTATTTCCTGCCTGAGTCGCGAATCTACTCGCGCCGCATCAAGACCAACACGGTGTCGAACACCGCCTTCCGCGGCTTCGGCGGGCCGCAGGGCATGCTGGCGATCGAGCGCGTGATCGACGCCGTCGCCTGGGCTCTCGGCCGCGATCCGCTCGACATCCGCAAGGCCAATTTGTACGGCCCGGGCCGCGACGTTACGCCTTATGGGCAAACCGTCGAGGACTGCGATGTCGCGCCGCTTCTGATCGAGCAGCTCGAACGTTCATCCGACTACCGCCGGCGGCGAAAAGAGATCGCGGCGTTCAACGCGCGCTCGCCGGTGCTCAAGCGCGGTATCGCGCTCACGCCGGTGAAGTTCGGCATCTCCTTCACGCTCACGCATCTCAACCAGGCCGGCGCGCTCGTCCACGTTTATCAGGACGGCTCCGTGCATCTCAATCACGGCGGCACGGAAATGGGCCAGGGCCTGTTCCAGAAAGTCGCGCAGGTGGCGGCGGAAGAGTTCGGCATCGGGCTCGAGCGCGTGCATATCACCGCCACCTCGACCGACAAGGTGCCGAACACGTCGGCCACCGCGGCTTCTTCCGGCACCGATCTGAACGGCATGGCGGTGCAGCAGGCCGCGCGCCAGATCAAATCGCGGCTGATCCGTTTCGCCAGTGAAACCTGGAATGTTGCCGAGGATCATATCTCGTTCCGCGACGATCGCGTGTTCATCGGCAACGAGAGCATCCCGTTCGGTGAATTGACCAAGAAGGCTTACGCCGCGCGCGTGCATTTGTCGGCGGCCGGCTTCTACAAGACGCCGAAGCTTTATTGGGATCGCGACAAGGGCAAAGGGCGTCCGTTCTTTTATTTCGCCTATGGCGCGGCCTGCAGCGAAGTCGCCATCGACATCCTCACCGGCGAGATGAATGTCCGCCGCGTCGATATCCTCCATGACGTCGGCCGCTCGATCAATCCGGCGCTTGATATCGGGCAGATCGAAGGCGCTTTCGTCCAGGGCATGGGCTGGTTGACCACGGAAGAGCTCGTTTACGACGACAAGGGCCGCCTGCTCACCCACGCGCCGTCGACCTACAAGATTCCGGTGGCCTCCGACGTGCCGGTGGATTTCCGCGTCGCGCTGTTCGCCGGCAGCAATCGCGAGGAAACGATTTACCGCTCGAAAGCGGTCGGCGAGCCGCCGCTGATGCTGGGCATTTCCGTGTTCGCGGCGATCGCGGACGCGATCCATGCGGCGCGTCCCGGCCGGGCAGTGACGCTCGATGCGCCGGCGACCCCGGAGGCGATCCTCAAAGCGCTCGGCCCGGTCGATGCGGTGGCGGCGCTGGCGCCGCTTGTAACTTCGTAGGCGAATACGATCTGTTAAGAAGGCCGGTACGCGCACGGCGTAAAGTGCAGGTGCTCGTTAGAGGCAGCAGATGGCCAAGGTCTGGGCCCGTATCCGCGAAACGATTGAGCGGCACGGCAGTGCCGGGCTCCTGAGCGTGGTCGGCGCCGCCGGCTCCGTGCCGCGCGAAACCGGCGCCCGCATTGTCCTGCAGCCGGACGGCGGGTTTTACGGCTCCATCGGCGGCGGCCGCCTGGAATACGAGGCGATCGCGGCCGCGCGCACGGCGCTGGCGGGCGGGCGCGGCGCCGCCATCTTCCGCGATTGGCCGCTCGGCCCCAATCTCGGCCAATGCTGCGGCGGTGCGGTGAAGACGCTCACCGAAACCTTCGATGCGATGGATATGCCCGCGGTGCGGCGGCTGGAGGAGGCGGAAAAAGCCGGCGCCTTCGTTACCGACAGCCGCATCGACGGCGAAGGCCGCATCGCGCGGCGGGTCGTGCCGGACACCGCCGGCAAACACATCGAAGGCAACCGTTTGGACGCGGCGCCGCCCGCCTTCGGAAAGACGCCGTTCAAGGAGCATTTCGGCGAAGTCACGACGCCGGTCCTCCTCTTCGGCGCCGGTCACGTCGGCCGCGCCGTCGTGCTGGCGTTGGCGCCGCTGCCGTTTAACGTGCGTTGGATCGACGGCCGCGCGGACCAGTTTCCGCAATACGTGCCGCAGAATGTCGTCACGGTCTGCACCGATGCCGTCGATCGCGAATTGGCCGAGGCGCCGCGCGACGCCATGATCGTCGTCATGACCCACTCGCACCCGCTCGACTTCGACATCACCGTCGCCGCATTGCGGCGGCGAAGCTTTGACTTCGTCGGTCTGATCGGGTCGGAAACCAAGCGCGCCCGCTTCGCGAGCTTTGCGCGGCAGGTGGGCTTGCCTGAGGCCGATATCGAGCGGCTGGTGTGTCCGATCGGCATTACCGAGATCAAGGGCAAGGAGCCAGCCGTCATCGCCGCGGCGCTTGCCGCCCAATTGTTGATCGTGAGCGAGCAAGTCTCCACGCGCCAGCCAAGCCCGGCCATGCAGCCGGCGTAGGTCTAATTAGGGCGTGATCTCATAAACGCGCCCCCGCGGATGGCTAACAAGAGTCCGTTCCGCCCTAAAAGCGGACGCGAAGTCAGGTTAATGGCATCGGTCGCGGAGGGCCAACAACTGCCGAAAGCATCCGCAGCAATTTGGACGGGTAACTGCCATAGCGAACCGCCGACATGGTCTTGTCAAAGGCTTTCGCTATGGGGAAAATACAATTGCAGAGCTGCCAGCGGGCAACCGCTTAAAGGCTGCAACGTTTCAGCGCCACATAGGGCTCACTACTCCAGGAGTAATAGCGAGATGGCGAAGCCCCTCGACCTCGACGCCTACCTCGAACGCATCAATTACACCGGCCCCCGCACTCAAACCTACGACACCCTCACCGGCATCCTCCAAGCCCATATCGCCAGCATCCCCTTCGAAAGCTTCGACGTCCTTCTCGGCCGCCCGATCCGGCTCGACCCGGAAGGACTGCAAGCCAAGATCGTCACTGCCCGTCGCGGCGGCTACTGCTTCGAACACGCAAGTCTCATGTACGCCGTTCTCGAGGCGATCGGCTTCGCCCCCGTCAGACACGCATCCCGCGTCCTCCTCTTCGAACCGCGCCACGAAAGCGTGCGACAGCACATGTTCGTCACCATCACAATCGGCGGCGCCACTTACGTTATCGACCCTGGCTTCGGCCCCTTCGCTTGCCCCGTCCCTATACCCGTTGATGGCACTCCCGTCCCGACGAGCGCTCCCACCCACCGCCTCGTTCGCGAAGGCAACGATTGGGTCCTCTACGTCACCCGTGACGGCCAACAAATCCAAGGCTGGATCTCCACCATGGAGGAGGAGTACCCCGTCGATTTCGAGATGATGAATTACTACATAGCCACCCACCCGGCGTCCTTTTTCACGCACAACATTCTCGCCAGCACCGTCACCCGGGAAGGCCGCGTCAACATCATGAACCAGGACGTCCACATCATCCGCAATGGCGCCGCCGAACCCGCTCACTTGGCGGACCGCAAAGCCCTACGCGCGCTCGTCGCACAGCACTTCGGGTTCGATCTGCCCGAACTTGAAACAATGAAAGTGGATGGCGTGCCCGACTGGCAGTAGGCGAAAGGCAGGGCCGCGAGGCTCCTACATCCGTCGCCCTTCGCGCTGCACAATGACACCAACGATGATGTCGCAGTTGGGTCAATCGCTACAGATTTCGTTGCTCGCCGAAAATCGGCTCATGCCCGTAATCCGCCGAAAGCGGACGTAAAGTCAGAGTTTTGAGCCTAGTGCGCACCAACCGCGTTACGCGTGGTTCGCGAGGACATGATCGACTTCGGCAAGTGCCGCGTCTTTGGCGGACGCTTCCATCAGCGAAGCGCGAAAACCGTTGCGGACGATCGCTGCGATCTCGTCGCGCCCAAGCGATAACGCGCCGGCCACGGCGCGGTAATTGTCGTTCACATAACCGCCGAAATAAGCCGGATCGTCGGAATTGACGGTGACGACCAGGTCCTTGTCCAGCATCCGCCGCAGCGGGTGCAGTTTCAAATCCTGCACGACGCGAAGCCGCAGATTGGACAGCGGGCAGACGGTCAGCGCCGTGCGCTCGCGTCCAAGCCGTCCGACCAGGGCCTCATCGTCGAGCGCGCGATTGCCGTGATCGATGCGCCCGACGCCCAGGAGATCGAGCGCCTCCCATACATAGCTGGCCGGTCCTTCCTCGCCCGCATGGGCCGTCAAAAACAAGCCCGCTTCGCGCGCGCGGCGGAAGACGCGCTTGAATTTGCTCGGGGGATTTCCCGCTTCGGATGAATCGAGTCCGACGCCGACGATCTTGTCCCTGAACGCCAGCGCGGAATCCAAGGTCTTCTCGGCATCGGCCTCGTCGAGATGCCGCAGAAAGCACATGATCAGGCTCGCCTGCACGCCGAATTGCCGCTCGGCGTCGATGATGGCGCGATGCAGGCCGCCGATCACCGTGCCGAAGGCCACCCCGCGCGCGGTGTGGCCCTGCGGATCGAAGAACATTTCCACGTGCCGGACATTGTCGGCGTGCGCGCGCTGCAGATAGGCGAAGGCGAGATCGTAGAAATCCTGTTCGGTGAGCAGCACCGACATGCCTTGATAATAGATATCGAGAAAATCCTGCAGGTTGCGAAAGTTGTAGGCTTGGCGCACCGCCTCGACCAACTCGAAGGGCAGGCGGACGCCGTTCTTGCGCGCCAGCGCGAACATCAGCTCCGGCTCGAGACTTCCTTCGATGTGAATGTGCAGCTCGCATTTCGGCAGCCGTTTGATCAGCGCGTCGATCTCGTGCATCTTCGATTCTCCCGCGCCTCGTGCGGCGGATTTGAAGTTCCTAAGATCAAGCGGAGAACTCAGATAGGAACTTCAAATCCCAAAAGCCGCACGAGCATCATAAATTGCTAGTGTCCCTTTTAATTCCGAAGTTCGCATAAAAGGCGCGGCAAGCTCTTGCGAACTTCGGAATCGGGACACTAGGCCGAAGCGCCTTCTCTGAGGCAGGGTGGAGCGAGGCCTAGCAAACCAGCCGGTTGCTTGGGAAGTGCTCGGCACGCGTGCCGGCTCGGAGTTCGGCTCCGATGGCAAAGACGGAATGAACAAACGATGGCATTGGCCGCGGGCAAGGCTGCAGAAGCGCTGATCAACGCGCACGCAAGCGGTGCGCCGTTTCAGCCCTTCGCTGCTTCATTCGGGATCGCGAGCGTTGCGGACGCTTATGCGGTGCAGCGCGACTATGTGCGGCTGCAAAGCGATGGGCGCGGCACCGGCGCCGCCGGATACAAGATCGGGCTGACTTCCAGGCGCATGCAGGAGATGTGCAAGATCGACAGTCCGATCGCCGGCGTCGTTCTCCGGGATCGGGTCCATGCGTCCGGCGCGAGCTTGCGCATGTCAGCATACGGCAGAATGGGTCTGGAATTCGAGATCGCGGTGCGGCTGAAGTGCGATCTCGTGCCCGCGGGCGGCTTGCCATCGCTGGCGGAGGTCGCCGCCGCGGTCGATGCGGTTTGTCCGGCGATCGAAATCGTCGACGATCGCCGCGCCGACTATCGCGCGTTGGACGTGCTGTCGCTGATCGCCGACAATTCCTGGAATGCCGGCATCGTGCTCGGCGACTTCGTCCAAGCCTGGCCCGAGCTGGCGACAATCGAGGGATTAGTCTCCGTGGACGGCAAGGCCCTCGATCGCGGATCAGGCGGCGACGTTCTCGGCCATCCCTTTCATCCGGTGGCGTGGCTCGCCACCCATCTGGCCGAACAAGGCGTCGGGCTGCGGGCCGGCGATATCGTCATGACCGGAAGCCTGGTGACCACCAAATTTCCGCAGCTTCCGTCGGCGTATCGTTTTGACCTTACAGGCCTCGGTTCGGTCGAGCTCGCAATCGAGCGCTAGCCGGCGCCTGCAGCCCGCATAATTGCCGGCTTCACAGGCAAACTGCTTTAGGCTTAAAGTGATTCCAGTGTCCCGATTCCGAAGTTCGCAAGTGCTACCGGCACACCCTCATGCGAACTTCGGAATCAAAGGGACACTGGCAATGTATGGTTTCTAGTGCGGTTCTCGGATTTGAAGTTCTTATGCGAGTTGTCCGCTACGGTGCAGGACTTCAAATCCGCCGCACCAGGAAGCGGCGAGGGCGCGCTCGCTCGGACTGATCGATATGGCTGAATTGAATGCCTCGTTCGTCAAAAGCCGCGCCAGGGAGCTGGGCGCCGATCTCGTCGGCATCGCCAGCGCCGCGACCTTGAACGCTTTTCCGCCCGATCCGCGCTGGCCGCAGACGCCCGAGCGCATTTCGCCCTATTGCAAGAGCGTGATCGTGCTGGTGCAGCGCATCCCGGCGGGCGCATTCCGCTGCAAGACCAATGTGCCGGTGCAATATATCGATATGCTGGTGTTGCGGAAAATGGACAAGGTCGCCTACCGCCTCGCCGAGGAACTGGAAGACGCCGGCCATCCGACCTTTGTCACCGCGGCGCAGGAAACCGACTGGAACTACAAGCGCGCGAGCTATGGCCGCTTGTCGACGCGCCACCTCGGCGTCGAGGCCGGGCTCGGCACGCTCGGCCTTGAAGTGAACATCCTGACGCCGGAATTCGGCCCGCGCGTCTATCTCACCGGCATTCTCACCGAGCTGGAGCTTGCGCCCGACCGGCCGATCACCGAGCAAGTGTGCATCGGCGAGTCTTGCAGCCGCTGCCTGCACGCGTGTCCGGCTGACGCCGTGCTGCATTTCGGCATCGATAAGCGCGCCTGCGCCACCGAGGCGCAGGAATTCGGCTTCTCCACCATCCTGCAATTCTTCGAGCGCTTCATCGACAGGCCGCGTGCCGAAAAGCAGCAGATGGCGCGCTCGCGCGACGTTTTCGGCTTCTGGCAAGGGTTGCTGCGCGTCGTCGGCTCGTTCGGCGATTGTCCGCGCTGCCTCGCCGTCTGCCCGGTCGGCAACGACTATCACGCGCATCTTGCCGACGCGCAGAAAGCCATCCCGGAAAAGACGCTGGAGAAGGTGGCGCTCGGCAAGCGCTATCGCGAGAACCGCGCGCAGGGTGCCGAGATCGCGGGCCTCAACGACTGGAACAGGCGCTGGGTCGGGCCCGAAGGCTATAAGGGCATGGTGGCGCGGCAGCTGCAGGAATTCAAGAAAGCGCAGCAGCAGCGAAGCGAGCAGGCGTTGGTCGCCGTCGACGAGAGCGGGCGGGAATAAGAATGGTCTCGGCGTTCAAACAGCCGCTCACCGCGGCCGACATCAAGACGAAAGCCCGCGCGCTCGGCGCCGATCTGGTCGGCATCGCCGACGGCGCCATGTTGGAACGTTACCCGCCCGACCCGCGCGATCCGCGGCGTCCGTCCGACATCACCGATCTGGACGGCGGCCGCGTCATCGTGCTGGCGAAACGCGTCAGCCGCGGCAGCGCCCGCATCGCCGCCTGGAACGATCGGCACAAATATTACAACGATGAATTGGCGCTCTCGCGCCTCGAGGAAGCCTCCCTCGAGCTGGTCTATTGGCTCGAAGACAACGGCTATCCGGCGATCATCGTGCCGCCGACCCATGTCGATCCCTGGCGCTACGACGGCGATCCGAGCCGGCACATGCAAACATTCCTTTCGCTGCCGCATGCCGCGGTCGAGGCGGGTCTCGGCACGCTCGGGCTTAATCTGCAATTGCTGACGCCGGAATTCGGGCCGCGGGTGCTGCTCACCGCCGTGCTCTGTTCGGTCGATGTCGCCTGCGACCATAAGATGGAGGCCGCGCTTTGCCTGGGCCCAAGCTGCGGGCGCTGTCTGAAGAGCTGTCCGGCCGATGCCGTCGGACATTGGACGCGCGACTGGCCGGCCTGCGACCGCTTCCGTTCGCCGCACGGCTTCGCGCAGCTCAGCGAACACGTCACCCGCATCATTGCCGAGCCGGATGCGGCCAAACAGAAAGAGCTGGTCCGCTCCGAGGACAGCTTCAACCTCTGGCAGAGCATCCTGCGCGGCGCCGGCGTCATCACCGGCTGCCGCCGCTGCGCCGACGTTTGTCCGGTGGGCGCGGATTATGAGGCGATGCTGCGCGACGCGCTTGAGGCCATTCCGGAGGATACGCCGGCCAAGGAAGCGCGCGCGGCCGCCATGACGGCGGAAGAAAAAGCCGGACGCTTGCCGGAAAGCTATGCCGAGCAACGCCGCTGGATCGGCACTCTGCCGCCGCTTGGCTCTTGAACACGAGCGGCTCCGCAACAGATGACGCTGCTCGTCGATCTTCCCAAATCGCGGACCGAGATTGAGCGCATTCAGTCCGAGCGCAAGAAGCATGCGCTCGCGCAAGCCCGCCGCGCGCCCTTCTACAAGGGCAAGCTCGATCATGTGAATGCCGGCCGGCTCGACGATCCGGACGAGTGGCGCAAGATCCCGATTTTGGACAAGGAGACGCTGCGCAAGCTCGACGATCAGAAATTTTACCAGGATTTCTGCGTGCCCTCCGACGACGGCATTGCCGAATATTGGCGCTCCGGCGGCGCCACCGGAACGCCGCTCTTTTATCCGCGCAGCTACGACGACATCGCCGCCGCGATGATCGGTTTCGCACGGATTTACGATTGCACGCGCTGCCGGCGCGGCGGCCGCGCGCATGTGTCGTTTCCGCTCGGCATTCATCCCGTCGGCCAGATGCTGGCGCGGGCGGCGGGCACCCGCGGCATCGCCGTCAATTGGGCGGGCTCCGGCGCCACCACGCCGTCGGCTTTGCAGCTCGAATTGATCGATCGGTTGCGCCCGACGATCTGGATGGGCATGAGCAGCTATGGCCTGCATCTCGCCAATCTCGCCGAAGCGCGCGGGCTCGATCTCGCCGCCCGCTCGATCGAGACGCTCCTCTGCTCGGCCGAGCCGTTGTCCGACGCCAAACGCGAAAAACTCGCGCGCCAATGGGGCGCGCAGGTGCGCGATACGTTCGGCATGACCGAAGCCGGCATGATGGGCGCGGAGGACGAGGCCGGGCGCGGCTTCCGCATCTGGACCGACATGTTCCTGATCGAAGTGCTCGATCCGGATACGCACGATCCGGTCAAGGAGGGCGCCGTCGGCGCGCTGGTGGTGACGCCGCTCTGGACCAACAATATCACGCCATTTCTGCGCTGGAGCTCCGGCGATCTCGTCACCTGGCAGCGCGGCGACGACGGTTCCGGTCCGTTCTCGGTTTTTCCGCTGGTCAAGCACGCGCACCGCACCAGCGGCTTCTTCAAGATCCGCGGCATCAACGTCAATCACGCCGACTTCGAGGATTTCATTTTCCGCAATATGGAGATCAGCGATTTCAAGGCCGAACTCGTCACCGAGCGCGACCTCGACACCATGTTGCTGTCGATCGAGGTGCGCCGCGGCGTCGATCCGGTGGCGGCCGCGGAACGGCTGAAGTCCGCGGTGCATGATCAGTTCGAGCTGACGCCGCGGATCGTGGTGGTCGAGACCGGCGGCCTCGCCAAGGAATTCGAGGCCAGCGTGAAGATGCCGCGTTTTTCTGACCGCCGGCAGTAACAGCATGATCCGGAAAAGTGGAAGCCGGTTTTCCGAAAAGATCATGCTGCACTAAAAGATCAACGATTTAGGAATTTCACCGTATGCAGCAGGACCCGTTTGTACCGCCCGCGAGCGCGTTTACGCGCAGCGTTCCGATCCGCTTTTCGCATTGCGATCCGGCGGGCATCGTCTACTTCCCGCACTATTTCAACATGTTCAACGGGCTGATCGAGGACTGGTACACCGAGGAGCTCGGCTACAATTACGCCGAGATCATCATGGGCAGCCAGTACGGATTTCCGTTCGTTCACATCGAATGCGACTTCAAGATCCCGAGCCGGATGGGCGACGTGATCGATCTGACGCTCTTGGTCGAGCGCCTCGGCCGCTCCTCGCTCGGCGTCGCCGTCGTTTGCCACCGCGACGGGGTCGAGCGGCTCCGCGCTCGCATGGTCACCGCAATGATGTCGATCGCGACACGCCAACCGGTGCCGTTGCCGCAGCCTTTGCGCGAGGCGATCGAGGCCTACCGGCAGCGCACGACGCCTTAGTCGTACGGGCGTTGCCAACCCGCGCAGCCCGCAACGTCGGCCGCTCTTCAGTGTTTGCGCGCGGAGACAAGAAAGCCGACGATGGTTTTTTCGCCGAGCGCCTTGGCGGCCTCCAGCCGGTGCAGGCCCTCGACCAGCACAAAGCGCGCGCCGTCCGCCCGCACCAGGATCGGCGTTCGCTGGCCGTCGTCGAGCATGCTGGCGGCGATTTCGTCCACTCGCCTTTGTTCGAGAGTGGCGCGCCGCTTTATCGGCACGTAGATGTCGGCGATGGCTAAGGTCTCGCGCTTCATCATGACCGCGGAGAGGGTGGCATATTGTCAGGAGGTCGGGCAAGGCCGTCTGCATTTGAACGCGCGGACGTCGATGTCCAGCCGTTACGCCCATGGAAGTCTGAAAGATTGGCATAAAGGCCAGGCAGTTCTCGCAGTCGCACCTCGGGTATTTTCACTGATTGTCTTTTAAATCTTATCTTTCAAATCGCTCGGGACCCGACGGACCGAACAGGATCGGAGCTAATGTCGATCCCGGCTTTTCCCTGGCGATGAGCGTCTCGTGTGCAATCGCGCGGTCAATCGCCTCGATGGCGTTTTGGGCAGTGATGAAGCTGTCACGCATTCTTTCCGTGTGCCCGCCTTTGTATTCATTTGCCAACGCGTCGGCGAGACTGCGACGATCCTCAATCATTCTTTCCCGTGCGGCTATCAGCCTTTTAACGTGCGTAGTTGCTTCCTGAGCCATGTCCGACCTCATGCGAGCGTGATCTTTACAACATAACATTTCGAAGGCGTCGATCCGAGGACTGCCGGTTAAAAACTGGCGTATCGCCGGGTCATGAGCGCAGCTAAGCCTTGTAGACACGCGTCCGAAACTTCGCCGATAGCGGCCATCGGCGCGATATCGGGCGGCTAGCGTCGGGCGAGATCATTGCCGAGCGCAAAAAAGGCGTGCGACATGGTCAGAGCTGACCAGGGTGGCTGTTCGAGCCGGCTCGGATCGGCACCCATGGTTCCCCGTGCGAGCGCGGGAAAAGCTGTCGCATATGGCGCCGTGCGCCAAGCCGGGCGGCGTCATCCTTCGCTCTCCAGCATGTCGCCGCGCAGGAAGAACATGCGGACCAGCTTGCCTGCGCCGACAGCTTCGCTGATGGCGCGAAATGCGAAAAAAGGAAGCAGGATCAGCAATACGATGATGCTGGTCGCTATCAACTGATGAAGCGTTCCGCCGCCCAAGGTCGCGACGGTCTCGGACACGTTGCGATGATGAAGCAGCCCCACCATCACTTCTTCGGCGCCATTAAGCAGCAGCAACAAGACAAGGAAGGCGACCGATTTGTAGAGGGTCGGCCAGATGAGCGGCAACGACTTGAAACGCTCTCCGACTCGGAAGGCGCGTCCGAGCAAGACGAATTTGGCGCAAATCAAAGCCTTGGCGGCGGCAAAACCGAAAGGCGCAAATTCGATGCCGTGCGCTTCCAGAATAGACGCTTTCAGATAAGACAGCGCCGAGAAGCATACGAATAGATAGACGGCGACAATGGAAAATTCTTTCACTTCGGCCGTCACTCTTTGAATGGGGTGCATGCTCGCCGCCTCGCTTTATTTCGTCGCGCGAGTGCGAGTCTTAGCCGAAGCGCGCGATCACGTCGTCGGGAATTGGGCGGGCGCTGATCTTTTCCGGATCGTCCTTGTCGCGCACGGCCCAGACCCGCGTCTCACCGCCGAGCACCGCCAGCTCGCCGCCGCTTATGACGCGGTGTTCGACGTCGAAGCTCGAGCGGCGGAATTCGGCGATGCGCGAGGCAATCTCGATGCTTTCGCCGAATGTCACGGTCTTGCGGCAATCGAGCCGCACGTCCACCAGCGGCAAAATGCCGAAGACGTTGAGAAAGTCCTGCCGCTTGATCCCGAGCGCCGCCTCGAACAGCGACCAGGTCCCGGTATCGAAATATTCAAACAGGTGTTTGGGAGTCACCATCCTGGCGGGATCGCAATGGCCGAATTCGACGGTCATTTGCCGGCGGAATACAAAGGACGTCAAAACCAGCGCCTCCTGCTGCGCGCCCTTGCTGCAAGTCGCAATTCGCCGGCGCGGCGCCAAAGTAATCAGTGCGCGGCCGGATGGCCAGGGTCGCGCCCCAGCTTTTGCCGCAACTGCGCCTTGGCGACGCCGAGTGCGCCGCGCGCTACGGCCAGCGGCCAGCTCTGGCCGGTTTTTTCCTTGATCACGGCGTGGGCCTTGCCGGCGTCGAGCAAAGCGCCGGTCAGGCCGTTGGCGTCGTTGAAATTCTCGATGAAGGCGTCGGCGATCCGTTGCTGGCCGGTTGAGCCGCGTGCGCGGCCGTCGCTGCCATATTGCGCGATCAGGAGCTGCTTGCCGGCGGTCGTGATCGGCTCCAGCAAGAGGTTGTTGAATATGTACGTGATGGCCGCCGTACCGCGCGTAGAAGCGTTCGAAGGTTTCGGTCATCCATTGCGCGTCAAACGGCTGGTCTTTGCGCGCGACGATCGATTCGACGAGGTTGCGCGCCATCTTGTTGCCGTTGTTGGCGCCTTGTCCGCCGACCGGGTCGAGCGCCATGGCGGTGTCGCCCAGCGGCGTCACTATCCGGCCCGACGGCAAGCGGCCGACCGGCTTGCGCACCGTCGGCGCGAAGCGGCCGACGAGCCAGCCATTCGGGTCGGCGAGCTGCATGTCCTTCGCCCACTCATAATCCCAGGGAATGACCTCCTTGATGATTTGCTTGTAAAGCTCCACCGCTTGTTCGCCGCTCTTGCAGTCGCCGAACCTGTCGAGCGGGCCGCCGGCCTTCGCCTCGATCAGCATGTTCCAGGTCGGGCCGTGGTCCTTGTGGAAATAGGGCACGTAGAAGGCCTCGCCGAAGGGCGCGAAGAAATTGAACTTCACCGGCAGGAACGGCACTCCGGCAAAGCCCATTTTGCCGCCGGTCGTGATGATCATGGTGAGGTTGCGCTGCGGCTTGTCATAGACGCTGCGTGCGGCATCGCGCTCGAAGAGATTGCAGAGGTCGGCGCGTCCGGCCGCTACGATCGTCAGCTCATGGGCGGCGGCAATCTCGTCGAGCCGCGCCACGGTGACGTTCTCGATCTCGATCCTTCCGCCTTTGGCGGCGAAGTCGTTCATCCAGCGATGGCTCTGCAATCGCAGATCGACGGCAATGAAATAATCCTTGAGGCGGCCGGCCAGCGTCAGCAGCCGGTTGTCCTTGCTCGGGCTGAAGGTGAGATGGACGCCTTCGCCCTTGGGCGCATCCTTCTCCCAGTGATTGAGACCGAGCTCGCGCTCATACTCCAGCGAGATGTGAAAGCGCGCGGCGGTGCCGGTCGGCCGGCTCTCGTTGAGCCACTGGTCGGCCGTGCGGTCGGAATAGAGCGTCACGTGGTATCCGGCCTTGATGAGGCCGTGAGCTGCGAGAAGGCCGGCCTGACCCGAACCGATGATGGCGATATTGCGCATGGTGGCCCTCTTACCCTTGTGGACGGTAAATCTTGACCGGCGCCGAGGCTTCGAAGGCCTGCGTCGTATACTCGACCAGTTCGAGCTGATTGCCCCACGGATCGAGCACATAGTTCACGCGGGTGGTGGCGCATGGGCCCTGGTCGAGGACGATCGGCCCTTCCATGACTTTGCAGCCGTTTTTGGCGAGATGGTTCTTGGCGGCGTCGAGATTCTCCACCTTGAACGCGATGTGGTGTCCGCCGCAGTCACAGTTGCGCGGCGGCTCGGCGCGTCGATCGGCGGGCCGGTCATATTGAAACAGCTCGAGCATCAGGTTGGGGCCGATGCTGAGCATGGCGATGGTAAGGAGCGCGCCGGCCACGTTGATGTGCGCGTCGGCCCAGTCGCGGCCGTCAGCCATGCGCGGCATGTCCGCGGCGTCGAACGGTCCGAGGCGGTAAAGCTCATGGCCGCCGATCACGTCGCAATAAAAACGCACTGCGGCGTCGAGGTCGGGCACGGTCAGTCCGACGTGATCGACGTGCGATAATCCAGGCAATCCTTTGCTCATCGGGCCTCTCCAGCTATTCCGCGACAGCCCCGTTTCGGACTAAGTTACCGGCTTGGACTAAGTTACCGGGGCGCCTGCGCGACAAGTCTATCCGCGCAGCGCGGTGGATGTCCGTTTTGTGCCGGAATACTTTGTGCCGGAATACGCGGGGATTGCGTTGTGGTAGCGACACCGGCCGCCGTGCGATCACTGCCGCTGGCGCGGCATCTGCTGGTGAAAACCAGCGATATCGACGAAGCGCGCGAGCGCGTCGGGAAAGTATTCTGCGCACACAAGCTTGAGTGTCTGAGGCCGGAGGGCAGGCTCGATATGCGCCAGCATGTTGCCCGTTTCGGCAACTTGGCGCTGAGCTACATTACCTACGGAACCGATGTCGGCATCGATCCGGGCGAGCTCTCGACGTTTTTCCTGGTTCACGTCGTCCCGAGCGGCCGCTCCGCGATCCAGATAGGGGCCAGCAGCCTGATCGGTACCGCCGCTACGGGAGCGGTGACCTCGCCGACAACGGCGATGCGCATGCGCTGGAGCGCCGATTGCGCCCATCTCGTCCTCAAGATCGAGCGTGCGGCGCTTGAGCGTCACCTGTCCGCTCTCGTCGGCGACATCGCGACGCGGCCGATCGAGTTTGCGCCGGAATTGCCGGTCGAAACCGGCCTCGGCGCCGCTCTTCGCCGCCTGATTGGCTTCGTTGCCGGTGAGCTTGATCGCGACGATACGCTTCTCACCTCGCCGCTCGGCATCGCCGGCATCGAACAGACGTTGATGACGGCGCTGCTTGCCGCTCAACCCAGCAACTATAGTGCGGCGCTGGCGCGGCAGGGGAGCCCGGCGACGCCACGTCACGTCATGCGCGCCGAGGAATTGATCCGTGCTTATCCGGAACGGCCGATCACGATCGGCGATTTGACCGAGGCTTCCGGCGTGAGCGCTCGCACATTGTTCGAAGGCTTCCGCCGCTTCCGCGGCACGACGCCGATGGCTCTGCTGCGAACAGTGCGACTGGAACAAGCGCATGCCGACCTCAAGGTGGCGCCGCCAACCGAGAATATCTCCGACATCGCCTTCAAATGGGGCATCGTCCATCTCGGACGTTTTGCCCAGGATTACCGCAAGCGGTTCGGTGAACTGCCTTCGGATACTTTTCGCAAAGGCCGAAGTCGCAAAATTCCGTCGTCGCGGGCCGGATCCGACAAGCCCGGTCGTTGACATACAAATCCGGCGGATATGCGCAATCGAAGAATTGCCAAAGTGCGGAGCCAAGCTCGGCGTCGCATCTGAGGAGCGTTGTAGAGGGGCACGAAATGGCGAACTTCGTTCTGGTTCACGGCGCTTGGATCGGCGGCTGGTACTGGCGTCCCATTGCGCAGGCCCTGCGCAGGGCCGGTCATGAAGTCTATACGCCCACCCTGACGGGGCTGGGTGAGCGCATCCATCTGATGAGCCCGAGCATCAATCTCGACACCCATATCGCCGATATCGTCAACGTGATCCAACAGGAAGAATTGTCGGACGTCGTTCTGGTCGGCCACTCCTATGGCGGCATGGTGGTGACCGGCGTCGCCGATGCGCTGCCCGACAAAATCGCATCGTTGGTCTATCTCGACGCCTTTGTGCCGAAAAACGGCGATGCACTCGTGAGCTTCGTGCCGCCGGGCAGCCCGCCTCCCGCATTCTCGAGCGAATACACATTGGCGCCCATGCCGGCCGCTTTTTTTGGCGCCAGTCCGGACGTTGCGGCTCTGGTCGATGCGCGCACCACGCCAATGCCGATCGCCTGTTTCATGCAAGCGCTCACGCTCAACGGCGGCATCGATCGCGTCAAGAAGAAAAGCTACATCTACTGCAACGTTCCGGCGCCGACGACCTTCACGCCATTTTACGAGCGGCTCAAGGACGACCCTGACTGGCGCATGCACACGCTGCCTTGCACGCACATCGTTCAGATCGACATGCCCGAGGAGCTGACCGCTCTTCTGCTGCAGGCTGCTGCTTAGAGCATGATCCGGAAAAGTAGAAACCGGTTTTCCGGAAAGATCATGCTCCACCAAAAACTTGGAGCGCCAATCGATTCAATCCAAAGCGATTGCGCTCTAGTCGCCGGGCGCTGATGATTCACGCTGAAGCGATTGCGCTCCGGAGCGCCGGCTCGCCGGCGATGTAGGTCTGCCGCACGGCGCGGTCGTCGCCCAGCGTCATCAGGACGAACAGCTCTTCTTCGAGATCCCGCACCGTCTCCATGCGATGCGCCATGGCGGGAGTGGCGCGGGGATCGAGCACCACGAGATCGGCAAATGCGCCGGGGCTTATCGCGCCGATTTCCTTCTCCAGTCCCAGCGCCTCAGCGTTGGCGCGCGTCATCAGATCGAAGGCGGCGAGCGCCGGCAGATTCTGCCCTTGCAGCTGCATCACCTTGTAGGCCTCGGCGGCGGTGCGCAGCATCGAATAGGACGTGCCGCCGCCGACATCGGTCGCGAGCGCGATGCGCACGCCTGCGGCCGCGAGGCCGTCATAGTCGAACAGACCGCTGCCGATGAACAAATTCGATGTCGGGCAAAAGACGGCGACCGATCCGGTGTCGCGCAGCAAGGCGATTTCATCTTGGCCGAGATGAATGCAATGGCCGAGCAGCGAGCGTGGGCCGAGCAGGCCGAAACGGGCGTAGACGGCGGTGTAGCTCGGGTCGTTGGGAAACAGCTTTTTGACGGTGGCGATTTCGTTCAGATTCTCTGCGAGATGCGTTTGCATCAGCGCTGTCGGAAACTCGGCCAGCAGCGCGCCCAACTCGGCAAGCTGCGCGTCGGTCGAGGTAATGGCAAAGCGCGGCGTCACCGCGTAGCGCTGCCGGCCTTTGCCGTGCCAGCGCCGGATCAGGTCGCGACTGTCGGCAATCGCGGTGCCGGCCGCCGCCAGCAGCCCCGGCGGACCATGGCGGTTCATCACCGCATTGCCGGCGATCATGCCGGCGTTCCTCTTATGCGCGGCCGTGAACAAGGCTTCGGCGGAGCCCGGATGCGCGCTGCAATAGGCGACTGCGGTGGTGGTGCCGTTGCGCGCCAATTCATCGAGGAAGAATTCGGCATTGCGCGCGGCGTGCGCGGGGTCGGCGAATTTCTGCTCCTCGACGAAGGTGTATTTCTCCAGCCATTCGAGCAGCTGCGCGCCGTAGGACGCGATCACCTGGGTCTGCGGATAATGAATATGCGGATCGATGAAACCCGGCATGATGAGCAGATCGGGAAAATGCTCGACCGGAATTCCGGCCGGAAGCTGTGCGGTCAGCTCCGCCGTCGGCCCGGCGGCCTCGATCCGGCCGCCCTTCACCACGACGATGCCGTCCTCGATATAGCGATAGCTTTGCGCGTCGCCGGCGCCGCGCGGCGCACGCAGGAAGGTCAACACTCGCCCGCGGATCGCACGCAAAACTTCAGCTCCGCCGGCTCGACTGACACATGGACATCCACATCGCCGTTCACTGCGCCGGCGCGCCCGCGGCAAGCCACGAGGCCAGCACGAGGCGCTCGTCGCGCGTCATTTCGGTAATGTTGCCGGGCGGCATGGCATCCGAGCGTACGGCGGCGACCGCGATCAGCGGCGCGTGCAGGCGGATATGCTCGTCGGTGTCGAGCATGATGCCTTTCGGCGGAGCGGCAATGCCTGCCCATACCGGTTCGGCGGCGTGACACATGGCGCAGCGCGACATCACGATATTGCTGACGTCGGCGAATTTGGGCACCGGCGGCAGCGCGCCGACGCCGCTGTCCGAGCGCGGTCCCGCCGCCGACAGCCAGGCGACCGCCGCCATGCCCGCCGCCGCCACGCCCCAGGTCCACCAGGGGCTGCCTTTGCCTTCGTGGCGCGAATTGAAGAAGTGCCGGATCACCGGCCCGATCGCCAGCACGATGGCCACGATCAGCCAATTGAAGCGGGTGGCGAAGAACAGCGGATAGTGATTGCTCAGCATCAGGAAGACGACCGGCAGCGTCAGATAATTATTGTGCACCGAGCGCTGCTTGCCGAGCGCGCCCCAGCGCGGATCGGGGCCCTTGCCCGCCAGCATCGCGGCGACCGACTTCTTCTGATAGGGAATGATGATGACGAAGACGTTGGCCACCATGATCGTGCCGACGAGCGCGCCGATCTGGGTGAAAGCGCCGCGCCCGCTGAAGACGTGCGTGAAGCCGTAGGTCAGCGCGACCAGGAAAACATAGCCGACCAGCGCCAGCGCCACTTCATGGCGTCCAAGCGGCGAGCGGCAGAGCGCTTCGTAAGCGAGCCAGGCGACCACCAGGCTGACGAAGGCAATGGCCGCCGCCTGCGCTGCGGTGAGATCGAGCACAGACTTGTCGATCAGGAAAAGATCGGCGCCGAGGTAATAGACGAGCACCAGGAGCGCGAAGCCGGAAAGCCAGGTCGTGTAGGCTTCCCATTTGAACCAGGTCAGGCTGTCCGGCATCTGCGCCGGCGCCACCACATATTTCATCATGTGGTAAAAGCCGCCGCCATGAACCTGCCATTCGTCGCCCTTGACGCCGGCGGGCAGGCCGGGCCGCGATCGCAGGCTGAGATCGAGGTGGATGAAATAAAATGAGCTGCCGATCCACGCGATCCCGGCAATGACATGCAGCCAGCGAAGAATGGCGCTCGCCGATTCAGCGAGTATCAGCTCCACGATGTGGGGCTCCCCTCCTCTAACCCCGGCAAATTCACCATGACAGACCCTGCGCGCTCTGCGCAAGCTTATCGCCGTGGCGTCGTTTTGGGCAACTTTCCACACCTCATACCTTTTGCTGGCGCTGATTTTGTCGGATGATGCCGGCTGAGAGGGGCGGGACGAGCGAGCCGATAATGGAACGATCCTTGCAACGAAGTCTGCAAGAAACCTTGTAAATCCAGGGTATGCGCGGCGATCTCAATGCTTGATGCGTCATCACAAGTCGGTTCCCCCGCTTCAGCGCCGCTGCTCAGTGCCGTTTCCATAAGCAAGCGTTACGGCGATTTTCTCGCCAACGACAGCATCGACCTCGATCTTTTCCCGGCCGAAATCCACGCGCTGCTCGGGGAAAATGGGGCGGGCAAGTCGACCCTCGTCAAGGTGATGTACGGCTTGATCCAGCCGAGCGGCGGTGAGCTGCGCTGGATGGGGCAAAAGGTCGTGCTGGCCGGTCCTTCCGAGGCGCGCTCGCTCGGCATCGGCATGGTGTTTCAGCATTTCTCGCTGTTCGAGAACCTGACGGTTGCCGAGAATGTCGCGCTCGGCCTGCCGCCGGTGGACTCCTTCGCCGCTATCTCGGCGCGGCTGGCCGAAACCGCGCGCCTCTACGGCCTGCCGCTCGATCCCAAGCGCGAGGTGTGGCGGCTGTCGGTCGGTGAGCGCCAGCGCATCGAGATCGTGCGCGCGCTGATGCAAAATCCGAAGCTTCTGATCCTCGACGAGCCCACGGCCGTGCTGACGCCGCAGGAAGCCGATCAGCTCTTTACCGTGCTCGATCGGCTCAAGAGCGAGGGCCGCGCGATCCTCTATATCAGCCACAAGCTCGAAGAGGTGAAACGGCTCTGCGACACGGCGACGATTCTGCGCCTGGGCAAGAAGGTGGCGACCTGCGATCCCCGCCAGGAGACCGCGGCGTCGCTGGCGCGCATGATGGTCGGCGCCGAAATCGGCGAGGTGAAGGCAACCGCCAAGCGCGCCGCTTCGGTGCCGCGCCTCGTCATTCACAAGCTCTCGCTCGAGCCGGACGATCCGCATGGCACGCGGCTGAAGGAGATTTCGCTCGACGTGCGCGGCGGCGAAATCGTCGGCATCGCCGGCGTTGCCGGCAATGGTCAGGATGAATTGTTTGCCGCGCTTTCCGGCGAGCGGTTGGCGCCGGGCGAAGGTAACATTGTCATCGACGGCAAGGCCGCCGGTTCGCTCAATGTGAACGAACGCCGGCGCATGGGCGCGGCCTTTGTGCCGGAAGAACGGCTCGGCCACGGCACCGCGCCGCGCATGAGACTATCCGAGAACGCGCTGCTCACCGGTCATGCGGCGAGCGGCATGGTGAAAAGGGGCTTCATCAACAAGCTGGCGACGCTGGCGCATGTCGACCGCACGACCAAAAGCTTCGACGTGCGCAAGGCCAAGCGCGATCCGGAAGCGGTCAGCCTGTCCGGCGGCAATTTGCAGAAATTCGTCGTCGGCCGCGAAATCCTGCGCGATCCCGGCATTCTCGTCGTCAGCCAACCGACCTGGGGCGTCGATGCCGGAGCCGCCGCGGTCATTCGCCAGGCGCTGGTCGATCTCTCCACCCGCGGCTCCGCCGTGCTGGTGATCAGTCAGGATCTCGACGAACTGGCCGAGATTGCCGACCGCATCGCCGTGATGTTCCACGGCAAGCTGTCGCCGCCGCTGGATGCCGCCGAAGCCACGCGCGAGCGGCTGGGATTGCTGATGGGCGGCGCCGAGGCGGCCGGCCACGACGGCGAACAAGAGGCCATGTATGCAGTTGGTGCTTGAACGCCGCCCGGAACGGTCGGCGGTGATCGCGGTCACCTCGCCCTTGATCGCCGTCGCGTTGACGGTCGTTACCTTTGCGATCCTGTTCGCGATCATGGGAAAGAATCCGCTGTACGCGATCTGGGTGTATTTCATCGAGCCGCTGACCGATCCGTTCTCGTTGCAGGAAATCGCCGTCAAAGCCACGCCCCTGGTGATGATCGCCGTGGGGCTGGCGCTCTGCTACATCGCCAACGTCTGGAATATCGGCGCCGAAGGCCAGTTCATCGTCGGCGCGGTGTTCGGAAGCTGGCTCGCCGTGCGCACCAACGGCACCGACGTCGGGCATTGGGTGCTGCCGGCCATGCTGGTGCTGGGTGCGCTCGGCGGTGCGCTCTATGCGCTGATCCCGGCGATCTGCCGCGTGTATTTCGGCGCCAGCGAAATCCTCGTCAGCCTGATGCTCGTTTATGTCGCCAATTTCGGCATGGACTATCTGGTGCGCGGCCCCTGGCGCGATCCGCAGGGCCTGAATTTCCCGACCACCGCCGCCTTCGATCCGGTGGCGTCCATCCCGACCCTGGTCGAGGGCGTCGGCCGCCTGCATTACGGCTCGGTCCTCCTGCTCATCGTCGTCATGCTGGCGACCGTGCTGCTCGGTCAAACAATCAGAGGGTTCGAAATCCGCGTTGTCGGCGCGGCGCCGCGCGCTGCGC
Organism: uncultured Alphaproteobacteria bacterium; assembly: GCA_963831135.1. Lineage (GTDB taxonomy): Bacteria > Pseudomonadota > Alphaproteobacteria > Rhizobiales > Xanthobacteraceae > BOG-931. The sequence goes on from CAWHPH010000031.1 coordinate 120,030, forward strand.
GTTTTTCCGGCTTCAACGCCGATCGCCTCGTGCTCTTCACCTTCGCGATTTCCGGTGCGCTGGCCGGGCTTGCCGGGATTATCGAGGTGGCGGGACCGATCGGCCATCTCGATCCGGGCGTCTCGTCGGGCTACGGCTTCACCGCCATCATCGTCGCCTTTCTCGGCCGGCTTAATCCGCTGGGCATCTTGGTCGCCGGGCTGTTTCTGGCGCTGACGTTCATCGGCGGCGAGGGGGCGCAGATCTCGATGAAAGTGCCGCTCGACCTCACCAAAGTGTTCCAGGGCATCTTGTTGTTCTACGTGCTGGCTTGCAATTCGCTGATCGTCTACCGCATCCGCCTCGTGCGCTCCGTCGGAAAGCCCGCGCATGCTGCTGCTTGAAGCCATCATCCTGTCGGTGATCGCCGCCTCGACGCCGCTGTTGCTGGCGGCAGCGGGCGAATTGGTCGTCGAACGCTCGGGCGTGCTCAATCTGGGCGTCGAGGGCATGATGATCATGGGTGCCGCTTGCGGCTTCGCCGGCGCTTATCTGAGCGGGTCGACGCTCATTGGCGCGCTGTGCGGCATTGTTGCCGGCGCGGCCATGGCGGCGATCTTCGGCATTCTCACGCTTGGGCTTGCGGTCAATCAGGTGGCGACCGGCTTGGCGCTCACCATTCTCGGCGTCGGACTATCGGGCCTGATCGGCGCCGGCTTCGTCGGCACCAAGATCGTGCCGGCGCCGGAACTTTATTTGCCGTACCTGACCGACATCCCCTTTATCGGCCGCATCCTGTTCGGCGAGGATGCCTTCGTTTATTTCTCGGTGGCGCTCGTCATCGCCATCTGGTTGTTTCTTTACCGCAGCCGTCCCGGCCTGGTGCTGCGGGCGGTGGGCGATAACCACGCCTCGGCACACGCGCTCGGCTATCCGGTGTTGCGCATCCGCATGCTGGCGGTGCTGTTCGGCGGCGCTTGCGCCGGGCTCGGCGGCGCCTTCTTGCCGCTCGCCTACACCCCCTTCTTCATTCCCGGCATGACCGCCGGCCGCGGCTGGATCGCGCTGGCGCTGGTGGTGTTCTCCTCGTGGCGGCCGGGCCGGCTGGTCGCCGGCGCCTATCTGTTCGGGGCGGTCAGCATCCTGCAGCTCCACACCCAGGCTTTCGGCCTGGGCATCCCCTCGCAGCTGATGTCGTCGTTGCCCTATCTTGCCACCGTCATCGTTCTCGTGTTGATTTCAAGAACGCGCGGCACCGCCGGGTCCGCTGCGCCTGCGTCACTCGGTCTGGTCTTCGTGCCCGACCGCTAGAGCACGATCCAGAACAGTGGAAGACGCTTTTGCAAAGGATCGTGCTCAAACTTAAAGAGTAGAGCGGAATGACACTTCGACCGAAGTCGTCCCGCGCTACGGGTGTTGAACGTGCTGCGCGCGTTTCGCGCCGCGGAGTAACTGAAAGAGACGGAAACTGAAGAAACCGCCGTCTCTGCTAACCCGGAGTAAGATCATGAAGAAATGGAACATCGTGGGGATGGCTGCGGCTGTCGCGATCGCCGCCGTAACGTTCCACGCTTACGCGGCGGATAAGCTGAAGGTCGGCTTCATCTATGTCGGGCCGATCGGCGACCTCGGCTGGAGCTACCAGCACGACCTCGGACGCAAGGCCATGGAGAAGGCGCTCGGCGACAAGGTCGAGTCGACCTACCTGGAGAACGTCCCCGAGGGCGCCGACGCCGAGCGCTCGATCGAGCAGCTCGCCCGCACCGGCCACAAGCTCATCTTCACCACTTCGTTCGGCTTCATGGACGCGACGCTGAAGGTCGCCAACAAATATCCGAACGTGTTCTTTGAGCACGCCACCGGCTTCAAGCGCGCAAAGAACATGAGCACCTACGCCGCCCGCTTCTATGAGGGCCGCTACATCCAGGGCCAGATCGCGGCCAAGATGTCGAAGACCGGCGTCATCGGCTATATCGTCTCGTTCCCGATCCCGGAGGTCATCTCCAACATCAACGCGACAATGCTCGGCGCCCAGTCGATCAATCCCAACATGAAGGTGAAGATCATCTGGGTGAATTCCTGGTTCGATCCGGGCAAGGAAGCCGACGCCGCCAAGGCGCTGGTCGATCAGGGTGCCGACATCCTCACCCAGCACACCGACTCGCCGGCCGCCACGCAGATTGCCGAGCAGCGCGGCGTCCACTCGTTCGGCGAATCCTCCGACATGATCAAGTTCGGGCCGCACGCCCAGCTGACCGCCGACACCGATTATTGGGGCGGCTACTACACCCAGCGAGCCAAGGACGTGCTCGAAGGCAAGTGGAAGTCCGAGGACACCTGGGGCGGGCTGGATTCCGGAATGGTCGTGATGGCGCCTTATACCAACATGCCCGACGACGTAAAAAAGATGGCGATGGATACCGAAGCCTCGATCAAGTCCGGCAAGTTCCATCCCTTCAAGTGCCCGATCATGGATCAGGACGGCAAGACCGTCGAATGCAAGGGCGGCGATCATCTCGATCCCAGCCAGATCCTGAGCATGAACTGGTACGTCAAGGGCATCGACGACAAGGTCCCGGGGAAGTGATTTCTTCCTCTAATCTGAAAGTAGAAGTGGCCGGGCTCGCGCCTGGCCATTTTTATTTAGAGCATGTCCCGGAAAAGTGGAAACCGGTTTTTCCGAAAAGATCAAGCCACAACCGGACACTTCGTTCGTTGCCGAAACATCCACCTGCTTTTTTGTGGGACCATGCAACGAGCCAATGAGGTCCAAATGCAGAAAGCCAAGTTCACCGCCGTCGAGATGAGCGAGGGGATCGTCGTTGCCATCATGATCGAAGCGAAGGAGGGTCAGTCCGAGGCGGTGGCCGGCATTTTGGAGGGATTGGTCGCCCCGACAATGTCCGAACCGGGCGTCAAGCTATTTCTTCCCTGTCGTTCGCCGACCAATCCGTTATCGTTCTTTATCTTTGAACTTTATGTCGACGAGGCCGGATGGAGTGCACATCAGAGTACGGCACATTTCAAAGAGGCGATTGAAGACCTCTTGCCGCGGCTGTCAAAGCGCGAACGTGTACCCTTCGTTCCTTTCGCGACCGTCTAGGCACTTGACCAGCTGGTTTGCTCAGTCGCCAGGCACGGCAAGGCTGGGCGCTAACGCGCCGCATACGCATCAAGCTCGGCAAGATAACGATTCTTCGCCGCCCGCGGCAGCCAGGTGCTTTCGAAGGCGTTGCGACTGAGCTGCACCAGTTCCTTCGCTCCGAGCTCGGCCTCCTTCTGGGTGCATTCGAAATTCTCGTTGATATAGCCGCGGAAATAGGCCGGATCGTCGGAATGCACGGTCGCGCGGATGCCGAGATCGAGCATGCGCTTGATCTCCTTGGCCTTGCTGCCGTTGGTGACGAAGGCGTTGGAGACCGGGCAGACGGTGAGCGCCAGTTGCCGCTTGGCCACCTCGTCGATGAGCTGATTGCTGTCCAGCACATTGACGCCGTGATCGATGCGGTCGACGCCGATCTCTTCCAGAACCTGCCGGATATGCTCGGTGGAATTCTGCTGATCGACGTCGCAATGCATGGTGAGGAAGTAACCCTCGCGGCGGGCGCGCGCGAACACGTCCGTGAATTTGACCGGCGGATTGTTCTTTTCGTCCGAATCGAGCCCGACGCCGATGATCCATTCGCGATAGGGCAGCGACTGCACCAAGGTGGTCATGGCGAATTCGGCGCTCCAGTCGCGCAGGAAGCACATGATGAGCTGGCTCCTGATGCCGAGGACGCGTTCGGCGTCCATCTGCGCGCGCCGGATGCCGCGGATCACCACATCGAACGGCACGCCGCGGCCGGTATGCGGCTGCGGATCGAAGAACATTTCGACATAGCGCACATTCTGCGAATGCGCCTTGGCGAGATAGGCAAAGGTGAGATCGTAGAAGTCCGGCTCGTGCACGAGCACGCGCATGCCCTCGTAATAGATCTTGAGAAAGGAAGGCAGGTCGTAAAAATCGTAGGCGGCGCGCATCTCCGCCACGTCCTTGTAGGGAAGGGTCATGCCGTTTCTTTGCGCCAGCTCGAATTTCATTTCCGGTTCGAGCGTACCCTCCAGATGCACATGCAGCTCGCATTTCGGCATGCCCGCGATGAACTCGCGCAGATCGCTCATGACGACCTCCTTTCGGCTCGCGTCCACGTTACGCCGCGAAAACCGGCGATGCCAGCCGAACTAGAGCATGATCCGGAAAAGTGGAAACCGATTTTCCGAAAAGATCATGCTCCGCTCTACAACGTCTCCGGCATCGGCACAGCTTTGCCGTCGGCGAGCGCGAATTGCGGAATGTGCCCCAGGCCGTGGACCAGGCCGGCATCGGCGCCCAGCGTTTTCTTCCAGTCGTGGCCTTCGGTCAGGATCACGCCGGCGCCGACGATCTCGGCGCCGGCCGCGCGCGCGAGCGCCATCGTTGCGGCAAGGCTGGAGCCGGTGGCGACGACATCGTCGACCACCGCGACGCGCCGCCCCGCGAGCAGCGGCACCGCCCGGCGGTCGAGCATCAGGCGCTGCTTGCCGGCGGACGTCACGGACTCGAGCTCCTGCACCAGCGCGTCGGCCAGATGAATCTTCGGCGACTTCTGGGCGATGACATAGTGGTCGAGCCCAAGCGCGCGCGAAACTTCGATCACCACCGGAATGCCGAGCGTTGCCGCCCCGACGATGATGTCGGGCTTGAGCGGGCCGAGATGATCGGCAAGCGCCCGGCCGATGCGTTCGCCGAACGTCACGCCCATGTCGATCACCATCAACAGAGAAATGGCGAGTTTCGGATTGATCGGCACGATCGGCAGCGTCACCGGCTCGCCGGCGATGTCGACGGTGTAGGTCTGCATCGTAGATAATCTCCTAAACAATGACCGTCATTCCGCGTTGGTGCAGCTGTACTGCGTCATTCCGGGGCGGCCGAGAGGCCGAGCCCGGAATCCATAACCACAGGTCAAGCAGGATTGGCACAGGTATCTGCCGCAAGAATTGCGGCTATGGATTCCGGACTTGCCGCTGCGCGGCAATCCGGAATGACGTCATAATCAGCCGAGCCCATCAACCTCCTGCCTGCAGTTTGCGCGCCGCCGCCGAGTGCCGCCGGATCAGATCGGCGACGTCAAGCCCCGGGATTTGCCCATTCTCCACGATCCAGCGGCCTCCCACCATCAGGCGGTCGGCGCGATGCGCGCCGCACAGCACCAGCGCGGCCAGCGGATCGCCGCTGCCGGAAAACCGCAATTCGTCGAGCTTGAATAGCGCGAGATCGGCGAGCGCGCCGACGGCGATCGCACCGACATCTCTACGCCCGGCGCAGGCCGCGGAGCCTTTGGTCGCCCAACGCAGCGCGTCGCGGTGACTGACCTTGGCGATGCCGTAGCGGCCGCGCTGGAGCAGAAAGGCGGCGCGCACTTCCTGCATCAGGTTCGACGAGTCGTTCGACGCCGAGCCGTCGACGCCGAGACCGACGGCGACGCCCGCCTCTTCCAGCGCGCAGACCGGGCAGGTGCCCGACGCCAGCGTCTGGTTGCTGCAGGCGCAATGCGTAACGGCCGTTCCGGCGCGCGCCAGCCGCTTGAACTCATCGGCGTTGAAATGCACGCCATGCGCCAGCCAAGTCCGCCCGTTGAGCCAGCCGCATTCCTCCAGATAGTCGAGCGGCCGACACCGGTGCAGTTCGAGGCAATAGCGGTTCTCGTCCTCGGTCTCGGCGAGATGCGTATGCATCCGCACATCGAGCCGCTCCGCCAGTTCGGCGGTCGCGCGCATCAGCGAGGTGGTGACCGAAAACGGCGAGCAGGGCGCCAGCGCGATCTGGATCATCGCGTCGTCGCCCGCCTGGTGATAGCGCCTCACCACGCGTTCAGAGTCGGCGAGGATCGTGTCCTCGTCCTGCACCACGGCCTCCGGCGGCAAACCGCCGTCGCGTTGCGAGCGGTTCATCGAGCCGCGCGTCAACAGCACGCGCAAGCCGAGCCGCTGCGCCGCGGCGACCTGGATGTCGATCCCCTCTTCGAGGCCCTTGGGAAAAACGTAATGATGATCCGTCGTCAGCGTGCAGCCGGACAGCATCAGCTCGGCCATGGCGAGCGTGGTGGCAAGATCGACCGATTCCGGCGTCAACCGCGCCCAGATCGGATAAAGCGCCTCCAGCCAGGGAAACAATTCGCGGTCGAGGGCCACCGGAACGGCGCGGGTCAGCGTCTGATAGAAATGATGGTGGGTGTTGATCAGTCCCGGCAGCACCACATGCGCGCCCGCATCGAATGTCGTGACCGCGGGCGCTCGCGGCTCGCCTCCGGCCGCCACCAGTTCGACGATGCGGCCATCCTGCACCACGATGCCGCGTTCCGCCCCATCCGCCAGAATGCCGAGCGGGTCCTTGATCCAAAGTGCCGGTGATGTGTCGTCGGTGGTCATGTGAAAGGGCCGAATGAGAACGGATGCAAGGGCCGTGCCGCCTGTCAGAGGTCGTTACGATCACGATGTCTCGGAGAAGCGCGCACACGCTCTTTCTTGGCAAGAGCTTGCAGCAGTTTCGATACATCCGTCGTTTTGATTAATGTAGCTTCCGGTTCTTCGACCAGCCAGAAAAGGTACTTTTCCCTCGCCATGCGCTCGATCGTTGATCTGTTTTTGCGAAATTTATCTAGTCGCTGTTTATTGGTAAGTCCGGTCGTTGACCCGAAGTTATCGTCTAGTGCTTCTCGGCTGATTGCGCATCGCACGCTACGTCCCAGCGCCTCGCCAATAAATGTAACGACGTCCCGCTCAAAATCGTATCGTGGAGGTGGATCGGCAAAAGTAAGATCAATTCCAGGAATTAGGCTTCGCGGTGCGCCTATGGTCTTTAAGACCGTATCTCGTGTCCTTGACGGGACTTGCGACAGGCCTTCGACGAGAGCTTGGCGCCAAGCTTTGCCGCGCTTAAATGCTTCATCCCAAGCCGATTTCAGTTCGTAGGGTCTTTTGTCAGCTAACATATCGAGCAATGCCGCTGACTGTTGTATATCCTTGTCTCGTTTGGCGGTTCCTTCTTGACGACGGCGCGAGACAATTAGTTTGTGAATCGCATAGCGTTGTGGCGAGGGCACGAGCACGTAAATGCCTGCATTGTACAAAACTGCCGCGGGTTCGGGTTCGTGGATGAGGAAATCTAGGAACCGCAGCGGTTCTGCGTCCGTTTGAAACGCAGGAAGGTGCTGCGGACGGTCTGTATCGCGCCCTTCATTCGGAGTGAGGAAATCGACCCGATACCGACCTTTAGAAATATAACTTGTGACATTGCGTTCGTAAATGTGCGGAACAGATCGGAATGTTTTGTCGACGTCCTTGAGTACTTCCAACACAGGAGGCGTTTGGTCTCCTACCGCTACTGACAAGTTTCTGAATTGGGCTATATCGACGTCGTCCGTTCGGAAGATTGAATGCGGAAGCCGCCTGCCAAGCATCGGCGCATACGTTTGATATGCGACAGTTCCGATCAAGACTCCGCGAAGGCGAAACGCTCCGGCCTTTGCTAAAGCTGCAATAATATCACCGATTTCTTTAGTCGGCGGCTGAAGTCCATAGACCCGAACAAGCGTGGAAACGAGTGCGCGACGTTCGCGTTCGTCGTCTCGTATTTGCTTGTGGTGCGAGATTTGTTCCAAAAGTTCCGGTGTTTCAGGGCCGACGTACTTTTGCTTGCGGCCTGTATCGGAGGGCTGCTGAAAATACCAATATCGCTTCTGGTTTATCGTCTTCGAAACGAACGTGCCGTCGTCCGAAAATGCCTCGTTAAATGCCGTCGCCCGGCAGCGTTCCAGGAGTTCGGCATATGCCGTCTGCATGAGGAGAGGTGGCGGAGGCATAGAGCGTTTCTTGGCATTATACGCATTTAGCAGATTGAGTATAATATAGCGAATTGCAGATCGGAAGCCTATTATACGCAAAATATAAATTATACGCAAAATATAAATTGCGTATAATTGCAAGGCAATTGAAAAATAAAGATAATTTCTCGAGAATTAGCAGCGCCACAAAGTGCGCCGTCTTCAATGCCGCTCGACCGATCGTCGGTCAGTTAGCCCGCGATCGGCGGGCGCCCCACCTTGCTCGCCTGCTGGATCAATCGCGCCACCCGCAAGATCATCGGCTCCTCGAAGCGCGGCGCCACGATCTGCATGCCGATCGGGCAGTCCGTCATGCGACAGGCCGGCCGGCGCGGTCGCCGCCGGCAAGCTGACCAGCGTGATCAGATAAGCGGGCGCGATCCAGTCGATATAGTTTTCGAAGCTCTTGCCGTTGATCGTGTCGGGAAAATTCATCTCGACCGGATAGGGCTTTACCGGCGCGGCCGGCGTGAGCAGAACATCGAAGCGCTCGAACAGCTTGCGGAAGCGATCGAACATCGCATGCCGCGTGCGCTCGGCGGCGGCGAAATCGACGGCGCCGAGTTTCAGTCCCGCCTCCACATTGCCCTTGAGATTGGGGCCGAACGCGTCGATCTGCGCGAGCCGCTCGTATTGGCGCCCCACCATCCAGAAGCCGCGCCAGATCTGATACGGAGCGCGGCCGGCGCTGGCGTCGAATTCGATCTGCTCGACATGGGCGCCGAGCTTGCCCAAAGCGGCCGCTGCGTCCCGGCAGATCGTATCGATTTCCGCTTCGACGCCGATGCCGGCAATGTCCGAGACATAAGCGACGCGGAGGCCCTTGATGTCCTCGCGGCGTTGAAGCTCGGCCAGCGCGCTCTGCCACGGCGGCGCGACCGAGATCGGTGAAATCCGGGAAAAGCCGACCATGGCGTCGAGCATCAGCGCCGCGTCTTCGGCATCGCGCGCCAGCGGCCCGTGGACCTCTCCGGGGTCCCAGGCGAGCGGTTTCGGATAGCTCGGCACTAGGCCGGGGGTCGTGCGGATTCCGACAATGCCGCAGAAGGCCGCCGGAATCCGGATCGAGCAGCCGTAATCGGTGCCCTGCGCCAGCGGCGTCATGCCGGTCGCCACCGCAACGGCGGAGCCGCCCGAGGACCCCGCCGGGCTCAAAGCCGGATTCCATGGATTGCGCGTCGGCCCGAACAGCACGTTGTTGGTGTTGGCGCCGCAGGCGAATTCCGGCGTATTGGTCTTGGCCAGCACGATGGCGCCGGCGGCTTTGAGCCGGCGCACCACCTCCTCGTCCTCGCTCGGCACATGGTCCTTCAACAACGGCGAGGCGAAGGTGGTGCGGATGCCGGCGGTCTGGGTGATGTCTTTGACGCCGATCGGCAGGCCGTGCAGCGCGCCGAGCGGCTCACCCTTCATGACGGCATCTTCTGCGCGCCGGGCGCCCTCGCGCGCCTGCTCTGCGGCCAGCGTGATGATGGCATTGAGCTTCGGATTGAGTGCCTCGATCGCGTCGAGATGCGCGTCGAGCACGTCGAGCGGACTGACGGCGCGCGTGCGGATCAGCCGCGCCAGTTCACGCGCCGATTGGCGCACCAGGGTTTTGTCGCTCATGACAGTCCAGTTCCCGGCAGGTTATTTCCCGGCAGCCTACTTTCCGGACCAATGCACGAAACGCCGCTCTATCAGCAGGAACAGCAGGTTGAGTCCATAGCCGAGTGCGCCGGCGGCGAAAATCGCCGCATACATGCGCGGCATGTCGAACAATTGCTGCGCCTCGAAAACGCTGTGGCCGAGCCCGTCCTGCGAGCCGATGAACATCTCGGCCACCACGATGATCACCAGCGCCAGCGACACGCCGTTGCGCAAGCCCACGAAGGTCTGCGGCAGGGATTCAAGCAGCATCACGTCGAACAAGACGCGCAGCCGCGAGGCGCCCATCACCTTGGCCGCCAGCAGCCGGGTCTTGCGCGCATTCATCACGCCATAGGCGACATTGAACAGGATCACCAGAATGGCGCCGAACGCCGCAACCGCGATCTTGGTCTCGTCGCCGACCCCGAACAGCACCAGGAACAGCGGGAACATCGCCGACGCCGGCGTCGAGCGGAAAAAGTCGATGACGAATTCAAGCGAGCGGTAGAGCCGTTCCGACGAGCCGAGCACGATGCCGAGCGGAATGGCGATCACTGCGGCAATCAGCGTCGATGCCGCCGTGCGATAGACGGTCTTGAGAAAGTCGAAGCCGAGCGGGCCGCCGTCCATGCCGCGCCACAGCGAGTCGAATGTCGCGGTCGGCGACGGCAGCAGCACCGGATCGACCCATTGCCGCCACGTCACCAGCGACCAGAGCGCCAGCAGGCCGACGACGCCGACGGCCGGCAAGAAGGCTTCGGCTTTTTGCGGTCTTCATGCGCGACGTACCTCGCGCTGGAACACGGCCAGGCATTCGGCCTTGGTGCGCACGAAATCCGGATCGGAGAGCGTTGCGTCGGTGCGCGGCCGCGCTGCGGCGACCGGCGTGAAAGCCGCCACCCGCGCCGGATGCCGCGACAACAGCAGCACGCGGTCGGCGAGAAACACCGCCTCTTCCAGATCGTGCGACACCAGGATCGTGGTGGTGCCGGTCTCCAAAAAGATCCGCTGCAATTGCTCACGCATGAACAGCGTCATCTCGTAATCGAGTGCCGAGAACGGCTCGTCGAGGAAGAGAATTTCCGGCTCGACCACAAGCGCGCGCAGGATGGAGACCAGCTGCTGCTGCCCGCCGGACATCTGATAGGGATAAAGCGCGAGGTCGAGCTTGATGCCGAGATGCATGACGAGCTTTTCGGTGCGGTCGCGGCGCTCGGCCGGCGGCACATTTTTCAGTTTGAGCGGATAGGCGATGTTGTCGAAGGCGCGCATCCAGGGAAACAGCGCCTCGCGATAATTCTGGAACACATAACCGAATCTGATGTCGGCCAGCCGCCGTCCGTCGAACAGGATTTGCCCCGCATCGGCCGGCACCAGGCCGGCGATCATGTTGATCAGGGTGCTTTTGCCGCAGCCGTTCGGCCCGAACACCGAGATCAGTTCGCCGCGCGGGATGTCGAGATCGAAATTGTCGTAGATGACGGTCTTGTCGAAGCGTTTGCTCAATCCGCGGATGGTCACGTGCGGGCGCTTGGCAGTCTCTTCCGCCACGGGCGCCGGCCCGGCACCTGACGTTTGCGCCATGGCCTGCGGCGCGCTCATGGCGCGGCCCTCATCCAACGGGCGCGGTCGATCGCCATCAGAACGGCTGCAGATATTTTCGCACGTCGACTTTTTCCGGAACGACGCCGATGGCGTGGCCGAAATCGGCGAAGGTCTGCAGGTCGTCGATTTGTTTCGGAGTCATGTCCTTGACCATGACATAGCCGAGCATCGGAACGCTATCGACGACATTCTCCGGCGTGAGCGTGTTTTTGATCAGGTGTTTGCGCGCTTCCTGCGGGTCGTTTTTGATCAGCACCAGCGCCTTGGCCCAGGCCGCCGCGAAACGCTTGGCGACATCCGGCCGCTTGGCGATGAAATCGGCCGAGAAAGCGCAGCCGGCGGCGAATGGATCCGCCTGCGGATCGCCGAGCACGTATTTGGCGATCACGCCCGCTTCCACCGTCTTGGCGAAGCCGAGCTGGTTCATCACCGTGGCGTTCGGCTCGAGCGTGTAGCCGCCGTCGAAGGTGCCGGCCTTCATGGCGTTGATGTGCTGGCCCATATCGAGCTGATCGATGGTGTAGTCGCCGTCCTTCAAGCCCACCTTGGCGAGGATGCCCTTGGCGGTGTTGAGGTTGGCAGGTCCGGGCGCCGACATCAGCTTCAGCCCCTTAAAATCCTTCAGCGAGGTTACCCTGTCGGCCAGGCCTGCGCGCACCACGAATTGTTCCATCCGGTGCGTGGCGTTCTGGCCGTTCATGGCGATATACATCGCCGCGCCCGGCTTCTTGAGATTGGCGTTGAGCCCTTCGAGCGTCACCAGCACGACCGATACCTCGATCTGACCGGTGATCAGCGCCGCGACATTAGGCGGGCCGCCCATCAGCGTGATCGTGTCCGGATCGAGATTGAGTTCCTGGAAATAGCCGAGATCGCGCGCGACGAAATAGGGCAGCGACGAACTGACCGGGAACACGCCGACTTTGACTTTGTCGGCGGCCTGGGCATGGGCGGATGGACCAATAAGACCGACGGCAACAAGCGATGCTGCAAGGATTTTTCGGGCAAATGGCCAGAATCCGCTCATCTCACTTACTCATCGGTTACGTGAATTAGGTTCCGTCACCCTGAGGCGCTCGTCGACGAAGTCGGCGAGCCTCGAAGGATGACGGGTAACGGCAAGCAAGCCGCGTGCCGGGGCCGGCCATTATTCGCCGGCATCGATGATGGCGATGCAGGGGCCGCCGCCCTGCGGGCCCTGATGCATGGCGTCGACCGACACGAACACGGCCGGGTCGCCGATCGCGGCGGCGGCGACGCCGCCGACGGCGCCCTTGACGTGGCGGTGCCAGGACACGTCGGAATCGTCCATCATGATCTGGCGCCGGCCGCGCAGCTTGCCGGTGCGGTCGGCCTCGCATTTCATGAAACAGTTGACCAGGCGGCCCTTGAGATCTTCGGCGCGTGGGCGCTCGGGCAGATCGAGGCCGGCATTGCGAATGGATTCGTAGATGCCGTCGATATCGAGGGCGTCCTTCATCACCGCATGGCCGATGCGATAACGGCCGCCGGCGCCGGCCTTGTTGCCGAGAAGGACGATCTGCGCCTGCGTCAGTTCGACGCCCGAGGAGCACGAGGCGACCGCGGAATAGAGATCGAGGTTGCGGCAGATTTCCTCCGCCTTCGGCATCTTGATCTCGCTTAAGCCCACGGCGATGCCGAGCCCGGTCGTGCCGTTCGACACGCCCATGGAATCGTGCACCTCGCAGGCCACCGCCTTGCCGCGCGCATGGGCGTCGAGCACGGAGTCGACGGTCAGCAGCGGCGTCTTGGTCTGCACATAATGGACGTCGGCGGGATCGTCGATGCCGGCGTCGCGCATGGCGGCGCGCACGCCCTCGGCGACTTTCTCGACCATCGCCGGCCGGCCGATATCTTCCGGGAAGATCTCGGCGCTCATGGCCGTGCCGATGACCAGCCGCGATTTGTTCGCCGGGCCGGTCTTGGCGTTGCGGGCGAATACCGTCGCATGCGGCGTGATCACCCCGTCGCAGCCGCCCGACCAGACCATCGGGATTTTCGCGATCTCCTGCTCGGAGCGGCTGCCGAGCTTCTTCAGCACGGCGCGGAAGGCCTGGTCGGCCAGGATGCGGGTGAAATCGTTCACGCCGCCATTGCCCTCGGTCTTGCCGATGACGGCGATGACCTCGTCGGCTTTGAATTGTCCGTTGCGGATGCAGGCCTCGACGCCGGCGGCGTCCTGCACGTTCTTCAATTCGACTTTGGCGACTTCAATAGCCATTCCGCGAAATCCTCATTGGTCCTTGCTGCTGCGATTTTCTAGCGCCGAGATGGGACATTTCACTCAGCGGCCCGCCTCCTCCCTCTCCCCGCACGCGGGGAGAGGGAGTTCCTCCCGCGGCGTTCAATTGCTGCGTATCCACGGCTTCACTTCGCCGCGGACCATTTTCTCGAAGCCAGAGCCGCGATCGATCATCGGCGGCGCGCTTGTGCGCGCGGCCTTGAGTTTCTCGCGCAGCGCCTCTGTCGCCGCTTCGTCGATGGCGAATTCATCCTTGCCGCCAACCGCGTTGAGCACCACGCCATAATCGTCCCGCGCGGCGGCAAGCGAAACCTTGCCCTCGATCGCATCGCGTAAAACCCAGTCGGGCTCGCGCTCGAGCGGATCGCCCCAGCCACCGCCGCCGGTCGTGACCACGCGCACGATCTGCCCGGCGCGCACCGGTTCGCCGTCGACCAGGCCGCCCAATTCGCGCGGCGCGCCTTCGGCATCGACGGTGACGCAGAATTGCGTGCCGGCCTTGCCGCCATTGACGCCATAGCAACCGAGCCGCACGCGGTCGGCGGTGACGATGGTGCGGCAATCGACCAGCGCGCGATAATGCTTGTCATAGCCGAGGCCGCCGCGGCGCTTGCCGGCGCCGCCGGAATCCGTACGCAAGGCAAGCTTCTCGACCACGAGCGGAAACCGCGTCTCGGTGAACTCGGCCGGCTGATTGCGCGAGTCGGGCACGATGTGGATGGCGTCGTTGCCGTCGGCATAATAACGGCCGCCGGAGCCGCCGCCCAAGACTTCGCGCGAGAGGAACGATTTGCCGTTGCGGTCGGTGCCGTAAAAGCCGGTATAGCGGATGGTTTCCTGATCGGCCGGCATGCGGCCCGCCGCCGCTTGCGCCACCACGCCGGCGAGCAGACCAATGCAGCGCAGCAGCACGAACGAGCGCGCGTTGGTCGCTGCCGGCCATTCCGGCGTGATCAGCGTGCCTTTCGGCGGAAAGATCACGTCGAACACGTCGCAGACGCCTTCGTTGACGTGGATTTCGGCGGCGCGTTCCGGCGTGTCGGCGAGGTTGCGCAGGATCGGCGCGATCCATTTGATCAGAAAGGCGCCGCCGGCATAGTCGGCCGGCCAGTTGATCGGCCCGGTCGATTGCGGATCGGTGCCGGTGAAGTCGAGCGTGATGCGGTCGCCCTTTTTGATCAGCGCGAGCGCGAGCTTGTGCAGCTTCGGATCGGTGACGCCGTCATGCTCGACATAATCTTCCCAGCGATATTCGCCGTCGGCGATCTTGGGCAACAGCTCGCGGCGGAAGGTGTCGCGGCAGGTATCGAGGATCGCCTGGAAGCAGGCTTCCACCGTCTCGCGGCCGAAGCGCGCGAACAATTCAGCCATGCGCCGCGCGCCCATCAGGCAAGCCTGCACCTCGCTGTCGAGATCGGCGGCAAGCGTTTCGGGCACGCGCGTGTTGCGCTTGATGATGGTGAAGACCGCGTCGTTGCGGACGCCCGCGCTGTAGAACTTGATCGGCGGGACGGCGAGGCCCTCCTCGAACACGGTCGTCGCCGTGCCCGGCATCGAGCCCGGCACGCGGCCGCCGATATCGTCGTGATGGCCGAAGGCCTGGATGTAGGCGACCACGTCGCCGTCGTGGAACACCGGCACCGTGCTGCACAGATCGGGCAGATGCCCGATCGAGCCTTCGGTCAGGTAGGTGTCGTTCATCAGGAACACGTCGCCGGGCGCCATGGTGTGCGGCGGGAAATCGCGCACCACGGCGTTCGGCATGGCGGAATAGGAGCGGCCGGTGAGTTTCCGGCAATAGCGGTCGAACAGGCCGACGCGATAATCGTGCGCCTCGCGGATCATCGGCGAGCGCGCGGTGCGCTCGATCGCGTATTCGATCTCCGCCTCGATGGAATTGAGCGTGCCCTCGACGATCTGCAGGACGATGGGATCGACCTCGCGCCGGGGCAGATCCGGCGCGGTCGGCCACGGCCATTCCTTGGTGTGCACATTCATCATCGCGGGCGGGCCTTCGTTGAGCGGCCGCAATTCTTCACATTTTTGCGCCCGTGTCGATGTCGCTTGGCGCAATCCTACTTGGCGCATAAGGGCATGAGCGGATTTGACTTTCCCCGGCCGATACAAGCGCCAAATCCTTTGGCAAGGGGCAAGATCCCGGTGACAAGCGCCCGTCGCTAATGCTTGATGCGCCGAAGGAAATGCGGTCCGGCCGCGTCCGCCCTGGAGGCTTGCAACAAGGAGGTTACGATGGCTCTGCCAGATTCAATCAGCGAACGGGCGCGCGAAGGCGCCAAGGTGCGGCGCGAGGTGCTCGGCGCCGCCTATGTGGACGCGGGCAAGCAGCAGGCGAACCCGTTCACCCAGCATTTCATCGAGTTCACGCAGAGCCAATGCTGGGGCAACGTCTGGCTGCGCGAGGGCCTCTCGCACAAGACCCGCAGCATGCTCAATGTCTGCATGCTGGCGGCTTTGGCGCGTTGGCATGAATTCGAGGTGCATGTCCGCGGCGCGCTCAACAACGGCGTCACCGCCGAGGAGATCGCCGAGATCCTGCTGCACACCGCCGTCTATGCCGGCATCCCGATCGCGTCCGAAGGCTTCCGCCGCGCCGACGCCGTGATCAAGGCCGTCGCGGCGGAAAAAGGCTAGCGCCGTCGCGCTTGCGCCGAAAGGGTCCTGTAGAAATGCCGATCAATGCGGTTCGATTGGCAATTGTGGACCCTTACCCTTTTTGTTGAGCCTTGATCTCGTTGAAGATGGCCAGCGCCCGTTCAAATTTGTCATTGAAGAGCCACATCGCATCGAGAATTTCGCGCAAGGTTGCGGACGTTTTCGCCCTGTCGGCCTGTCCAAAGGTGAAAATGCTGTTGTTGCGCAAATATCCCATGATCGTCGGGTCAGAAATTTTATAGCCGGCCAAGTTACCCGACTTGAGCGCCGACTTGGTCGGACTGGGAATAATTTGGATCAGCTCGAAAAATTTCATTTGATCAATCGGATTTGGCAGCGCTTCCACGATCGCGGGTATTTGCCGGAAAAGGCCCGCGTGCGCGTTCATGAGGCCGTCTCTCACGGCGGTCCAGTGATTGAGCCGATGGTCTAGACGGCCGACCCGCGCCTCTTCTTCGGCGTCGCGGGCGATCAGGGCAGGATCAAAGGCTGCGATCGTTTTTTTGATCGCCGCCCATTTCCTTTGACCGTTTCGATCTTCTGATACGCCTGTTTGCAGACTTCCTTTGTATTTATTCGAGCGCGCATTTCCCATGTTCTGATGGCCATTTGTCTCGGCAAAGAACAGGCCCAGGCTGATCCGGCCTGCCACGTCGACATTTGCTGCATCGAGGCCTTTGGCTCGTGCAATATCGCTTCCCAAGGCGGCAACATCATTAAATGGCGTATCCGAGTTTTGCGCATTGAAGGGTGGCGCCTGCATGATGTTGAAGAGGTTCTTATACTCGTCGAGAAGCGGCTCATTGTCGGCGTCGAAGTACGCTGGAGGAATTCCAAATTTGTTGGGCCTTCCGATTTTGGACGGAAGCGCGTCGGTGAGATCCTTATACGCGCTCATCATGCTGTTGCGGGCAAGATAGAGCGCTTGCCCGGGCAAATTCGGCAGTTGTTGATTCGAATCGATCTGCGCGCGCCGCTCGCTCAGGATGGACTTAAAGTCGTTGACTGCTTTGTTGTAGCTGTCGAGCGCGTCCGACTGTGATTTCGTGAGCGCGGCCGGCTGGCCTTGTGCGGGGGAAATGAAGCCGAGATTGCCGATGTTGACCGGGATGAGCGACGCGACGCTGGCTGTCGTATCGATGGCGTTCGAAACCGGCGGCGTGAACAGGAGCGCGAACGCAAGAGCGGCCGCACGCGCGGTTGCGATCACTCTGGAGGTCGTTGCGTCAATGATGCGCGTCACGGCGGCGACACAAGCAGGAGCAAACGTCGATCAAGTGACGAGACAGCGCATGGTCGTCAACTCCGCGCTTCGCCGCTCGTTCCGTCCGCGCGGATGATCAGAATGCCGTGCGGATCGACACGTCAGCTCCTGGCCGGGAAACACGACGGTCGTCGAGCCGAACTCCTCGACGATCGCCGGGCCTTTGAGCGTGAATCCCGCCGGCAGCGAGGCGCGAACGAAAACCGGCGTGGCGCGGAATTGGCCGTCGAAATAAACTTGGCGGCTAGTCGGCTCCGGCGCCGCGCCGGATTTGTCCAGTTCGGGAATGCTCGGGCGATCGATCATGCCGAAGGCGGAGACGCAGAAATTCACCACTTCCACCTTCTGCTGGCCGGCATAATTATAGCCGAAGGTTTTCAGATGCGCGGCGTGGAAGGCGTCGACCAGGCCGGCGACGAATTGCGCGTCGATCGCGCCGGCCGGCGCCGCCACCCGCACTTCCATGGATTGCCCGGCATAGCGCACGTCGGCTTCGCGTATCAGCGCGATCTTGGCCGGCGGGATGCCGTCTTTTTCCAGCGTGGCGGTGCCGTCCGCTTCCAGCGACTTGTAGATGGCGGCGACGGCGGCAAAGTCGATCGCCTCCTCGTGCATCACCTTGGTGACCAAGTGGTCGGTGCGCCAATCAACCGCCAACAGGCCGAAGGCGGAAAGGTTGCCGGGATTGGGCGGCACGATGGTGGTCCTCATGCCCATCAATTCCATCACCGCCGCCGACTGCGCCGGTCCCGAGCCGCCGAACGAGAGGAGCGCAAACCCGGCCGGGTCGATGCCGCGCTGGATGGTCATCTGCCGGATGGCGTTGGCCTGATCCCAGTTGGCGATCTCGATGATGCCGTCGGCGAGCTGCTCGGCGCTCAAATTGCCGGGGAGCCGTGCCGCCAGCGCTTTCAATCCGCCGCGCGCGCGCCCGACGTCGAGCTTGATGCCGCCGCCGATCAGCGCCGGCGGCAGGCGGCCGAGAACAAGATTGGCGTCGGTAATGGTCGGCTCGTCGCCGCCGTTCGGATAGCACATCGGGCCGGGTACGGCGCCGGCGCTGCGCGGGCCGACGCGCAGTTTGCCTTCGCGCGAAATCCAGGCGATCGAGCCGCCGCCGGTGCCGATGGTCTTGATGTCGAGCATCGGGATGCGCACCGGGAAACGGCCGACGCGGCCGCCATTGGTGATTTTCGGCTTCGCGCTTTCGATCAGGCAAAGATCGGTCGAGGTGCCGCCGGCGTCGAGCGTCACCAGGTCGGGGAAGCCTGCGATCTCGGCGATCACCGCGCTGCCAAGCGCGCCGGCCGCCGGCCCCGACAGCGCGGTCGTGATCGGCTTGCGCATCACCTGGTCGGGGCTCGCGACCCCGCCGCTCGACTGCATCACCAGGAACGGCTTTTGGTTCAGCGCCGGGCCAAGCTCGTCGCGGATGCGGTCGAGATAGCGGCTCATATGCGGCTTGATGAACGCGTCGACCAGCGTCGTCACCGCGCGTTCGTATTCACGGTATTCGGGCAGCACGTCGCAGGAGAGCGACAGCGTGCAGTCGGGATATTCTTCGCGCACGATCTCGGCGGCGCGGCGCTCATGCGCCGGATTCGCATACGAATGAATGAGGCAGATGCCGACCGCATTGATGCCGGCGTCGCGGAAAAAGCGCGCGGCGGCGCGCACGCTCTCTTCGTCGAGCGGGCGCAACTCCTCGCCGAGGAAGTTCAGCCGCCCGCCCACTTCGCGCACGTAGCGCAGCGGCACGATGCGGTCCGGCTTCACCCAGAAATACGAATTGCCGTAGCCTTCCGGCACCGCCTGGCGCGCGATTTCCAGAATGTGGCGGAAACCTTCGGTGACGATCAGCCCGAGGCCGGCGATTTCGCCCTGCAGCAGCGCATTGGTCGCGACCGTAGTGCCGTGCGCCAGCACCGCCAGATCGTCCACGCCGGCGCCCCATTGATCGAGAATCGCATGCACGCCGCGCACCAAAGCCACCGCCGGGTTCGCTGGCGTCGACGAAACCTTGGTCACGCGCATCGCGCCGGATTTGTCGTCGACACAGACGATATCGGTGAAGGTGCCGCCGGTATCGATGCCGATCCGCAGGTGGGCACTGCTACTCATATTCGAATGCCTTCCTGACGCAGGCGTTGCCGCTATGAATGGCAATGCGCTTCATAACAAATCTACATCATTACGGGTTTGTTTGTCGGTTCCGGACTAATAAATTTCCAAACAGGCTGCCGCATTCTGCTCAAATGCTGTGATGGCTTCGATGTGATCGCGCAGCAACTTTTCTATTGTGCTGGTCGGTTGATTGCCGCAGCGGAGCCAAATGACTTTTGGCGGCGGGCCAAGAAGGATAGCCCTGTCGGCAAAGTCCACGTCGAGCGAGATAAGAACAAAGCCGTTGCTGCCGGCATAATTCCAAATGGCGCGATCGGCAGCTTCGGTCAGCCCCAAAAGGCGGACTTGGCTCGATCCAGGAAATAAGTCTGCAACCTGCTCACAGAGTTTGAAGCTCAGATTTTCATCAAACAGCAGCTTCATTTCGCGGCGGTCACGAGCCGCCGTTCGCGGTCTGCGGCATAAGCCAGACAAGCGCGGATATCGTTCTCGGTCAGTTCAGGATAGTCGGCGAGTATTTGTTCATGCGAAAGGCCGGCGGCGAGCCAGCCAAGCACGTCGCCAACGGCAATCCGCAAGCCGCGAACACACGGCCGCCCGCCGCGCTTGCCTTCCTCGATCGTGACAATGCCCTGATAATTCATGCGCTCGGTCCAGTGTCTTAGCCAATATAGAATAGCGCAGAAATCGCCGTCACTCCATGTCAAACTATATGATCGGCGAACCCTGCGGAACGCTCAGGGGATTCGAATTGACCATTATCTCTTCAGTTCGAACAAAATATCCTGCGCGCCTTTCCATAAACACAGCTTGCCGAGCGCGGTCAGGTTCTCGCGACCCTTGGTGATGGTGAGAAAATGATTGCCGGCGAGCTGGCCGACCTTGCTGGCAAATGAGACGGCGCCGTAGGCCAGCAAGATTTCCGTCTCGCTGATGCCGCCCGGATAAAGAATGATCTCGCCCGGCGCCGGATAGCTGGTGTGGTTCTCGTAAGCCAGCCCGAAATCATAGTCGCCGAGCGGGATCCAGCAGCCTTCGCCGCTCCAGCGCACATGGATGATCTGCTGCCGGTAGGGCAGCAGCGCGACGAATCGCGCGAGGGTGATTGGCGCCTGCTCCTCGGCCTGCGCTTCAAACTCGTAAGGCCCTGCGACGATGCGAAGTTTGGTCATGCGTTTCAATCCTATGCCGTTTCAATCCTGTCGAGAAAAGCGGAAAGAACGCGCGCGGCAATATCGATGTCGGCGGGCGAGGCATACTCGTCGGGATTATGGCTGACGCCGCCGCGGCAGCGCACGAACAACATGGCGAACGGAATGATCTTGTCGAAGGCCATGGCGTCGTGACCGGCGCCGCTCGGCATCCGCCGCGGCACGGCGCCGCAGCTTTCGGCGGCGGCCGCCAGCAAGCCCGACAGCCTATCGTCGCAATGCGCCGCCGGCGCCTCATGCGCGGGCGAAAATCGCTGCGTCACCCCGCGGCGCTGCGCGATTGTCGCGATCGTCGCCCTGATGTCGTCCACGGCCTTGGTGCGTTCCGCATCCGTTGGGCTGCGGATATCGAGCGTGAAGCGAACGCGGCCGGGGATCGTGTTGGCCGCCGATCGCGGTACGTCGAGCTTGCCGGCGGTCGCCACCAGATTGGGCGCACTGCGCGCCCGCTCCTCGATGGCGAGCAGCATTTCGGCCGCCGCGGTCAGCGCATCGTGCCGCATCGCCATCGGCACGGTGCCGGCATGGCCGGCGACGCCCTCAACCTCGACATTGGCGCGGGTGACGCCGTCGATCGTGGTCACGATGCCGAGCGGCAGGCCTTCCTTTTCCAGCACCGGGCCTTGCTCGATATGCACTTCGACATAGCCGAGGGTTTGGTCCGGCGGGCGCCTTTCGGCAAAGATGCGCGACGGATCGCAGCCGAAGACGGCCAGCGCCTCGCGGCGCGAAATCGCGTTCTCGTCGAGCTCGTCGAGCGCCTTTTCGTCGAAGGTGCCGGCCAGCGCCCGCGACCCGCCGAGCGTGGAGGCAAAGCGCGCGCCTTCTTCGTCGCCGAAGGCGAGGACTTCGATTGCGAAAGGAAAGCGCTTGCCGGATCTGAAGGCGGCCTTCACCACTTCGATCGCTGTGACCACGCCGAGCGGGCCGTCGAACCGGCCGGCATTGCGCACGCTGTCGATATGGGAGCCGACAAGCAGCGTCTTGGTTCCGCCGTCCTGCGCTTCGTAGCGGCCGACCACGCTCGCCAGCGGGTCGAGCCGCACCGACATCCCGGCATCGCGCATCCAATAGCTGACCAGATCGACGGCGCGGCGGTGGGCGGGCGAAAGATAAAGCCGGGTGAGACGCCCGGGCTCGTCGCTCAGCGCGGCCAGTTCGGCGAGCCTGTTCGAGATCGCTTCACCAAAAGCCGGATGGTCCGCCGCCGTCACGCCGCTATTCCCAGCCGCTATTCCCATGAGCTTGCGGCTCTTAATGGCGGCATCGGTGGACGCGGTCAATTGCATGCCTTGACAGCATTGCGTAAGCCGAAATCGGAGAGACTTGAAGGCGGGGCCAAGCCTCTGCCATGGTGGGTCTGCCGGGCCTCTTTTGCAGAAAAAACGCGATGGTTTCCCCAACCGATTACCCGCGCGATCTCGCCGGTTACGGCCGCAATGCGCCCGATCCGCGCTGGCCGGGCGGCGCTCGCGTGGCGTTGCAATTCGTGGTCAATTTCGAGGAGGGCGGCGAGAACAGCATTCTGCACGGCGATCTCGCCTCCGAGGCTTTTCTCTCCGACGTCCTCGGCGCCCAGGCCTGGCGCGGCCAGCGCCACATGAACGTGGAATCCATGTTCGAATACGGTTCGCGCGCCGGCTTCTGGCGTCTGTGGCGGCTGTTCGCCGCGCGCAATATTCCGGTCACCGTTTTCGGCGTGGCGGGCGCGCTTAAGCGCAATCCGCAGGTCGTCGCCGCCATGCGCGAGGCCGGTTGGGAGATCGCGTCCCATGGACTCAAATGGATCGACTACAAGGATTTCTCCCGCGAGGACGAGGCAGCGCATATGCGCGAGGCGATCCTTCTGCACACCGAAGCGACCGGCGAACGGCCGTTCGGCTGGTACACGGGGCGGAGCTCGGCGCATACGCTCGGCCTCGTGCTTGCCGACGGCGGCTTTCTCTATTCGTCCGATTCCTATGCCGACGATTTGCCTTATTGGGTGAGCGGGCCCAACAAGACGCCGCATTTGATCATTCCCTATACGCTCGACGCCAACGATATGCGCTTCATCAATCCGCAGGGCTTCGAAAACGGCGACGCGTTCTTCTCCTATCTGCGCGACAGCTTCGATGTTCTCTATGCCGAAGGCGAGCGCGCGCCGAAAATGATGTCGATCGGTTTGCATTGCCGCCTCGCCGGTCGGCCGGGCCGGGCCGCGGGACTGCTGCGCTTTCTGGACTATATCGCCGGCTTCGATCGCGTCTGGATCGCAACCCGGCTCGACATCGCGCATCACTGGTACCGCGAGCATCACCAGCTCGGGGCGACCGCTTGGGCGGTGGAGTGAGGCTTTAAGTCGTCCGCATGGATCCAGTTTCTCTCAATGCGCTCAACGCTGCCGACCGCAGCACCTTCCTCGCCGCCATCGGCGAGGTGATGGAGCTTGCGCCCTGGGTTGCCGACGAAGCTTACGCAAAACGGCCGTTCGGGAGTCTCGCGGCGCTCTACCAGACCATGACCGACGCGGTGCGCAATGCCGGCGACGCGCGCCAGCGCGCGCTGATCCTCGGCCACCCGGATCTCGCCGGCAAGGCCGCGCGCGAAGGCAAGCTCACCGCCGATTCCACCGCCGAGCAGGCAGCCGCCGGACTGGACCGCTTGAGCGACGAGGAGTTTGCGGCCTTCCATCGCCTCAACGACGCCTACCGGACGAAGTTCGGCATGCCGTTCATCGTCTGCGTGCGCCGGCACGGCAAGGAATCGATCCTGCGCCAGTTTGCGCGGCGGCTGACTAACGATGCCGCAACCGAGCGGCAGACCGCACTTGCGGAAATCTTCCGCATTGCCGCCTTGCGGCTGGATCAAAAGGTGACGGCGCCCGATCGTCTGAAGGTGCACGGGCATCTATCGACCCATGTGCTCGATACCCATGGCGGCCATCCCGCCGCCGGCGTCGCGATCGAACTGTGCGAGATTGCCGCCAGCGGCGCGACACGCGTGATCAAACGCGCGGTCACCAATGCCGACGGCCGCACCGACCTGCCGCTTTTGTCCGGCGCGCCGATCCCCATCGCCAGCTACGAATTGCGCTTCGCGGTCAGCGACTATTTTGCCCGGCAAGGCGCGCCCATGGCCGATCCGCCGTTTCTCGGCGTCGTGCCGATCCGCTTTGCGGTGGCGGAGCCGGAAGGCCGCTATCACGTGCCGCTCTCGCTCACGCCCTGGGCCTATGCCACTTATCGGGGAAGCTGAGCGCGACCAAGCGCTGCGTCTCGACCGCTTTGGAGGGCTTCGCTAGGGTTGTCTTCAGCGCCGGGCAAAAATCCGGCGTCTGCCAAAGGAAGTTTGCAAGGAAAGTTTGCAAGGAAAGTTTGCAAGGGAGGTTTGCCGGTGGCCACCACACGTCCATTGTCCGAAATTCTGCCGCAGGAAATGACCGAGCTGCGCGTGCGGCCGATTTTCACGCTGCTCCTTGAAGTGCAGCCGGCGATCAATGTCGGCAAGACGCCGGGCGTCGATCGGCGCGTCGGTGTCATCACCGGCGGCCGCTTCGAAGGCCAGCGCCTGCGCGGCACATTGCTGCCGGGCGGCAGCGATTGGCAGGCGATCCGGCCCGGCGACGGCGCCTGGCTTCTCAATGTGCGCATCGTGCTCAAGACCGACGACGATGCCATCATCGGCATGAGCTATCCCGGCATCCGCCATGGCCCCAAGGAGGTGCTCGACCGCATTGCCCGCGGCGAGGTGGTCAAGGCCACCGACTATTATCTGCGCATCTCCGCGACCTTCGAGACGTCGTCGGAGAAATACGGCTGGCTCAACAACATCATCAGTATCGGCGTCGGCCACCGTCTGCCGGAGGGGCCGATCTACCAGATGTTCGAGGTGCTGTAGCCGGCCGCGCGGGTCGCAGTGAGGCAGGCTCGTCATTGCGAGCGTCAGCGAAGCAATCCAGTGCGGAGGCTGGAACTGGATTGCTTCGTCGCTGTCGCTCCTCGCAATGACGATGGCGCGTGGGCCGCGATCTCACTGACTATGCCGGTGGGCCGATGGGCGAAGGCCATGCGGCCATGGCGAACAGAAAATGGCAATCGGCAAACGATCAGGCTAACTTACCGCCCGGGGCAGGGGGAACGCGTCATGTCTGGCTATTGGCACAATTTCGATCTCACCGACGGCATCAACATCCTGCGCTTGATCTGCGGGCTGTTCTTTATTCCGCACATTGTCGGCAAATTCACCGAGCCGGCGACCTTGAATTTCTTCAAGGCCGCCAAGTTCAATCCGCCGGCGACCTGGATGTATATCGCCGGCTCGATCGAGGTGCTGCTGACCATCGGCCTGGTCTTTGCCATCTACACGCCCTATGTCGCCGTCGTCGCCGCCGCCCATTTGTTCGTCGCCGGTGCGGCGACTTACAAGGTGACCAAAAAATGGATCTGGGTGATCGGCGGCGTCGAGTATTGCGTGTTTTGGACGCTGGCCTGCATCGCGCTGGCCGTGCTCACTTGGCCCAGATAGTGATTGGCCCAGATAGTGATTGGCCGAAATAGCGACTGGCCGGAGTAGCAATGTGAGCAATCGAGAACACCGCGTCGCGGAGCACAGAGCATGATCAAAGCGGGCATCGTCGGACTTGGCTGGTGGGGCAAGACGCTGGTGGAGTCGGCCGAGAATAGCGACGTCATTCGCTTCGTGTCGGGCACCACGCGCACGATCACGCCGGAGGTCGAGGCTTTCGCCAAGCAAAAGGGCCTTCACCTGACGGCGAGCTACGACAACATGCTGCATCACGGCGGTGTCGACGCGGTGGTGCTGGCGACGCCGCATTCCATGCACGCGACGCAAGTGATGGCCGCGGCCGCGGCCAACAAGCATGTCTATTGCGAGAAGCCGTTCACGCTCACCAGGCGCGAGGCGGAAGACGCCGTGGCCGCCGTGCGCAAAGCCGGCGTGACGCTCGCGGTCGGCTACAACCGCCGCTTCCATCCGGAAATGACCAAGCTGCGCGAGGCGATCCACGGCGGCGAGCTCGGCACCATTCTGCACGTCGAAGCGACCATGACGTTTCCGAACGTGCTGTTCATCAACCCGTCGCATTGGCGCGCCGACAAGAGCGAGACGCCGCTCGGCGGCCTGATGCCGATGGGCGTGCATGCCATCGACGGCATGATCGATCTGTGCGGCCCGATCGATCACGTCTTCGCGCAGACCTTCCGCCGCGCCGCGCCGATCGACGCCGACGACACCACGTCGATTCTGCTGCGCATGAAGGACGGCCCGTCCGGCTATCTCGGCACCATGACCACGACCGGTCCCGGTTTCAGCTTCCAGGTTTACGGCTCCAAGGGCTGGCTGCGCCTGGAGGGTCTCACCCATGTCGCCGGCGCCTCGTCCGAGGAGCGGCGCACGCGGCTGTTCGGCGCCTGCAAATTTCAGCCGGTGAAGGGCGAGGCGAAAGTGTGGGAAGCGGCGAGCCTCGACGTCACCCGCGCGGCGCTCGAAGCGTTCGCCAAGGCCGCCGCCGGCGGTGCGCCTTATCTGGTGACGCTCGACCAGGCGATCCACGGCGTCGCCGCGACCGAGGCGATCATCCGCTCGGCCGCCTCGGGCAAGGTCGAGCACGTCGCGTGAGGGCGGCAAGCAGTCATCACCGTCATCCTGAGGTGGCCGCAAAGCGGCCCTCGAAGGATGCGGCCGCGGCGCCCGGGCCGTCGTCCTTCGAGGCTCGCTCCGCGCGCGCCTCAGCATGACGGAAACGCGTGTCTAGTTTACGGAACTAAAGAACACAGGAAACAAAAAACATGGATCTCGGCAACGGCCTCGGCCATCTGACCTATTCGACGCTGGTGCATCCCGCCGACAACTGGGAGCAATTGTACCATTCGCTGGTCACCTATCTGCCGAAGGTGAAGGCGCGGATCGCCGGCAACAAATCGTTTGGCGTGTGCATCCGGCTGTCGGCGAATACGGCGCAGACCTTGGCGGCGAGCGCGGCCGAGCGCGACAAGCTGAAGAAATTTCTCGCCGACAATGACATGTACATCTACACCGCCAACGCTTTCGTGTACGGCCACTTCAAGGGCGATCTGGTGAAGGAGCAGGTCTACGAGCCGGACTGGCGCGGCGAGGAGCGGACCCAATACACCATCAACGTCGCCGACATCCTGGCCGACGTCTGCCCGGCGGGCGTCGCGCCGTCGATCCAGAGTTCGCCGCTCGGCTTCAAGCCGCGGGTCACCGGCGGCGACGTGGTCGCGAGCTATACCGACCACGTGCTGCGCGTGGTCGCGCATCTCGTCGCGCTTGAATCGAAGACCGGACGCACGGTGCGGCTTGCGCTCGAACCGGAGCCGTTCTGCTTTCTCGAAACCACCGACGAGACCGTCGATTATTTCACGCACCATCTCTATGCCGGCGCCGCGGTCGAAAAGCTCGCCAAGCTCGCGCAGCTGCCGATCGCGGAAGCGAACGAGGCGCTGCGCCGTCATCTCGGCATCGTCTACGACATCTGCCATCAGGCGGTCGAATACGAGAACATCACCGAGTCGCTGCAGAAGCTGGTCGATGGCGGCGTGCCGATCTTCAAGCTGCAGGAAGCCGCCGCCTTGTATGTGCCGGAAGTGACGCAAGGCGCCGTCGATACGCTCAAGCGCTACGCCAAGACCATCTACCTCACGCAGACCATGGAAAAGCGCGACGGCAAGATCAACCGCTACCTCAATGTCGACGACGCCATCGCCGCCTTCGAGAAAGATCCGGGCGGCCCGCGCGAATGGCGCACGCACATTCACGTGCCGGTATTCCTCGACGATCTCGGCCAGTTCCGTACCACGCGTTTCGCCATCGAGGACGCGCTGCGCTTCCACAAGCAGAAGCCGCTGTCGCGCCATCTCGAGGTCGAGACTTACACCTGGGACATGCTGCCCGACTCGCTCAAGACCGGCGACATCGTCGATTATGTCTGCCGCGAGATCGAGTGGGTGCGCGGGCAATTGGTGTAACGCTTCTTTCCCTCCCCCCTTTGTGGGGGAGGGAAGGGAGGGGGGTCGGGAGGTTGCGCAAGAGCGTAGACGGGCGCGCTAGTCTAAGCACAGCACCAGCCTCACGACCCCCACCCCCAACCCCTCCCCACAAGGGGGAGGGGAGCAGTCAGGAGACACATCATGAAAGTCGGATTCATCGGGCTTGGCCGCATGGGCGAGGTCATGGCGCGGCGGCTCATTGACGGCGGGCATGAGGTCGGCGTCTACAATCGCACGCCGGAAAAAGCGAAGCCGCTCATTGATGCCGGCGCCAAGCGCGCGGAAACGATCAAGGCCGCGGCGCAATTCGGCGACGCGGTCTTCACCATGCTCACCGACGACGCGGCGGCGCTCGCGGTCGTCGGCCAGGCCGGCGGCTTGAAGGACTCGCTGCCGAAAGGCGGCATCCATATCTGCGCCGGCACGCACAGCGTTGGCGCCATCCAGAAGCTCAGGGACATTCACGCCGAGGCCGGGCAGGTTCTGATCGCTTCGCCGATGCTCGGCCGCCCGGAAGTGGTCGCCGCCGGCAATGCCGGCATTGTCGTCGGCGGCGCGCCGGAGGCGGTCACCCGCTGCCGCGCGCTGTTCACGGCGATCGCGCCGCGCGTCGTCGATGCCGGCGCCGAGCCCGCCGGCGCCGCGGTGATCAAGATCGCCAACAATTTCGTGCTCGGCTGCGCCATCGAAGCCCTGGGCGAAGGCTTTTCGCTGGTGCGCAAATACGGCGTCGCGCCGGACGTGTTCCTGAGCGTGCTGACCGACGGCCTGTTCAATTGCTGGGCCTACAAGACCTACGGCAAGTTCATCGCCGATCAACAATATCTGCCGGCCGGGCAGAGCGCGCTCAACGGCTTGAAGGACGCCAACCTCGCGCTCGCCGCCGGCGAAGCGGAAGGCGTGCCGCTGCCCAGCGGCAATGTCTGGCGCGATCGTCTGGTCGGCGCCGTGGCGCACGGCGAAGGCAAGCACGACTGGGCGGTGATGGCGAAGGATCAGGCCAGAGCGAGCGGGCTGATATGACGCGCAGAACGTCGTCACTGCGCCCTCTCCCCTTGCGGGAGAGGGCTGCTCGGCGGCTCAACCAAAAGAATGGGTGAGGGGTTGAGATCACGCCCCCTCACCCAACCTTGCCAGCTTGAACTCCTGCGTTGCCCTCTCCCGCAAGGGGAGAGGGCACATGCCTGAAGCTCAGCTAAACAGCGCCTTGTGATCCTCGACGAATTGTTTGGTCGTGATCGGCTCGCGCTTCGTCATTCCGGATCGCCATCGATCTCGGGTGTTCCCGAGATCGACACTTTAAGGTCCAAGTCGGCAACAGCCGACCTGGATGGCGGCGAGTCCGGAATCCATAACCCCGGCGTCAGTGATATGGATTCCGGGCTCCGGCCTGCGGCCGGCCCCGGAATGACGCCGCCTTACGCAAACAGCGCCTTGTGATCCTCGACGAATTGTTTGGTCGTGATCGGCTCGCGCTTGACCAGATCCTTGATCAGCTTGGTGTCCTCGGTCGAGAAGCCGCCGGCTACGCCGATTTTCGCGATCGTGACCAGATGCGCGACCAGCCAGTCCGGCATGCCGCGCGACTTCATGCCCTGCTCGGCCTGTTCCGGCGTGATGCCGATATAAGTGATCGGCCGGCCGAGCACGGCCGAGAACACCTCGGCGAAGGCGCTGTAGGTCGTGAGCTTGCCGGTGAATTCGTAGGTCTTGCCGGCATGCGGCGCCGGATCGATGAGGATGCGGGCGCCGACCGCGCCGGTGTCGCGCACGTCGATCAGCGCCACCGGCAGATCCTTGGCGAAGGGCAGCACCATCTTGCTGTCATTCTTGATCGAGGCCGCCTGCCCCAGCACGTTCTGCATGAACAGGCCCGGGCGCAGGATCACCCACTTGATGCCGCTGGCCTTGAGCTTGTCCTCGATCGCGGCGTGGCCGCGGCCCACCACCGATTCCGAATCCGCCTTCGCCACCGCACGGCCGCCGCCGACCCGCACCAGATATTGGGTGCCCGCTTTCAGCGCCGCATCGAGCACGTTGTTCTGCTGCTCGACCATGCCCGGATTGTGGCCGGTGACCACGAACACGCTGTCCACGCCGGCCAGCGCCTTTTCCAGCGCCGGCGGGTCGGTCAGTTCCGCCACTGCCGTTTTCGCGTCCGCGCCCAAAACCTCGCGCGCCTTGTCGGCGTTGCGCACGACGCAGACCGGGTTTTGTCCCAGCGCCTTGAGCTCTTTCACCACCGCGCGCCCGGTATTGCCGGTGGCGCCGACTACCGCAATCGTCATCGTTGTTCCTTGCTTAAGTTTCCTGCCCACTGAATTGGCCTTGGTGTCCGCGCAATAGCAGCTTTTTCTCCCCCTTCAAAATCCCCGTTTGCGCGGCGTGCGCCATACGCTAATTGTTTGTGCGCCGTCTCCGGCGAAGGCCCGTCCCCGGCTTGTGCCTGCAAAAACCAAGAGGAACGTCCGATGAAATATAACCGCCCGCAAGCGACCGCCTCCTGGGGCACCATGGCCAAGGACTGGGAGCGGGGCATCGATTACGACCGCCTGCACAAGGCCCGGGTCAAGCGCGCGCAGGAGGCGATCCGCCACGCCGGGCTCGGCGCCGTGCTCGCTTTCAACTTCGACAATATCCGCTACATCACCGGCACCCATATCGGCGAATGGGCGCGCGACAAGTTCATGCGCTATGCGCTCTGCCCGGTGGTCGGCGAGCCGCTGCTGTGGGACCCGGCGCCGCCGGCCAAGCGCATCTCCTCGCCCTGGATCGCCGACAATGTCGCGGCGCCCATTTCCACCATGCAGGGCGGCCTGCCGTTGCAGCTCAACGTCCAGGGCGACTTCGCCCGGCAGATCAAGAAAGTCCTGATGAAGCTCGGCATCGACAAGGAGCCGATCGGCATCGACCTGATGGAACTGCCGATGCTGCGCGCGCTGGAGAAGGAAGGCATCGAGGTGGTCGACGGCCAGCAGGCCATGCTCGACGCCCGCGAGGTGAAGACGCCGGACGAGATCGAGCTTCTGAAAATGGCCTGCTCCATGGTCGACGCAACTTACGTCGACATCGCCCGCGCCATCCGCCCGGGCACGCGCGAGAACGAGCTCGTCGCCATCGCCAACGACCGGCTGTTCCGCCTCGGCTCCGAGCGGGTCGAGTGCGTCAACTCGGTGTCGGGCCCGCGCGGCCGGCCGCACTCGCATACATTTTCAGACCGCATCATCCAGCCCGGCGACATGGTGTTCCTCGACATCATGCATTCGTTCAACGGCTATCGCACCTGCTACTACCGCACCTTCGTCTGCGGCGAGCCGAACAAATATCAGGTCGACGCCTACGAGACCGCCTCGAAATGGATTTCCGCCTCGATCGACATGATCCGCCCCGGCATCACGCCCGACCAGGTGGCGCAGGTGTGGCCCGACGCGCAGGAATTCGGCTACCGCGACGAGGCCGAAGCGTTCCTGCTGCAATACGGCCACGGCGTCGGCCTGTCGCTCTGGGAGCGGCCGATCATCAGTAAGCGCTACACCGGGCAGAACACGCCGCTCAAGGAAGGCATGGTGTTCGCGCTCGAGACCTGGAAAGGCGCCGAGGACGGCTCCGGCGCCGCCCGCATCGAGGAAGAGGTCGTGGTGACCAAAGACGGCTGCCAGATCATCACCAACTTCCCCTCCGACCGGCTGATCTCGTGCGGGTTGCCGGGCTGCGAGGTGTTTTAGTTCTGCTTTCTGTAGCCCGGATTGAGCGAAGCGAAATCCGGGAGCGGGATGCGAGCTTCCCCGCGCGCGGATGGATGCGATCCGCTCCCGGGCGGCTCTGGGGCACCGGTCGGCCGGCAAAAGGACCGGTCTGCACGGAGCGTGCTTAACCGAGGGCTAGAGGCAAGCGGGCAAAACACCAGCGAGCTTGAGACTTCGGGAAACCCGGTTCTGGGGCTGAGCCATCGGGGTAGAAGCCGGTGGCGAGTGCCGCGGTGAAGCGCCGATAGGCGGGCGCGTCCAGCGATGGATGCGCCGCCGCGCAAGCGGCGATTGGTAGGACAATGCGCCTGTCGGCGCTTCGCCTCCTCC
Source organism: uncultured Alphaproteobacteria bacterium (assembly GCA_963831135.1). Taxonomy (GTDB): domain Bacteria; phylum Pseudomonadota; class Alphaproteobacteria; order Rhizobiales; family Xanthobacteraceae; genus BOG-931. The sequence goes on from CAWHPH010000031.1 coordinate 151,771, forward strand.
TGCTTCGCCTCCTCTTTTGTGCCGGGGGCGAATCTTTTCTTGGCGTCGTGGTTGGCAAGGCTCGGGCACGCAGACGCGCCGCGAGAACGATTTTGCTATTTGCTTGCCGCATCGCATTCCCCTCCCCCTTGTGGGGAGGGGTAGGGGTGGGGGTCGGGAGGTGTCGCGGCAGCGTCGATGCCTGCGATACGCCTCGCGACCCCCACCCGGCCGCCTCCGCCCGCTTCGCGAGCTACGGCGGCGCCCCTCCCCACAAGGGGGAGGGAAAAAGGAGGCGAGCGCCGCTCGCGCGCAGCTTCATTGCTCGCGCCTCGTAACGGCGGCTCCGTCCTATTATATCTACGACAGCAACAGCGGCCCGCGGAAACGTCTTTGCCCCACACGCCCGTCACCATCCTCACCGGCTTTCTCGGCAGCGGCAAGACGACGCTGCTCAATCGCGCTTTGCGCGATCCGGCGATGGCCAATACGGCGGTGGTGATCAACGAGTTCGGCGAGATCGGCCTCGATCACGCGCTCGCCGCGCAGAGCGACGACACCATCATGGTGCTGGAAAACGGCTGCCTGTGCTGCACCGTGTTCGGCGATCTGGTCACCACGCTCAACAATCTCTATCACGCCCGCGAGGCCAATGAGATCCCGCGCTTCGATCACGTCGTGATCGAGACGTCGGGGCTCGCCGATCCGTCGCCGCTGATCCAGGCCTTTCTGTCCGATCCGGTGCTCGCCGGGCTTTATCGCATCGGCATCGTGGTCGCCACCGTCGATGCGGTGAACGGCGAAGGCACGCTGGACAATCACATTGAATCTGTGCGCCAGGTCGCGCTCGCCGACCGCATCCTCATCACCAAGCTCGACCTGGTCGATCCGGCGCGCGTTGCGGAAACCGAGGCCGCGCTGACCGCGCGGCTGCGCCGGCTCAATCCGGCGGCGACGATCTCGCGCATCGACGATCCCGCCTTTGACATTCGGCTCCTGCGCGCCGAGGGGCTCGATCCCGCCAACGCCAAGGCCGACGCGCGCGCCTGGCTCAATGCCGCCGCCTATGAGCAGGATCACGCGCACCATCACGATCATGCGCATGGCGATCACGATCATGATTACGACGATCGCGATCATCATCATCTGCACGACCGCGATATCGCCTCGTTCTGCTTCGTGCGCGAGACCCCGATCGCGCGCGAGGCCTTACGGCTCTTGCTCGACGCGCTGCAGCAGAATCTCGGGCCCAATCTGCTGCGCGTGAAGGGCATCGTGAATGTCGCCGAAGAGCCCGATCGCCCGGCGGTGATCCAGGGCGCGCAGCATTTGTTGCACAATCTTTCCTGGCTCGAGCGCTGGCCGGATGCCGACCATCGCAGCAAGATCGTGTTCATCACCCAAGGCTTCGATCGCGCCGACGTCGAGGATATGATCGCGCTGCTCGACCGGGTGGCGACGCGCACAGCCGCGGCGCGGGCGCGGGCGCAAAGCGCCCAGTGAGCGCAAGTTGTAGCCCGGGTTGAGCGGAGCGAAACCCGGGAGCTGAATGGAAGCTTCAACATCGTCCCCGGATTTCGCTGCCGCTCAATCCGGGCTACCGGCTATTTTTGTCCGTCACCCTGAGGTGCGAGCGCAGCGAGCCTCGAAGGGCGACGGCTGGCGCGCCTCGGCCGCATCCTTCGAGGCGCGCTTACAGCGCGCACCTCAGGATGACGGATCGTGGGTGGTTATTCGGTATCAGCCGCGAAGCACAAAGCGGCGCCCAGGGGGAAACATGCCGGGAAGTGACTACGACTACATCATTGTCGGATCGGGCTCGGCCGGCTCGGTGCTCGCCAACCGGCTTTCGGCCAAGCCCGAGATCAAGGTGCTGCTGCTGGAAGCCGGTGGCTCCGACAATTCGTTCTATGTGCGCATGCCGGCCGGCATCGCCAATCTTTCCGGGCCGCGCTTCGACTGGGGCTACGAAACCGCGCCGCAAGCCGCGATGAAGGGCCGGCGCCTATATTGGCCGCGCGGCCGCCTCATTGGCGGGTCGAGCTCGGTCAACGCGATGGTTTACATGCGCGGCCAGCCGGCCGACTACGATCATTGGCGCCAGCTCGGCAATGCCGGCTGGAGCTACGCCGACGTGCTGCCGTATTTCAAGAAAGCCGAGCGCAACGAGCGCCTGCGCGACGAATTTCACGGCAGCGACGGTCCGCTCAATGTCGCCGAACGGCCCTACACCAATCCGCTCAGCCATGTGTTCGTCGAAGCAGCGCAGCAGGCGGGGCTGCCGCTCAATCCCGATTTCAACGGCGCCGTGCAATTCGGCTGCGGGCTTTTTCAGGTGACGCAGAAAAACGGCCGGCGCTGGAGCGCGGCATCGGCCTATCTGCATCCGGCGGCGGCGCGGGAAAACCTCACCGTGCTCACCAAGGCGCAGGCGACGCGCGTCATCATCGAGAAGGGCCGCGCCGTCGGCGTCGAATATGCGCGCCGCCGCAAGCGATACATTGCCCGCGCCGCAGCGGAGGTCGTGCTCGCCGGCGGCGCGATCAACTCGCCGCAGCTGTTGCTGCTTTCCGGCATCGGTCCGGCCGCGGAGCTGCGCACGCTCGGCGTGCGTGTGGCGCTCGACCTGCCCGGCGTCGGCAGGAATTTGCAGGATCATCTCAACGTCAACATCGTGCGGCGCGCGAAACGCGGCTCGACGCTCGACGGCAAGAATCGCGGTCTCGCGCCGATCGGCGTGGCGCTGGAATTCCTGCTCCGTGGCACCGGGCCGGGCACCAGCAATGTCGCCGAGGCCGGCGCGTTTGCGATCAGCGATCTCGGCGCGGCGACGCCCGACGTCCAGTACCATTTCATTCCGGCGCAGGTGGTCAATCACGCCCGCACGCCGATGGACGGCGACGGCATCACCTTGCATGCCTGCTGCCTGCGTCCGCAGAGCCGCGGCGAAATCCGGCTCGCCTCGACCGATCCGCTGCAGCCGCCGGTCATGGATCCGAATTATCTCGCCGCCGACTACGATCTGAAGATCCTGGTGGCGGGCTTGCGGCAGGGCCGCGATATTCTGGCGGCTCGGGCGTTCGCGCCTTGGCTCGGCGAGGAACGGCTGCCCGGCGCCGCCATGCGATCGGACGCCGAGCTTGAGGACTTCATCCGCGCCACCGCCGAGACCGAATATCATCCGGTCGGCAGCTGCAAGATGGGGAGCGATCCGATGGCGGTCGTCGACGAAAAACTGCGCGTGCGCGGCGTCGGCCGCCTGCGCGTGATCGACGCCTCGATCATGCCGTCGATCGTCTCCGGCAATACCAACGCGCCGGCCATCATGATCGCGGAAAAGGGCGCGGACATGATGCTGGCGGCGGCGGCGAATTGACAAGGAAGCGCTTCGTTCGCCATGACGGGTGCCGGCGGCGGCCATGGCGCGCCGCTGTGAAGTAAGGAATCGAAGGGCGAGGGGATGATGGATCTCATTCTGAGGAACGCGCGCAGAATAGGCGCCGAGCACGAGCTGACCGACATCGGCATCGTCGGCGGGAAGATCGCCGCGATCGAGCCGCGTCTCGCCGCCGAGGGGGAAACCATCGATCTCGGCGGCCGTCTCACATCGCCCGGCTTTGTCGAAACCCACATCCATCTCGACAAGTCCTGTATCCTTGATCGCGTCAAATCGGAGAAAGGCGATCTTGAAGAAGCGATCGCCGAAGCCGCCAAAGCGAAAGCCGGATTCACGCCCGATGATGTGCACGCGCGCGCGACGCGCACGCTCGAGAAGGCGATCCTGCAGGGCACGACCCATATGCGCACGCATCTGGAAGTCGATCCCGGCGTCGGACTGCGCAGCCTCGAGGGCGTGCTGCCCCTGATCAAGGAATATTCCTGGGCGATCGATCTGCAGATCTGCGTCTTTCCGCAGGAAGGGCTCCTCAACAATCCCGGCACCGATGAGCTGATGGTCGAAGCGCTCGATCGCGGTTGCCGCGTGGTCGGCGGCGCGCCTTATGTCGACTCTGATCCGCCGGGCCAGATCGACCGCATCTTCGAGCTGGCGCGCGAATACGACATCGACGTCGACCTGCATCTCGATTTCGGCCCGACCGCCGACGGCATGGATCTCGACCATGTCTGCAGGCGCACGGAAGAATTTCAATATGGCGGGCGGGTCGCTATCGGCCATGTCACCAAGGCGGTGAGCCTGCCGATGCCGGCGTTCGAGGCGGCGGCGAAGCGGCTCGCCGACGCCGGCGTGGCGCTGACCGTGCTGCCGTCGACGGATCTTTATCTGATGGGCCGGAACCACACGCACGATCACAACGTCACCCGCGGGGTGGTGCCGGCGCACAAGCTCCTTCATCACGGCGTCAATTGCTCGCTCTCGAGCAACAACATTCTCAATCCGTTCACGCCGTTCGGCGACTGCTCGCAGATGCGCATGGCGAATCTCTACGCCAATATTTGTCAGGTCGGGAAACAGGCCGACATGCGCGAGTGCTTCAACATGGTCACGCGGCGGCCGGCGCAGATGCTGCGGCTTGCCGATTATGGATTGGCCGTCGGCAAGTCCGCCGATCTCGTGGTGCTCGATTCGGCGAGCCCGGAAATGGCGGTCGCCGAGCTCACGCCGGTGCTTTACGCCTTCAAGCGCGGCCGCAAGACCGTCTCGCGTCAGCCCGCGATTTTGCACCGGCCGCAATGATTCCGCACGATCCGTACAAGGCGTTCTGCCGCCACAACCATGTCGCATTGGACGGAGCGCCAGACGGCCCGCTGCACGGCCTGACCTTGGCGGTCAAGGACGTCTTCGACATTGCCGGCCATCGCACCGGCAACGGCAATCCGGTGTGGTTGGAGACCCATCCGCCGGCTGCGCGCACCGCGTCGGCGGTCGAGCGCTTGCTGGCGGCCGGCGCCAAGATGGTCGGCAAGACCCAGACCGACGAATTGGCCTATAGCCTCAACGGCGAGAATGTGCATTACGGCACGCCGACCAATCCACGCGCGCCCGGGCGCATTCCCGGCGGCTCCTCCAGCGGATCGGCGGTCGCCGTCGCCGGCGGCCTCGTCGATTTCGCGCTCGGCACCGATTGCGGCGGCTCGGTGCGGCTGCCGGCGAGTTATTGCGGCATCTACGGGATCCGCACCACGCACGGCCTGGTGCCGGCCGACGGCGTGGTCGATCTGGCCGCGAGCTTCGACACGGTCGGCTGGTTCGCACGCGACGCGCGAACCATGCTGCGCGTGGGCGAGGTGATGCTGCCGCCGGCGCGCGATTTTGCACCGAAGCGGCTGTTAATTGCTGAGGATGCCTTCGCGTTTGCCGGCGCCGACATCGCCGCGGCGCTCGCCGCTCCGGTGGCGAGGCTGAGATCGGCATTGCCCGATCATCGGCCGGTCGCCGTCTATACCGGCGAGCCTTCCGCCTGGCCGGGAATTTTCCGCATCTTGCAGGGCGACGAAATCCGCCGGCGGCATAGCGCCTGGATCGATGCGCATCATCCGCGCTTCGGCCCCGGTATCGCCGAGCGCTTTCGCTGGACGCGCACCATCGACCCGGCCGAAGTCGAGCGCATGCGGCCGCGGCGCGAAGCGGTCGCGGCCCACATGGATGCGCTCCTCGGCGACGATGCAATTCTCTGCTTGCCGACCGCCCCGGGCATTGCGCCAAAGCTCGCCACTCCGGCGCCCGAGCTCGAAGCTTTCCGCGCGCGGGCTTTCGCGCTCCTCTCGATCGCCGGTCTTGCCCGTCTGCCGCAGATTTCGCTGCCGCTCGGCACGCTCGCGGATTGCCCGCTCGGGATTTCGCTCATTGCGCCGCGCGGCTGCGACTTGGGGCTGCTGAAATGGATTGCGGACGAGCTTCCTTAGAGCGCAATCGCTTCAGATTGAATCGATTGGCGCTCTAACATTTTGGTGGAGCATGATCTTTTCGGAAAACCGGATTCCACTTTTCCGGATCATGCTCTGGATTTGCAGTGAAGCATGATCTTTTCCGAAAACCGGATTCCACTTTTCGGGATCATGCTGTAAGGAGCCGCCCGGGCAAAGGCGCCGGGCTGCCGCCCGACGTGACGGCTACAGACTTCTCGAGATCAAGAGCTTCATGATCTCGTTGGTGCCGGCATAGATGCGCATCACCCGTGCGTCGCGATACATCCGCGAGATCGGATATTCGTCCATATAGCCGTAACCGCCGAACAATTGCAGGCAGCGGTCGACGATCTTGCCGACGAGGTCGGTGTGCCAATATTTGGCCATCGAGGCGGTGACGGTGTCGAGCTCGCCCTTCACATGGCGTTCGATGCAGTGATCCAGAAACACACGCGCCACGGTGGCTTCGCTTTTGCACTCGGCGAGCACGAATTGCGTGTTCTGAAAATCGATGATCTTTTTGCCGAAGGCGTCACGCTGCTTGACGTAGTCGATGGTGAAAGCGAGCGCCCGCTCCATCATCGCCACCGCGTGGGTCGAGACGATCAGCCGCTCCTGCGGCAATTCATTCATGAGTTGATAGAAGCCCCGGCCTTCCTCGGTGCCGAGCAGGCTTTCAGCCGGCAGCGACACGTCCTCGAAGAACAATTCCGAGGTGTCGGCGGAATCCATGCCGAGCTTCTTCAGCTTGCGGCCGCGGCGAAAGCCTGACGCGTCGGCGGTTTCGAGCACCATCAGCGAGACGCCCTTGGCGCCCTGTTTCGGGTCGGTCTTGGCGACGACGATGATCAGATTCGCATGCTGACCGTTGGTGATGAAGGTCTTTGAGCCGTTGAGAACATAGCCGTTGCCGGAGCGCATGGCGGTCGTGCGCACGCCTTGCAGATCGGAGCCGGTGCCCGGCTCGCTCATGGCGATGGCGCCGACCAATTCGCCGGTGGCGAGCTTCGGCAGCCAGCGCCGCTTCTGCTCCTCGGTGCCGTAATGGAGAATATACGGAGCGACGATGCCCGAATGCAGCGGTGCCCCGAACGTATCGAAGCCGGCGAGCGCATACTGCCGGTCGATCACCGCCTCGTGCGCAAACGTGCCGCCGGCGCCGCCATACTCTTCCGGCATCGAGGCGCAGAGCAGGCCGGCTGCGCCGGCTTTGGTCCACACCTCGCGCGGATAGAAATGGTCTTCGTGCCATTTCTCCAGATGCGGAGCGAATTCGGCGGCGATGAAGCGGCGCGCCGCCTCATCGAGCAGCGCCACGTCTTCGGTCATCCATGCGGGGCGCGGCAGATTGAGAACGTCGGTCATTGTCGGTCGATCGCCAAAATCATGGTCGTCGGCGATTATGGCAATGCCACCGGATGTTGGCAATGAACCCGCCGCTCCAGAGATCGGAATCATTGCACGACAAATCTCCATATAGTTGAGTGGTCATTCGCGGCCGTCTTGTAATCTGAGGTGCAAACCGATGTCCGGTGCCGAAAATCGTCTCGACGAATTTGAAATCAGATCCTTCCTCTCCAATCTGGCGTTTGTTCGCGAATTCTCCATCAGCATTGTCTCGCTGACTCCGGGTTCTGTGACGATCGAGCTGCCGTTCAACGAAAGATTTTCCGGGCCGCCGAACGTCTTTCCGGCGTCCATGGTCGGCACTGCCGGCGACGTTGCCGCGGTCGCATCCTGCCTTTCCCTGATGCCGAAGGGATGGGCTCTGGCGACGCTTGATTTTACGATCAAGATGACCGGTATCGCCAAAGGCGAGAAATTGCGGGCGAAGGGACGGGTTCTGCAGGACGGCCGCACCAACTCGGTCGGCGCCGCCGATGTTTATGGCGTGTCCGGCAGCACGGAATACTTGTGCGGAACCGTTCTCGCCACGACCAGAAACTTCAAGATCAAGACGTGATCGCCTGCTTGTCGCAGCGGCGGTTCCAGCCGGCATCGCTTAGGCGGACGGTCACGTCGAAATCATCTTCTTCTCGATGCCGACGCCGGCAGCGACCGCGCGCTCGTATTCGAGCGGAACCGTCGCCGAATCCTGCAGCGCGATGCCGGTGGAATCAAACAGGGTAATGTCATCGTCGGAGCGGCGGCCCGGCTTCTTGCCGGCGATGACTTCGCCGATTTCGCCGGCGACGTCCTGCTCGCGGGTACGCTGATCTCGCCGTCGGTCCGGCATTGGCGGATGTCGTCGACGAAAATCCGCGGGCGCTGCAGGATGCGCGGATCGAGCTCCTGATCGCCGCCCTTGTCGGCGCCGAGCCCGGCGATGTGGGTGCCGGGCGCGATCCACTCGTCCTTGACCAGCGGCTCACGCGCCGGCGTGACCGTGACCACGACATCGGCGCCGCGCACGACCTCCGCGAGGTCGCGAGAAGGATGAATCGGGAAGCGATATTTCCGGGCCTGGGTTTTGACGAATTCGTCGAGCGTCGATTGCGACCGGCTCCAGACGCGGACTTTATCGAAGGCAAACACGGTGTCGCAGGTGGCGAGCGTTCCCTCCGCCATGTGACCCGCGCCGACGATCGCCAGCGTCTTTGAATTCTTGCGCGCCAGCCCGCGCGCTTCATGACCCGGCAACATCCGAAAGCGCGGCATTAGTGTTGTGCATCCTACTCAGGCGCGCTGCTTTCCTAACACTTGGCACAATAGTACCGCCACGCACGTCAGCTAACTGTTGCTCCAATGAGTCAGGATCTCTCAACCGCTCAGTTATCCACAGAGGTCCGTTGCGTCCCGCGTGCTTTGTCTTTCATATGCACGGGTAACAGTCAGTGGGGTTGAACATGGGTAGCCAGTCGAGTTGTAGCGTATCAGGTGCGCAACACGAGTCAGAGTTTGTGATCCAGTTTGCCCCGGCCGCGAAAGGCGCGGCTCCAAATAAGGGCGATGAACTGGATAGCGCCGGGCGCAGCATCTTAAGTCTGCTGCATAAGGCGGCAGGCGTAGCCGAGGCGAACAGTCAACACGCTCTCGATCTCGCTCAAAAGCTCTCTCAGGAACTTCATGCGGCCGAAAACCGGATCGCGCAGCTGGAAACGGACGTACAATATTACCAGGAGAGAACCGACCGCGCCGAACAGTGGCTCCACAAGATCTTCACGGAAATTGAGGAGCGATTTTTCAGGCAGCAACAGCAGGATCAACGAGCCCGTCCGGCCTATGGCCGCGGCGGCCGCTGAGCTGAAGCATCGGCCTGACGAGCGGTAGCGCACGGACGAGTGATCGGGAGTTTCGGACCAATGGGCGACGCCGACGAAGCGCGCCTGACTGTGCTCGTGCGCGCTCGTTCCGTTCGGTGTGCTGAGCTAGTAACGGCGGCGTTTCACACCCCAATGGCTTCAGATTGACGTCCGCGGGGTGCTGGTGGCGCGCAGGCGCCCGTGCCCGACCCTGGTCGAAACTGTCGGCGAAGGAACGTCGCCTGGACGCGCACTGGCCCTGTCAATTTGAGAAAATTTAGTGGCGCGCCCGAAGAGATTCGAACTCCTGACCCCCAGATTCGTAGTTTTGTCCAGACGTTTTTCTCAAGCCATTGGCCGGACGCGATTTTGCCGGTGGTAGCCAATTAAGCCTCTGGAAAACCTGCGTATCCTCCTAGACAAGCCCGGACATCGCATTACATACGTTGGACACGACATGCCGTCAAACGTACGGACATAGTGCGGACACGAGAGCAATGAGCAACATCGAACGCGAGCGTCTCACCGACGCCATCGTCAAGAGGCTGCCGCGGCCGGAGACCGGCAATCGCATTTCCTACGACAGCGACGTGGCCGGCTTTGGTTGTCGCGTCACCGCTGCCGGTAGCCGTGCCTTCATCCTGAACTATCGCACCCGCACCGCCCGTGAACGACGGCATACGATCGGCCGATATCCAGACTGGTCGACCACGGCGGCCCGTGCTGAGGCAAAGCGGCTGCGTCGGCTGATCGACGAGGGCGGCGATCCGCTGGCCGACATCGAGGCCGAACGGGCCGCGCCGGCCATGGCCGATCTGATCGAGCGTTTCGAGACCGAGCACTTGGTGCGGAAGCGTCCCGGCACCGCCACAGATTACCGGCGCATGCTTAACAATCATATCCGCCCGGCGCTCAAGCATCTGAAGGTGGCGGACGTCACCTTCGAGGATGTCGATCGCCTGCACCAGAGAATTACCAAAGCTGGACATCCTTACCGCGCCAATCGCGTTATCGCCGTGCTGTCGAAGATGTTCGCGCTCGCCATCCGCTGGAACATGCGAGACGACAATCCGTGCGTCGGCATCGAGCGCAACGTCGAGCATAGCCGCCGCCGTTATTTGAAGGACGACGAGCTGGCGCGCCTGGTGAGGGCGCTGGCCACGCATGCGGACAAGCAAGCGGCTGACGTTGTCCGGCTGCTGCTATTGACAGGCTGCAGGCGCGGCGAGGCGCTGGCAGCGCGCTGGGCCGATCTCGATCTGGGCAAGGGCGTCTGGTCGAAACCGGCGTCGAGCGTCAAACAAAATACGCCTCATGAAGCGCCCCTGTCCGCACCGGCGCGGCAGTTGCTGTCGGAGATTCGCGACGCGCACGCCGCCAAGCATCCGAAGCGCCCGCTGGGTGAATACGTCTTTCCAAGCCATGGTGCCGACGGTCACCGTGTCGATATCAAGCGCGACTGGCGGCAGCTCACCAAGGCCGCCGGTATCACCGGCCTCCGCGTTCACGATCTACGGCATTCATTCGCCAGTCAGCTTGCCAGCGGCGGCGCTAGCCTGCCTTTGATCGGCGCGCTGCTCGGGCATTCGAATCCGACGACGACGCATCGCTACGCCCACCTCTTCGACGATCCGCAACGGGCCGCCGTCGAGCGCGTCGGTGCTGTTATTGGTGCCGCCGGGAGGGAAAAGGAAGCCGTTCAGGCGCCGGTAGAGCTTGAGCCGCGCGGGCGCAGGCGCTGACATGGCCGGCAAGAAGGGCCGCAGCGGCCGCCGGAAGGGGTCACTCAGCTGGTCGAAGAATCCGACGGCTGTCGCCGGGCACCACCTTCAGACGCTCATAGAGATGTGGCTGGCGGGCGTACCAATAAAGGTCAGTCCCGATCAATGGTTGGTGCAGCCGATCGAGCGGCAGCACACGGTGCCGCCGAAGGTCAAGCGTGTCCTGGCCCAGTTTGCGATCGGACACATGCTGGACGTCAGGCCTGATCTGAAGCGACCCGGCATTGCTGAAGTGCTGGCCTGGACGAGACGGCGCGCGCCAGCCAACACTTTGCGACAGAAGCGGCGGTCAACAGTAGACGAGCGTGAGGACGTACGACGAGGCTAAGGCTTAGAGGGAGCCATAGCATTTTTTTTGTCGCAGATTTTTCCACGCGGATGTGAAAGTTGGAGAGCCTCCGTTTTCCAGTTAGGAGGCATCTGTGACTAACAAAGGCCACCGCGCTCCAGCGGACCGTATTCAACTTCCCAACGACACTCTGGTTTTGGACGCCCTATTCTGCGCCGAGGTCTTGGGCGGCGCCACGCGCCGCACTGGGCGCAGGCTCGAAGCCGAAGGCCTGCCGTACGCCATGGTCGCTGGGCGTAAGTATCGTCCCTTGAACGAAGGCCGAGCCTGGCTGGCCGCGCGCATCCAACGCCGCAACCAGCCACAGCGCCACCGGCGACGGGCGTAATTTGCGCCGCCGCAAAGCGCCAGGGCCTGCCACCGATTCGGTGAACAGGGCCCACGCGGTTTTTCAAGCTGCCGAGCTGACGAACTGCGAAGCGTTAGATGCCGATGACCGTGCACTGGGCATTTTCCCCGATTTGAAGACCGCAGCCGGCGCCGTCTCTGCAAAGAAGCTGAGTAAGGAGTGCCCATCAATGACATCGGTCCGAAAAAAAACTTCCAGCGAAATTTTTCGCACGCCGCGTTGGCTGCGAAACACGCCAAAGTCTCTGCGGTCGATAATAAATCCCGAGGAGGTTTCGATCTACCGCCGCATGCGTAAAGCGATCATTCAGGAACTCCGTCCTAAGACTCCAATCGAGTGGATCTTGGTCAATGAATTCGTGAACGCGCAATTTTCCGCGATGCGGTACGGGACCTGGCAGGCGGCGGTGATGCAATTTTCCGTCGGGGAAGGCTTGAGGCGGGCAGTCAAAAATCGGTTGCGCAGCGGCAACAAGGGTAGCGAAGCGGATCTCGATTGGAGGGCACAAGAACTGGCGGGTAGCATGCGTCCCTACGTCAACGATCACGCCATTGAAGCTGAGATGTACTTGTCTCGACGAAGCGAGATGGACAGCATTCTGAAAAGGCAACTCAGTGCTCAACGTCGCCGGGATTCATCGTTGCGCCAGTTGGAACAGAGGCGAAGCCGTCAGCAAAAGGAGGCCGCGCAAATCGCGAGAGCTCTCATTGACGAGCGGAACCGCGAGGAATTTGCGGCTCCTGAAATGGCGACCGTCGCAAGAAAAAATGGCGCGGGTGACGCTCCTGAACTGAAGACCGCGGGATCAGAACCATTGCGGAAATCTCAGAATGGCCACGGATAGACAGATTGCTGCTAACCGGCGTAATGGCTCACTAGGCCGCGGGCCGAAAACTTCCGCCGGCAAAGCGCGCTCGAGCCGAAACGCGTTGAAGCACGGGCTCTCAATTCCGGTAAACCGAGACAAAACCCTACGCAGGCAAATTGAGGTGCTGGCCCGGATATTGGCGCAATCGGAAGCCGGGAATGTATTTGGGCAAGCGCGGGCCGCGGCCGAAGCGGAGCTCGAGCTCGCTCGCGCTCGAGCCGTATTGGAGGCGGTTCTTACGCGCGCAGGGATTACTGCCGAGTGGAATGGTGGACCGGAACAAGGCACTGCGCTGATTTACGTCCTCCCCGAGTTGCAGAGGCTCGAACGCTACGAGCGTCGGGCATTCTCCAAACGAAGGCGAGCGCTACGGGATCTCTGAACCAGCACGGCTTACGAGAAAATCATATGTGTGACTGCTTGAAGTTGAATTTGGGTTCGTTCTGCCATTTGATGATGAACGACCCCGTACTGCTTGGCTCAGGATGCTTCGCCATGCCTGTGGGTTCAAGCTGGCCAACGACGGCGTTGATACCAGAACCATCCAAGCCTATCTCGGGCATAAGGGGGGCCGCCATGAGCAATTTGAAGATATATGAGGTTCCGCTGTCGCGCGCCTATCGCGCGCTCTGATAGTCTTCGGGCGGCATCACGACTGATGCATGGTAGCGAACGCTCCTCGGATGTGTGTCCTTCAGTGTTTCATGGCACGCCACGACGACTTCTTTTTCAAGAGACGACGAATGGCATCCTTCGGCGTCTCGTGCTGGCGACCACTGACTTCGAAATAGCCGTGATAACCTCGAGGATGCAGTTCTTCCTGCCATGGTGGTTCGCTGTACGGGCTATCATCTGATACCACTAAATATCCGCTATTATAGCGGGCGTCGGCTGCGCACCAATTTGCTCGGCTGGTAGGTTCGTTTCACGGGACTTTCTCCGCTGCACGCAAGACCCGCGTGAGAAGACTCTGGACATGAGCGACGCGCACTGGCCGCTAAACCCTTGAGCGCTCGACCGAAACGACCTTCAAAGCACGTGCGAACCCGCTTTCTCCGACACTTAGGAGCGTTACCGCCTCTTGAACTTCTCCGCCTCTTCCGAACCACGGGTCGCGTCGCCGGCGCTGTACGAATGAGCGCCGGTGCCGGCAAGCTTGCCCTTATCGACGATCAGGTATTCATCGCGGATCGGGCGCTGTTCAAACCAGCATTCTAGGATTTCCCGCGTGCCGGCGGCGTAGCGTGCCTGAGCTGAGAGCGAGGTCCCAGAGATGTGCGGCGTCATGCCGTGATGCGGCATGATCCGCCAGGGGTGGTCTTTGGGTGCCGGCTGCGGAAACCAGACGTCTCCCGCATAGCCAGCGAGTTGGCCGGTTTCCAACGCGCGGACGATCGCGTCGCGATTACAGATTTTGCCACGCGCGGTGTTCACAAGATACGCGCCACGTTTCATGCGGGCGATCATCTTGTCGTTGAATAGATTCTCAGTTTCCGGATGAAGCGGTGCATTGATCGTGACCGCGTTCGCAGACCGGAACCATGTCGGCCGTCGATTCATGGAAGGTGAGACCAAGCTCTTTCTCGACGTTTTTCGATAAACGGTGCCTGTCGGTGTAGTGGAGCTTGACGTCGAAGGGTTTGAGCCGGCGGAGTACCGCAAGACCGATCCGGCCGGCGGCGACCGTCCCCACGTGCATTCCCTCAATGTCGTACGAGCGCGCGACGCAGTCAGCGATGTTCCACCCGCCCTTCACGACCCACTGGTACGAAGGTATGTAGTTCCGCACGAGGCTGAGAATTATCATCACCACATGCTCGGCGACGCTGATCGAGTTGCAATAGGTGACCTCGGCCACGGTTATGCCGCGGTCGATGGCGGCCTGAAGATCGACATGATCCGATCCAATGCCGGCGGTGATGGCAAGTTTCAGTTTGGGTGCTTTGGCGATTCGCTCTGCCGTCAGGTAAGCTGGCCAAAACGGCTGCGAAATAACAACTTCTGCATCCGGAAGCCCGCGCTCGAAGACCGAATTGACGCCGTCCTTGTCGGACGTCACGATGAGCTCGTGTCCCCGGCCTTCAAGGAACTTACGCAGCCCCAGCTCTCCGGATACGCTGCCGAGCAGATGACCAGGAATGAAATCTATCTTTTTTGGACTCGGTAGGGTTTGGCCGTCGGGGTAGCGCGTCAGTTTAGGTAAATCGTCACGGACATAGGACTTCGAATACCCGTCGACGGGATCCTCGTAAAGTACGCAAACAACCTTGGACATTTTGTTTCCTCTCCTTAGACATTTTGTTTCCTCCCCATAGCAGGTTGAATTCGTTCCCCAAGTGAAGCTGCCAACAACGCATGCGGATCCCGCATTCGTGTTAGGTGGTGCGATGGTGAAAAGAGCCGGCACTCCAACGTTGATGGTCAGAAAGGTCGTCACCTTCTTGTGCCCAATGCTGACCGCGGCACCCATCACTGACGCTTACCAGACTGGATCGCCAGCGAATTTTTGCTTCCGCTGCTCTTCGGCAAGCAGATTGATTATCTGTTGTCGACTGTCGAACTGATTCCTCAGCACGTTCTAGAAGACGATGGTAGCGCTCAACGTTTTGGCTTCGCACGAACCGATCTATGTTGGCTGCTCATGAGAGCCCCTCGGTTGCAGGCTGGCTCAGTCGAGAAGGCGATCTAAGCAATTTAAACGTTATTCCGCTACCGGGGGAATGCCATTGAGCTAGATCAACGCCAACAGCTGCGTGGAGCATCTTGCCGTAGTGCAGCCAATCCTCATACGACAGGTCGTTTGGCAGTTGCCAAGCTTTAATCGCGGGCGGTCTGTCAACTCCCTTTAGGGACGCCTCTGCCGGGGGTCATGGTTCTTTTCGCGGTTGTCCATCTCGACCATCTCGATTCGCTGGATGGCGCCGCATGATGGCGTTCAGTGGCGTGACGTCTCAATGTGAAGAACGCGGTTTTCCGAGAACAGATAAGCAGCGGGCAGAGCAAGCCGCGAGCGAGCGCACCGCCGTTGAATTGCCACGCCACACGCGAGAAAGGCTGGTCGCGGTAAGCGCAGTCAAAGTATGGCTTCGCGATCGTTTGGCACTTGCGGGTGGAAGCACCCGCGCGACACCAAGCGCATCAATTCCTCTGTGTCGCCGCCATGCCGTCTCGTCACTGCAGGATGCAGCAGAGTCGGTCGGCCAAAGTCTTCCGGAACGCGACTTGGCGGAAGCGACGCAGCTGCAGCGGAACACGATCACCAATATTGAAACCGGGAAGTATGCCGGGGATGAAACGTCTCTGGCCGTGATTGAAGCGGTGCTGAAGCGTTGTCTGAAATTTGACTCGCAACTATCCTAATCAGTCTTACATATGCTTCATCACCGACAGCTCCGTGCCAGGCGTCGGTGGCTGAGAGTTCGGTAGCGCTCCCGCCTGTTTTCAGTGGGGTCGCACAGGCCGTATTACACGCCCTCAACCTCCGCTATCGAGCACTCGCCTCCTGTAGCCAACAGCACGCCGACCATAGTGTGCCTCTCTTGCGGCGACACCATGAAGCACTTCCGTACGATCTCAAAACTTGGAGTGCGTCCGGAGCAGCTCATCTTCGTCTGCCCTTCCTGCAAAGGGGTCGATACAAGGGAAGTTAAGCGCGGCGGCGTCAGGGAGCCCCAGTTGGCACCTGCCTATTGAATAAACGCGCGTGACTACGAAGCGCTGTTTCTTCAGAATCGGAGATCTCATGCGTATCCATATTGGTTGCGAGCTCCGCTTCGAATTTCCGCAGACAACGCCCATGATTGTCACGTTGAACGTGCACTTCTCGCGCGTCTCCGAACTGGAGCGTCCAGATTATCTGATAACGAACCCTGCGGTTCCCATTGAAGGCTATCGCGACAGCTTCGGAAATTGGTGCAGTCGCCTCGTTGCACCCGGCGGGAATTTCAGCCTCGGCACGGACGCGATTATTCGTGACTCGGGCGTGTCGGACCCAATCGATCTGAACGCTCTACAGCACCAAGTTCAGCATTTGCCGGCGGAAGTCATACTGTTTTTGCTTGGCAGTCGTTACTGTGAGACCGATCGTCTGTCCGACGAGGCTTGGCGACTCTTCGGAAACACTCCGCTTGGTTGGCCGCGGGTGCAGGCTATCTGCGACTTCGTGCATAATCACATAGTCTTCGGCTATGAGCACTCCCGTGCCACCAGAACGGCGTTCGAAGCATACCAAGAACGCCGCGGCGTTTGCCGCGACTACGCGCATCTTGCAGTCGCCTTCTGCCGTTGCCTGAACATCCCGGCGCGCTATTGCACCGGTTACATCACTGACGTCGGCCTTCCCCCGCCCTACGCGCCCATGGATTTTTCCGCATGGATTGAAGTTTATCTGGGCGACCGTTGGTATGCCTTTGACCCACGCAACAACGCCCCTCGAATCGGTCGTATCCTCATAGCGCAGGGCCGCGACGCCGCGGACGTGCCTCTGACCCATACATTTGGCCCCAGCACTTTGTCAGAGTTTCGCGTCTGGGCGGATGAAGTGCCGCCAGAATGATGCTCTGCCATTCAGAGCATTTTTGATGTCTGCCTCAGCCTAAGGCCGAGGTGATTTTTGAAAGTCCTCGCGAAATTGCGACCGCGAAGCCAGCACGACGACGGAAGCAATAGTGGCGCGGCGAACGCCTACGTCGCGGCCGTCCGATTGTTCGCACCAGGGCCAGCTTCCTCGACCCCACCCGGCTGGGCGGGATAGCGCACAGCCGTGCCGATAGCGGCGTTCCTAGAGGCGAAACCGTCGCGTGGTGAAACGCGTTTCCTGGTGGCCGGTGAACCGCGTTTCAGTTTCAGGCGATGTAGGGCGTGAATCTTCATCAAAAAACTCTTCGGCCCGCCACAGACGAATCTTATCGAACCCGCTATTAAGTATAGGATCTCATAAAACTCCATCGTTCAACGCCGCTTTGACCCTCACCGCAACCTGCATGGTGACGTGATCCGACGCGCTCCCATACCATGTCCCTTGCAGAGGAATTGCGTCGCGCGGGTGCGTCACGACCGCGACGCGGATGAGGTTCTGGTTTCCCGCAACACCCGCCGACGGATCGAAGTCGACCCAGCCAGGACCTGGAACGTAAGCTTGGACCCAAGCGTGGGTGTTACCACCAGTAATTTGATGCTCGTCTTCGTGCTCCTCTTCGGCCAAATGCACGTAACCCGAAACAAACCGCGCCGCAATTCTGCGCGAGCGCAACGCCGCGATCATCAACATCGCGAGGTCGCGGCAACTGCCGCTCCCTAGGGCGATGGTGCGAATCGGATCTTGGATTCCCTTCTCGTGGCGAGCCACATGCAGAAAGGTCCGGCGGATGGTCTGCGTCATGTCGACGAGCAGCGCATGCGTGTCCGCTGATCCATTCCTAAAGAATTGATCGCTCCAGCGTCTAAGTTCGGGCTCCAGCGACAACGGCAGAATGAAACGTCTTAGACGCGACCAGTCCTCCGCGGGATTAGGCGGACGCGAGCCTCTCGGTGCTGCCGCATTTTCAATAGTGTGCCGTTCTTGGCTGGCATTTCAACAGTCCCTTGGCCGCCTTCGCAGTGATTGGGCCCGTTTGCGGAGTTGTCGGTACCGCACAACTTTTGGAGCATTGGTTTAAGGCCAAGTGATAGGCTTACTGAATGGGCGCCGTCCGAAATTCCGTCGTATCTGCGCAAGCCGCTCCCGATGTCGGCGAGGCGCGGTTTGTCTATGCGATCGGGGATATTCACGGCTCGCTGCAGAAATTGCGCGATCTGATGACGCTCTGCGAGCGACATGCCAATGGGCGTCCGGCGACTTTCGTGTTTCTCGGCGATTATATCGATCGCGGTCCGGACAGTCGCGGCGTCATCGAGGCGCTGCTGAATCTGCAATCGCGGCAGCCGGATCGCGTGATCGCGCTGAAAGGAAATCACGAGGCATTCGCGATCGGAGTCATCGACGGCGAGATAGAGCCGGAGTTCTGGCTGCTCGAAGGCGGCGCCGCGACACTGCGCAGCTATCAGATCGCCGACGCGCGCGACCTCCCGGACGAGCATGTCACGTGGCTGCGCTCGCTTCCGCTCTGTTACGACGACGGCCACCGTTTTTTCGTCCATGCCGGCATCGATCCGGACAAGCCGCTCGCGGCCCAAAGCGACCACGATCTCATTTGGATCAGGGAGCCGTTTCTTTCGGACGCGCGTGATTACGGCCGCCTGATCGTTCACGGGCATACGCCACAAACCGACGGCATCCCGGATTTCCGCGGCAACCGCCTGAACCTCGATACCGGCGCGGTGTTCGGACGCCCCTTGACGGCAGCCGTCTTTGCGAGCGCGCAGCGTGATCCGCTCGGCTATCTACAGGCTTCCTGACTGACCGAGAAATCCGCGGAATTTACGGGTCTATGCCTGGTGCTCGGCGACTGTGGCGTCGCCGCCGGATGACGGCAGGCGCACGAGATAAGTAGGCCCTGGTGGCGGCGCTGGTGGCCGTGGAGGCCGCGGTGGCGGCGGCGGCTTAGGTTTGGGCTTAGGGGGGGTCAACGGCCTTGGCTGCTAACTGGTGCATGGCGACCTCAAGGGTGGACGGCCGGCGTTCAGAAATCGCATGCTATTTCTCAGGGGCCAAGTCAGCCAGTCGTGGGAGGCGACAGCGCACGGCTTATGCCTAATCGAAGCCCGCGACAGCGGTCAATCCGCCGCAATCCAGTCTAGCGCACCGACCCCCTGAAGGAGCAGGAAGCGACAATCTCCATCGCCGCGATTCGCGACCAAATGGGGCGTCTCGGGCGAGATCTTGTGGCTGCTTCCGACCGAGAGACTTGTTACTGTTATCTCCGGCTCACGGGTGGAGATCGAAACCACCCCTTCAAGAACAAAGTAATGATCCGTGCTTTGTCGGTGATAGTGCCAGGGAATTGCTTCGCCGGGAGCAAGTGTAAATACTCGTGCTTGCACAATCGCTGCCTTTTATCACTGGCTCAACGCGCTTGACCTTGTAACCTGGTGCCTCAACCAGATCAGACTCTGTCATGATGACATTTCTCCTGCGAAGTAGGTCGTATGAGAGACCTTTGGCGGCAATAACGGGATACAACTCAGCCGTTTCCCGGGTTGCGCAAACCCTGCGGACGCCGGCCTTGAGAGATTGCCAGACTGGTCATCGGCGATTCGACATGTGTTAGCAAAAACCAATATTCCCACCCGAGCGGATCGTTTGCCTCACTGAGGAAACCGTCAAGACGCTCTATCTGCTCGGCGAGGAGCGGCGCATCGTCGGCATTTCCGGCTCTGTGGTGCGTGCGCCCAGCCGCCCTTTCGACGGCGTAAGCGTTCGTCGATGCCTATCCGTTTCGCGGCGCGTTGAGATCGGGTGCCGGAACTGCGGTCATCTGCAACATGCATCCGGATGACCTGATTGTGGGCGACTTGGTCTTTCGTTGTTCGAGCTAACTGGAAAAGTTGTGGGGCCTCGCATGGACTGGGATGACTATCTACGAGACGAAGCCCGAAAATACCGAAAACTGGCAGAAGAAGCTGACGACCCTCTGACGGCCTCGCGGTGCCCGCCACGGCGTTAACAGCGTCAGATGCGAAGGCCCAACAGCCCAGTGAACAGGCTGCGCCCGCTGAGAAGACTTCGCCGAAGAAGAAAGAGAAAAAGAAAAAGAAAAAGAAAAAGAAGGGGGAAGCTACCCCTTCCGGGGCAGCCCCGTCCAGCACAGCACCGCAGACTACGCAACCGAAGGCACAGTGATTACCAACGGCATCATCATTCCGAACGGCGCCTATCCATGATCTGCTGTGCTCGGGTGCAGTGAAGTCCGAGCACTTTGACACCGGGGATTTGCCTAGCCGTGGCGCTGATCGACCCTGGCATTGTCTGGGGTGGCGGATATTTGCGCTGGCACCGAGGCATCGGCCGGTCACAAGCTCGGCAATTGCGATGGAGGTGGCGCCGTCGCTTATTCTACAACGGTGTATCACGCAACGGACAATTCAATCGGTTCTACGATTGAGGGATTATCATTCTGTGGCTTGTTGGCCCGCGTTGAAATCGGCCAAATGCGCATCGGCTCAGCCACGAACGGTCGCCCCGCGCATGAGGGGCAGTTCCTTAAGTGCAGAAAACGGGCCGACAGCCTCAGTCGTATTGGGGTAACCTAACAAATGCAACCTTTTGCCGTACGAGGCGGCTTACGAAGGACAGCACAATGACGTCATGTCCAGCGCTTTTTGGCACCATTCTTTTGGCGGTGGTCGCGCAACCGCAGCTTTTAGGGGCCGAACCGCGTTCGCCGCCAGGCGGTTCCTATGAAGTCACCGCTCGCCTTGAATTGCCACATCTCGAGCGCTGGGGCGTGGACAAAACCACGATCATCTGTCTGCCAAGCTCCCGAGGCGATGACGACATTCCGGTTCCAGTGCTGAGTGCGAATAATCCGTTCGCGAAATGCACCGCGGTAAATCTCATTGCGGACCGTTCGAAGCTCGAATACGACATTGTTTGCCCCGGACGCGGAGCCGCGCGGGGCCACGCCGTCTGCGCGTGCTCGCAGAGCACGGGATAACGCGTTGCCTAGCGGTGCCGGAATCATTGCAGGGAAACTCTGAAATAGCATCGCGCCCGCGCGAGCGAGTTGGTCGTGTCTTCCTTGTCCAATGTGCGACGCTAACAAAGGCCCTTGCAGTAAAAACTATATGAAGTTCGCGTCAATTTTGCGAACCAATTTTCAACAGGAATTGCCCTTCGGCTGACGTTTTGAGACTTGTCAAAGCAGTTGTGGTGTAGCAAGGAGCCGACAGTTGCCGTCCGTCTTTCCGGAGAAATTTCGTCACGAGCACCGCTTATGTGAGAGCGGTTTTGGGGGGATTAGATGCCTCGGTATTTCTTTTCCATCCAGTCAACTAATTTCGAAGATCCCGACGAGGAAGGTACGCTGTTGCCCGACGACGCTGCCGCACTCGATTATGCCTGTCGCATCGTCCGGGAGCTAAGAGCCAACGACGGGTACGACGATCCCCGAATGGCGGTGCGGGTGCAAAACGAACGACGGCAGATGGTGCTCTCAATACCCTTTCTTGCTGCCAGCGCCTGAGATGGTTTGCGCCTTTTTGCCTAGTTTATCACCAATAGCTGCAGTGCGGACGAGCTAAAGGCTCCAGCGTTACACACCGCGAGTTCTTTGGAATGTCGGCGTCACGCGCCTCATTACCACCCTCGGGATAGACATCAACGCTGATGGAGAACAATCGGCGCCGCTGTGGATATTTCGAGCTATCCCAATTGCGTTTTTCTAACGGTCGTTTAAATTCCACTCGGTCGTTTTATACGACTCCGTTCCGTCTGGGGCGGGAAGCATTGTCACATCCCCTCGGAGCCCCAGCGCGTCCCCCGGTCCCCGGCGCTGGGGCTCTATCATTTGGGGATTGCACTCAGAAAGCACCTAAACGCCGCGGGTAACTCGCTCTAGCTCCGCTCGCGATCGGGACAGTGCGGGACGGGGGTAGGGGAAAACCCCACTGGACGGGGCGCCGGCGCGCGACGATCGGGTCCCACTACCGCTGCGCCGGAGCTTCCCGCAAACCAATTGGCCGGCCGCTGTGTTGCCTTTTCGTCACAGCCATGTGGAAAGCACGTCCCTGAGTACGTCATACCCTTGCTCGCCTAATTTGGCAGGTAGGGAAAACGCTGGTCTTAGTGGGGGGCTCCGATGTCGGCAACTGGTGTCATCAATCGTCCGCTTAAGCGAAAGGTTGCGATCCGACGCGACGGCGAGGAGTTCGTAATTTCAATCCAACCGGAAGACCTCATTGTCTTTCGGCATGCAGAAGCAAGGGCGCTGCGAAAGGCCTGTGTGTTCCTTCGATGGGAAGTTGTGAGCGACACCGTCCCCGAGGCAAATAATCCGGCCTCCTGGTAACAGCCAGTGGTCGGACGGCGAATGAACTGACCGTCAGCGCTCAATCGTGGCAGTGCGACGAATCTTCTTCTGTAACAGAAGCACACCATAAAGCAGTGCCTCGGCGGTCGGCGGACAGCCGGGCACGTAGATATCGACTGGAACAATCCGGTCGCAACCGCGCACCACCGAATAAGAGTAATGGTAGTAGCCGCCGCCGTTCGCGCATGAGCCCATAGAAATCACATACCGCGGTTCCGGCATCTGGTCGTAAACTTTGCGTAGCGCTGGAGCCATCTTGTTGACAAGCGTTCCGGCGACGATCATCACGTCGCACTGGCGAGGGCTTGATCGCGGGGCAAAGCCGAAGCGCTCAACATCATAGCGCGGCATCGCCATCTGCATCATCTCGATCGCGCAGCAGGCAAGTCCGAACTGCATCCACATTAGCGAGCCGGTCCGCGCCCAGGCAATGAGATTGTCGGCTGTGGCGACGAGGAACCCCTTGTCGTACAGCTCGCTCTTGACGTTAGTGAAAAACGGATCAACGACGGCGCCTGCGTTCCCACTGTGCGCGGCAATCAGCGCGTCGTTCGGCGTCACGATCGCGGGTTCGCTAAGTTCCATTCGAGCGCTCCCTTTGTCCAGATAGAAATATACCCGATCGTCAACATGGCAAGGCGAATCTAGCGCCGTTACTGCAGATATGCCTAGGCCGCAGACTATTGGCGGTGGCTAGTGATCGTGCCTCGGAATGGGCCGCGCGCACATGGCGGTCGCTAGTTTTGCGAGATCCAAGTTAGTTCGCTCACCTGTCCCCCGGCGGATTCAGACCAAGGAGCCTGATGCTGCGTTCAATCTGTGTCGCGTCCGACACGGCACGACCTTAACCGAAGAATAACCATACCGCGGTATCAATCAGATCACCCAACAGTGGGTCCCCCGCGTACAGAATAACTAGAGCCCCGGCCGATGACCGGACGTTCCGCGCCGGCATCGGCCGCCTGCGATGCGTCTGGCTCGGGCCGATTGAGTGCCCTCGCTATGCTCGGGGGTCGGAGGGGTGGCGCCCGCCCGCGCATTGGCAGCGTTCGTGCGCCCAGAGCCAGATGCCGACTTCAACAAAATAGTCGGGAAGTTGCCGAGGTCTGCTCATCGCCGCCCGCCAATCGGTACCACGTCGGATCGCGTGATCCTCGATGTTGGATATCTGCTTCTACCAGAAAATTTACCAGCCGATCGAGGCGCATCAAAGTGGCATCATTCAGTGGATCTGTGCCGCGCGCTGCGCAGCGCTCCTGCCGGCAATCCGGCCGAATACCGCCCCGTTTATCAGGCCGGTGCCGCCAGGATAATCAAAATAGAATCATGGGGTCCCAAACGTTCGAGGTCCGGTGCGATCACGAGGCTCTTCAATTCAGCCTTGGCAGCCTCATGTGGCCGCGCGTTAAATGGTGGTCAACAAGAGGCTCGCGGGGTGGGAGCGACGCCGCACCGACGGGTCCGCAGGCCTCGAAATCGGTGGCGCCACGCAATGATCCACGGCCGAGATGTCTTCGACGACCCCCGACCGGCTTACCGCTTTGTCAGTTTCGCCCTCAATAGCTGTCGCGGTCTGTTGCTGCGCTTCCAGCCGTCCAGGACCAACTGCGCGGCATACTTAGCCTCGCGCGCTGCGTTGCGGTTTCCCTCGCCCGCCGACACGATCGAGCCCTTCATCAACATGTGCCACACCTGCGCGAATTTTTCGGGCTCGCGCAGGTTTGCTTCCTCTGCCAAGCCGCGGACGATAGCGCGTATCCTTGCAAGGTGGATCACAGCCGCATGATGGGCCGGGCTGCCCGTTTTTGATTCCAGCAGCACATTGATGAAAGAACAGCCCTCAAAGGATTTCTTACGAAACCAGCCGTCGAAGACGTCGAAAATGGCCAGCAGCCGAGCTTTTGGGTTTGTCGCGCGGCGTTCAATCTCGGATTCGAGCCACGCGCGTGTCCAAACCTCTTCCCGTCGGTCGAGAAACGCTATCGCAAGCCCGACCTTAGAATTGAAATTGCTGTAAAGGCTGGCCTTGGCGCAACCTGACTTGGACAGGATCGTATCGATCCCAACCTGGTTGACCCCATTCGTGGAAAACAGCTCATACGCCGCGTCGATGAGACGTTCACGGGGTTTGGTGGCGGCTATGGCATTCGTCGCAGTCAAATTTAACTCCTCGGCAAGTCGCGGCGTTCCTCGTCTGAGTCGCCTGGAGGCGTCAAAATCCATACGTACCATCGAGCGCACCAGCAAAGCAAACCGGTGATTTCGGAGCGCCTGCAAGCAGTTGAAGCTTGTGGGAGAAACCCGGGCGCGGCTTGCGGAACTCGATGAGCTGCCTCCGGCGGCTTTCCGAAACCAATGGATTGAGCTCGATTTTTGCTTGACCAGCTCCGCAATCGAGAATCCAATTTAGACAGACGGGTCTGTCCCATCCGGGGCCCGACGTCT
>CAWHPH010000032.1:0-164973 GCA_963831135.1 uncultured Alphaproteobacteria bacterium
TGGATCCGCATGGCTTGCTTAATCCGGGCGTACTGATCGATCCCTAGGGCCAATCGGGCCCCGTCGGAGTCCGCCTTCGTGTCCGTTATCATGGGTCTAGCTGCCGCGTCGGCTCGATAACCGGGGCGGCTTCATGACCCGAAGCAGACAACCCCAACTTAAGTGGTTGTGACGGCACGGCACTATCTAGGATCGTAACGCTAAATCGGGTCAACAGAATGAAATAGACCACTACAAAGAGCAGTGCACCTTGGGTCTCTCCGCCGCTGAACGGGCAGGAAACGACGGAAAGGGGGTTGTTATGAAAGAGGGTATCAATCGGCAGATTCTGCTGGTGGAGAAGCCGTCGGGCAAGCTTGGGCTCGAGCATTTTCGCCTCGTCGAAAGCGAGATTCCAAAGCCGAGCGACGGCGAAGTCCTCTTGCGCGTGCGCTACATTTCACTGGACGCCGCCAATCGCGCCTGGATGCACGGAGCGACTTATCGAGCGGCGGTGGAGCCCAACGCCGTCATGGCCGGCGGCAGCGTCGCCGAGGTGATCGAATCAAAGGCGCCGGGGTTCGCGACCGGCGATCTCGTATTCTCCGACACGGGCTGGCAGGATTACGCGGTCCTCGCCGCCAAGCAGCTCGTCAAGGTTCCCCGCGTGGATCCGATGACGCATCTTCTGAGCGTCTACGGAATTGCCGGCCTGACTGCCTATTTCGGTCTTTTGGATATCGGGCATCCGCAGGCGGGCGAAACCGTAGTCGTTTCGGCGGCCGCCGGCTCGGTCGGCTCGATCGTGGGTCAGATCGCCAAGATCAAAGGATGCCGCGTCGTCGGAATCGCGGGCGGCACGGAGAAAGGCCGCTGGCTGACCGCGCATCTCGGATTCGATGCCGCGGTCGACTACAAGGCGGGCGGCGTGTTCAAGGCGCTGCGCGCTGTCGCGCCCCAAGGCATCGACGTTTATTTCGACAACGTTGGCGGCGATATTTTTGAGGCCTGCCTCGCCCAAATGAATTTGCGCGGACGGATCGCGTGCTGCGGCGCAGTCTCGCAATATGACGGCGCGCCGTCGGCGACCGGTCCGCGCGGCGTGCCCGGACTGATCGTGGTCAAGCGCCTTACGGTACAAGGCTTCATCGTAACGGACTATTTCAGCCAGCGCGAACGCGCGATCGCTGACCTGCGCGATTGGGTCGAGGCCGGCAAGTTAAAAGTCGAGGAAGAGGTTATCGAGGGACTTGAGAACACGCCCGCCGCCTTGATCGGACTTCTGGCCGGCGAGAACCGCGGCAAGCGCATGGTTAAGGTCTGAACATGTGTCATTGGCCGGCATTGTCTCGCCGCCACTATCATTGGGACCTTTGAGGTGCTCTGCGATTTGACGCAATCTGGTACACATGAATGGGGCAGCGACAGCGCGCCGGCAACAAAACGCAAAAGCGTTCGCCCGATGAGCGCTCCCCATGCTGCAGGGGAGGATCAGGCCGTGAAAGTCACAATCAACGTCGACTGCAAGCCAGCCGAAGCAAGGGAATTCTGCGGCTTGCCTGATCTAAGGCCGTTGCAGGCCGCTTGGCTCTTAGAGATAGAAAAACGCATGCTCGCCGAAGTGGAGCGACGTCTCGCCGCAAGCCGTGGCGCGAAGCTAGTCATCTGGAATCGAAGTTCGCAACATTATGGGAGGGCTTTATCGCGGATGCGCCAACAAGAATGCGGTCTGGCACTGTGCCTGCGTAATCGCATGGCAATTCTGGAATGCGCCGAGTGGCCAAGCCCGGCTGCTGCGGCGCCTGCAAGCGCGACGCTGCGGCGAAACCGGCGGACGGCTGTGGAACAGCGCCGAGGTTGACCACCGCGTCCCGCTGTTTCGGGTGTGGAGCGAATACCGGGATGCGCCATGGCCTGAGCTGCTCGATTACTGGGGCTTGCCAAATCTTCAGGTAATCAATCGCGACGCCCACGTCGCAAAATGCGCGACCGAGGCGGGCGACCGACACACCAACCTCAGGGTTGCCGCTGGACGATGGGTTCGAGCGTCGCAAATACTCCAAGGTGAACACACGGACCTGCCCCAACGTCAAATTGAGTGCCAGAACAGCATTGTTTGGTCAGGGTCGGGAAGCGGTCTACTACGCCGAGAATTTGTTGTCCGTCTTCAAATGCTTTGGGAGAGTTTGAGCTGTTTAGGGACGGAGGCTCTGGCTCGTTTGAGTCTGAGTTTAGGCAGCTTTCAATTGATGTTGCAATCGTCGCAGTTTGATGGTGTCGCGTTTGATCCTTTCTCGTTGCAGAAGGATGGTCTGGCCTCTGCCGAAGTAGACGTCGGCCGGCGTTAGGTTCTGTAGGCTTTCGTGGTAGCGCCTGTAATTGTAGTGCTCGACGAAGCGCGCGACCTGGGCTTCGAGATCACCGGGCAGGTAATAGTTCTCGAGCAGAATGCGGTTCTTGAGCGTCTGGTGCCAGCGCTCGATCTTGCCCTGGGTCTGCGGATGGCACGGGGCGCCGCGAATATGCACCATGCCACGGTCCTTTAGCCATTCGGCGAGATCGCTCGAGATGTAGCTCGATCCGTTGTCGCTGAGCAGTCGTGGTTTATACACGACCCTCGCACGGTCGCGACCTGAAGCCGCCAACGCCAGTTCAAGCGTGTCGGTGACATCGTTGGCGCGCATCGTCGTGCACAGCTTCCAGGCGATGATGTAACGCGAGTAGTCATCGAGGATGGTGGAGAGGTAGTACCAGCCCCAGCCGATGACCTTGAGATAGGTGAAATCGGTCTGCCAGAGCTGATTGGGCGCAGTCGTCTTGTCCTTGAACTCGTCGGCGGCCTTGATGACGATGAAGGCTGGGCTGGCGATCAGGTCATGGGCCTCAATAGCCGATCGACTGATGATTCCGAGACGTAATAGCTGTTGGTGTCGGTGAACACGTTCCGTTAACGCGCCAGTTGGGGCGTCGGATCGCCGTGCTATCCTTTTCGTCACGGTCTTTGCGGCGGCCGCCTTCTCGTTCGCCGATTGTTTGATTGCTTTAAAGGATGCTTTCGACGTTTTCCCGGTGTTTTAGATCTCTCAATCGTCATCCATTTCCTCTTGAGCGCGACGACGTGCAGTGGCTTCGTCCATGCCTTGGAGCATGTGCCATGCGGCCAACTCCCTAAGACGCTCCTCCGATCGAGCTTCACGTTCCGTTAACGCGCCAGTTGGGGCGTCGGATCGCCGTGCTATCCTTTTCGTCACGGTCTTTGCGGCGGCCGCCTTCTCCTTCGCCGATTGTTTGATTGCTTTAAAGGATGCTTTCGACGTTTTCCCGGATGTTTTAGATCTCTTTCGTGGTGTGCCTTTAGCCATGTCGTCCCCCAAAGAAGCTTGTTCACGGCCATTGTCTATCGCCTTGGCGAGGCCGTCCAGCCTTTCGCCCGGCAGGCGGCGTCGGGACGACGGCGGATGGCGCCGACGGCGGCATCGTTGCTGCGGCGGCGTGTCTGCGCGGCGCGCGGGGTATGACGTCACGCGGTGCGCGCCGCAGACCACAATGAGAACGAAGCGACGCTCGCGTCCTTGGGGCCAATGAGGCCAAGATAGATTGGCAGCGCAACTACTTAGTGTCTGCCTGTACGCCGTAGCCCTTGGCCTTCATGCAGTCGCGCACCATTGCATCATCGATCTGAGTCCGGCGGTCTTCGCTTTCCGGGGCAAAGCTTTGGATTGCCACGAATGATGGATTCTGATGTTTGCATTCGGCGATATCGGCATTAAAGGATTGCGTTGTAAAATTCTTCTTTGAATAGAACTGGTCGCTCACTTGGCTGCACCCGCACAGCAGCCCCAATCGTCAAAACGGCACCAACTGCGTTCATAGTGCGCCCGCTACAATAGAAAAGATGGCTTTCAGAGAGCACCGAATTACGGCAGCATCACGGGATCTGCTGACCGGCGCCGGTACCCTACTGCGGGTCAAAACAGAGTTGGCGGCTTGCGCAGCACCTCCGGCAGCTTAGCGATATTGGCCGCTGTAGGGCCTATCCCTCACGCCGCGGCTGGGCCGTCTCCATCGCTGCTGCTGCTCCTGAGATCCTGCTTCAGTTGAGCTATAGCGCTTGCAATGGCGTTGGGATCATTTTGCTGCTCCAGCCTCAAATATCTGGTCCGGATTAGTTTTGTGACCAGCTCCAATCACCCAAGCGATAGAGCTTAACGGCAATACAAAACGGCTCGCGCTCGTCCATTCTCTAAATCGATACTCCGAGGAAGGGGAGTGCAAAAGCGCATGAGGCGCAAGACTGCAGGCTGGCTAAGCGACCGTCATCCCGCCGGGGCAATAGAAGCACAGGTTGAATAACAACTCTATGACGGACCAGGAATTAACGTTGATGCGGCCGGCGGCTTCATCCAGCGGCCATCACACTTCCGTTGCAATCGCCGATAGTCCACGGCGGCGGGGAGCGGCGGGGCATGGCAAGTTAACTTAGCACACACACCGTTGGAGGGCGATTTCGGCCGCCTTTTGCTTCACAAACGGAACCCCAAGCGCTGAATCGGCTAAACGTGCTTGGGGCCCCGCCTACGCCAAGGGCTATCGACGGACGCGTTCAATAGCTGTTCATCGATCGCTGCTTTGGCGTATCGCTCGGCTGTCGCCAGGCCAGGATAGTTGAGGGCTGGGGGCAACAGGGCTCGACCGGTGAGGCTATGAGTGATGGCGACGACACGCCATCTTCGCTTTTCTGTTGCGAAGTCCATGAAAAAGTCCCGGTAAATGGTGCGAGCATTGGTCATGCTGATCTCCGATGGTTTTACTAACGAGGAGATCAACGGCTTGTGGCCGTCCCGGCGATACCGGCGAAGTCGCAGCGCCTCAAACTAATCCGTGCAGATAATGATTGCCCAAGCGGCGTTCATTTTACAAGTCGCCCACCCGAACTATCTTCAAATGCAGCTACCGCACCAACTCCGGCAGCTTCGCCATATTCACCGCAAACCGCCGGGCTTCGTCTCGGGTCATGAGCGTTCAACACCCCGGCCGCCCCTTCAGTGCGCAAACCCGCAGTCGCATGATGGCAAAGCCGCGCAGACCTCCAGTTTGCTCATTTGACGCTAAGGAGGAACGCAGATGTCGGCCTATTGGATTGGCCGCCTGAAGGTGAACGATCCGGCATCGAGAGGCGTTCGAGCAGCCTAAAAAATTTAGTCGGAGCGAGTGAGTCTTCAACCAACGGCGGGAGTGGCCGTGAGGCTGATCGGGTATTTGCATCCAGTCGAGCGTGTCATGTGTGAATATTAAGCGTCCGAGATTTGCTCGGGGTAAGCTTCGCGAACTCGACGCAGCCAGCCTACGGAGAAGCTTAGATGGTCGAACGGCGGCATAAAGCATAACACTCAAATACGTGTAGCGCGCGGAGCGCTGGGCCGGATTATCGAAGCCCGATCCGCGCCATGGGTGCCTCGCAAATTTAGTGTGAAATCGATCGAGCAATATCGACATTTCGGTCTGGCAAATAAGCTGATAGGTTCATTTGAGGCGCCATGGGACCGCGCTCGACTGGGTCTCCTGCCATTCCCAACTCCTCAGGGAGGTAAGGATGCTTAAGTTGTTCAGGAGGGTAAAAGATTACTTCCACCTGAAGCAGGGCGACCAGCGAGGCGACGCTGCCAGCACCAGGGATGAACGAAGAACTCGCAGGGAGGCGAGCAGGGCTAAAGAGATCGAAGCAATTTGTGAGCTCGGAAAAATGCATGCGAGAACTATGCGCGACGGCTCTTTGGACCCGGAACTCTTAGTTCACGAGCGAAAAAATTACGACATGTATATGCGGGAGGCGGTTGCATCAGCGCGCCGGATAACCGATCCGTCTCTACGCGACCGTTCGGTAGGCCGTATCATCGATCTTTGCATGGATGGTGGAGAGGAAGGTCAGGCAAGGGTACTGTTGAGCGTAGTTCAGTCCGATTTTGTTAGGCGGGAGATTGCGGGAAAGCATCCCCAGCTGGCAGTGAGGCAATCAAGACAATCTCCTGCAGCGTAAAAGCCGTGAACGGGGGGCGGGCCATATCCATTGGTGCCGCTACCCGGCGCTCGCAATATCCGCACTCTCTCGGCCCGCTTTATTGCCGACATGCAAACGCATTGGGAAAAGCATGGGATGTCGGCCCTCGACGAGGTACGCCAAAAGTTTCCCGATCGGTATGTCGATAATTACGTCATGCTGGCACGGGTAATCCGCCTTGAGGCTGATGTGAAGCACAGCATGGCCACACCGAAGACGGTTGATGAGGCCCCCCCAGTGGCTGAGCTGGAAAGCAGAGTGGGAACTAAGGGCCGCCGCAAGTTCGAGAAGTTCTTGCGCGAGGTGGCCGAAGATAAGGATGAGGAAGTGATCGATGTTGAGGCCTACGCAGCAGGGATGCCGGTAATGCCAATGCTAAGCGACAAAAGGGGCGTTCGATGAAGACAGACCCGCTTGTTTTCGCTGGCGTGTGTGACTGGGCGGGCCTGGTGCGCGGTAAGGCTTTTCCCGAGGCTGATAACGATGTGCGGTTGAAGAAGGGTGTGGGCCTCACCCACTCTAACATCATGATGTCGTGTTTCGGGCCGATCTATACGACTCCGTTCGGTACAACAGGCGATCTGATCATACGACCGGACCCGCAAATGCGGATTGAGGTGTTATGCGACGACGGTACCGCAGAGCGATTCTATCTTGGCGATATTGTGAACACCGACGGCAGCCCGTGGGAGTTCTGCCCGCGAACGTTTCTTGCGCGAGCGCTTGAGGCGCTCGCGAAGTTCGGGCTCAGGGTGATTGCGAGCTTTGAGCAGGAATTCGTGCTGACAGGCGTAGAAGACCGGCCTGGGTCAACATACGCATTGGATTCCTTCCGACGGCAGGGGCGTTTTGGCGAAGCGCTGATTGCTGCGGTGAAAACCGCGGGATTTAAGCCGGATAGCTTTCTCCCGGAATATGGCCCGCGGCAATATGAGGCGACGGTCGGGGCCGAGGAAGGCTTGCGGGCTGCGGATGCGGCGGTGGTGCTGCGCGAGTTGGCGCGCGCGATTGCCTGGCGCACGGGACAGCGGGCAATTTTCGCACCAATGCTGGCGCCGGACGGGATCGGCAACGGAACGCATATTCACTTGAGCTTATGGGACGGCGAGACGCCGGTGACACGTGACACCGCTGGAGTGTATGGGATTTCGGAGCGGGCAGCGCCGTTCTTTGCGGGGGTGCTTGCGCATCTGTCGGCGATCTGCGCGTTTTCGGCACCTTCGGTTGCTTCATACTATCGTCTCACACCAAATCGCTGGGCGCCGGTGCATGCCAATCTCGGGGTGCAGGATCGGGGAGCAGCGCTACGCGTGGCGCCGGTTTTTGCGACCTCATCCGAGGAGCCGTCGCGGCAGTTCAATGTGGAGTTCCGGGTCGCGGACGGGTCGAACTGCCCATATCTCGCGTTAGGTGCGATCGTGTGGGCGGGCGTAGACGGGCTGGAGCGGAAACTCGCGCTTCCGCCGCCTGGCGCAGAAGCGCCCTTGCTACCACGCTCGCTCGAAGCAGCGCTCAACGCCCTCGAAGCGGACGAGCCGACGAATTCGTGGTGGAGCGCGGAGGTCAAGTCAGCCTATCTCGCGTTCAAGCGGGCAGAGATCAAGGCGCTGGACGGGGCACCGCCGGATGAAATCTGCGCGCGCTACGCAGCGATATATTGAAGGTGGGCCGTGCCGTTCTAGAGCCACCGGTAAGAGACATGAAAGATTTCAGGCTATCGCGCGATGTGCCGGTGAGGCTCGGGGCAACGGCACTTCTTTTCGTCGACGTGCAGAACTACTCAGCGGAGGGTGGCTCGAAGTATGCAGGGCTTTCGCCGGAAATGATTGAAGCGCAATACGGATACTTCTTCCGTGAGATGCGAGAACGGGCGGTGCCGAATATGCGGAGCCTGCAATATGCCTGCCGAAGAGCGGGCGTCGAAGTGATGTATACGGTAATCGAGAGCCTGACACTGGATGGGCGGGACATGGGACTCGACTACAAAATCTCCGGTTTATTCTGCCCGAAGGGATCGCACGACGCGCGCGTGCTAGATGCAATTGGACCTCAGGGTGATGAGATCGTGTTGCCGAAGACATCGTCGTCTGTGTTCATCTCAACGAACATCCATTACCTGCTGCGCAATCTCGGCGTGCAATATCTAATCGTGAGTGGGCTTTTGACTGACCAGTGCGTCGATTCAACAGTGAGGGACGCGTGCGACTTCGGGTATCTGGTGACGCTAGTGACGGATGCGTGCGCGGCGCTCAGCAAAAAGCGCCATACAGCATCTATCGAGAACAACCAAGGATATTGTCGGCAACGCACGACACAAGAGGTGGTTGAGGAGTTGGCGGCTCTTCACTTGGTCGCCTAATTCGCTATGAAGGTGGCGGCTGGTTCAAGTCATCTGCTTTAGCGTCAACGGCCGAGCCGTGCCAGGATTTGATCGATGCACATGGTATGCGTAGCGGGTGCCGGCGCCGACAATAGCAACTTTTGAATTTTAGCATGATGAGGATGTCCTTTTCTCGTGTGAAGGAAACGGCGTACGGCCTCGCGCCCGCATGAGATCCGGCGCATTGCCGCCGACATTGGCAAGCTGCCGGAAACCTTCGAGCAAATCATCATGAAAGCGTCGGCGGTGCCCGGGCGATTGCCCGCGCCTTGAGCCGGATTTGTTCTTGGTATCCGCACGCAAGGCAATTAGCGGATACAAGGCCGTGAGCTCCCGTCCGCGCAGAAAGATTATCCTCTGCGTCAGACCGCCGTGCCGCCTTGTCATTCTAAAGCAATTCGGCGGAGCAATGGGGTGTGACGCAGCGGCCGCCGGCGTCAACGACTGCGATGCATACACCTATATCGGTTTTCCCACTGCGAAAATTCTCGGGACGGAATCCGACCATTTCGACCGATCGGAGGTTGGACTGGGGTTGGCTACCGAGGTCCGCAGCGGTGCTCCCCGCGCCCGGAGCAGCGTTGACCATATTCGCTGTGGTCACACGCGCGCGAGGCTAGGCGGATGCCGACCGACCTGCTCGACCTGCTCGGGCCGCCTGGGCGGTGCAGCGGCTGCTGGCCCGGTCGCCGGCGGCGCCGTCGTCCGTGTGATCGTCCGAGGTTTGCTGCAAGACGAGGGTACTGTGTCCCGCCGCGCGCTTCTCGGCGGGCTTGCGTCCTTCGCCAGCGTGCTCGCGCTCGGCGGGTGCGCCGACGTGGGCGCGGTGGGCGCGCACTTCGATGCCTCGTCGTTCTCACTTGACCCTACGTTGCTCGTCACAACCACACGCAAGCCGGTGAACGGCGGGCGCGCGAAGCCCTGGTTCGGACCGGAGCGGGCTTCCACGATGACCATTGCACGGGCGAAGCTCGTGCCGCCGGACGATGGCCGCTTCTCGCTTGGAGGCCCCCAAAGCGGCAGTTGAGGACTTGATTGCTAAGGTCGTGGATGGAAAAGCGCTGGAAGCTTTCGACCGCTATTACGCCGCCGACGTGACCATGCAGGAAAATGAACAACCGCCCCGAGTTGGTAAGGCAGCTTGTCGCACTTTCGAGGAGGACTTTCTTTCTAAGATCAAGGCGGTGCGGACCTACGTTTGCGACGGTTACGTGATTTCCGGCAACAAGGCGTTCATTGTTTACCGCATCGATGCCGATCATGCCGAGTGGGGTACGCTCAAGATGAGCGAGGTAGCCATTCAGGAGTGGTCGAACGGAAAGGTGGTGCGCGAGAAATTTGTCTACTGACGGGTACTAAATAAATAAGTAGCGCCCGGCGGCAATCGCTTTTGGGTAGAGCTGTTTGGACGCCACCTTCGCACGACAAAGCCACTTACTCTCCGCCTCGCGCCGGCGGATACGGTTCCGCTCAAGCGGAAAGCGACATGCGCATCGGGTGGAGTTGAGACAAACAATACCCGATCTCATGGGAGTCACACCGACGACCGCAAAGGCCGTGCGAAACTGAGTTCGTGGCCGTCGGGGTCTATCAAGTGGAAGAAACGCTCTCCCCATTCGGCGTCGCGGGGCGCAGTAGTTGGTTGGCACCCCGCCGCGAGCGCACGTTCGTAAAGAGCATCAACATCGGCGACGTAAAAGATCACGCGCCCCCACCAGGCCCAGCGGCGCTCAGCAGGCTGGGCGACGAGGTTGAGATAGCTCGTCCCCGCTCGAAAACTGGTGAATGACGATTGTTCGTTGCCACGCAGGACCTCAAACCCAAGCGCGCAGTAGAATCGGACAGCCCGCGGCATCTCGTGGGTGCCCAGCGTAACTGCGCTGATCCCCTCAATCATGAACAGAACCCTCCTGCCTCATTGCTCAGCGCTGTGGTGTACAGGTGCGCGGACGGCTTCATCCAGCCTCAGGGCGGCGGCAAGGACCTGTTCGTACACATTTCGGCGGTGGAGCGCTCATGGGTCGCGGTGCGCTCATGGGTGCTGGCGACGTCGTAGGCGGTGGGGCGCTCATGGGTCGCGGCGCGCTCATGCGTCGCGGGCGACTTAAAGGTGCAAGAGGCGGCACGAACCGTGGTGGTCTCAAATTTCGAGAAGCCAACCCCGGTAGACAGGCGCGCCAATGTTCAGCCGCTTGCCTGTCTCCGACGCGCCGAAACCTTGGTCTTTTAGCTCCGCACACGAGCCCGAATTGTGATTGAGCTACCGAGGGTCCGCCTGATCGCGTCGTCAGCGCGGTGCGGGCCGCCATCATGTGATCGGCGAGCGGCACTACACCTCCTCGTTGGAATTGAGATGGAACGCGCTCTACCCTCTATCCTATTTGGCAAAGAAAAGGCGCTTACTGCCTTGTGCCGCAAAATTGGGCGACGAGCACCGGTCCACGCCGAGTAAGGGCCCCTTAGCGCAACCGCCGTACCCTGCGTTTGGGTTTCGATTTGTTTGATCGATCGGCCCGGGTGGAGCATGGCGCAAGGATAGGCCACCTCGCGGGTCTTCGTCTTCGGGCGTGAGGACCGTCTAATGGCGGCCTGCGCTTACCAGATACGCAAAAATGCAAATAGGTATCTGTGCCGCCGGCCTTGGTGTCGAACGGTTACCCTTCCGTGACGTTTGCGTTCCACGTGGTGCGGCGCCTTCTCTAGTTCTTTGCTTGTAGTTCGCTCCAAGCTGCTCGTTACATCTAGCGCACTGGTTCGATCTGTCCCATAGCTCGCAGGCTTATTTGGCGACGGAGCAGCCAGCGCGGCCGAAGCGGCAGCGACAAGCGGCCCGCGCGGTGCGACCCACTCAGGCGTCTCGCCATCAACGTTACGCCGGTCGTATGCTAGCTCCGCTG
Source organism: uncultured Alphaproteobacteria bacterium (assembly GCA_963831135.1). GTDB lineage: Bacteria > Pseudomonadota > Alphaproteobacteria > Rhizobiales > Xanthobacteraceae > BOG-931. The sequence goes on from CAWHPH010000032.1 coordinate 11,315, forward strand.
CGGTAACGGAACGTTCCATTATTGCCATTGGAGCTTGGGAAGCAAGTGAAGTGATACGCTGCTGCGCCGGTAGCCCTACCAAAGCTAACACTGCACCGGCTCCACTAGTCGCACCGACTGTGAGCGCGAGGATTGCAGCTCGCAGAGAGTCGCGCAAAGGCAGTTTCGGGAGCGAATGAGCCCGTTCTGGGTCGCTCGCACTATCTAACTCGTAAAGCTTATTTCTGACATCTGGTCGCCCGAACGAGTAATCGACCGACTTGATTCTGTCTTCGGTAGCCCGACGGTCCTCGATCAGCACTTTCCGGCCATATGGCAACTCGTTAGGGGTTTCAAATATTAGAGGTGATTTTCGCGAGTAATCTGATACGGCGGCCTCATGCCAGAGTGCAGCCCTCAGCCAAGCTCGGGCGAGAGTGACACAGACACGATGCGCATCTTTTGTTAGTGGCGCGCGAGCCCAATTGAGGCATACGTTGGCCATCGCCCGATATTCGTCAGCGCTTAGCGTCGCGCGGGGCAGAATTGGGGGCCCTGGCTCGGCTATTTGTAGCGGCGTCATGCGCTGGTCCAGCACGCGATTTTGATTCCGTGCCAATTTGGAGCCGATCTGGTCGGCAATCTCAGCTACGCATTTCGCAGTCGACTTATTTGTCCCGATTACCCCATCAGAAATCCCTTTTTTGATTTGTTGAGCCAAGGACGTTGCCCCAAGCCTCCGAAATGCCTACGGTTGCAGTAGGTCGATTTTGTATTTCAGGCACGCTCAAGTACCGCCGGAAGAGGCTCGCAGCGAAGATGCGTAAAACCTATTGAGCATTGGCTGGTGGCGCCCAACCCCGATGTGCTCGCCACTGATCCCAGTTTACAGCCGTTGTCTATTGAACGGTCGTAAAAAGGCAATGTGATGAAGTTGCGTGGGCGCTTTGTTGGCATGCCGTAGGATTCACGTTGACGACTTAGTGGCATTGGACCTCGGCTATCGACAGTCGAGAATTTCTCCTGACTGGAGGCTGGTCGTGGAGGACCACGTTCAACAAGGAACTTGCCGTTACCGCCTATCAGGAATGGTGGAGCGAGGAAATTAACGGAAGAGCTGAAGACGCACGTCGTATGATGACCAAGGGGCAAGAATTCGTGGCCGCCAGCTCCCGACTGCTGTCGGCCGGTTGGCGAGGCGTCGGCCCGACCGCATAGTCCGCTGCAGCAACCGACCCACATGCAAGCAGCGGCCCCGGCGGGGTGGTGAGTTCCCGCCGAGGCCTTAGGCGCTGAGCCGTCTGTTGTGCTGCTGTGCGTTCGGACAACAGGGTGGACGACCTCCTTCAGCGCATTTCCAACCTAACAATGACGGATCGGTGACAGCAACACCGGCCGTCTGTGGATAACGGGGGGCGCATAATAGCAGCGGCCTCGACGGGGGTTTCGGCCGCCGGGTTTAGCGGATCAGGAGTGTTAGCGTCGGCTGCTACTGGGTAGTAAATTTAGATGCAGGCAGTGCGCTGCAGTAACTGGCTCTGTGGGTCCTTGGACCGCACCGCCTTCGGTGTGGTGATGCAGATGACCCGACCAGCTACCGATTTTTGCTCGAAGGAAAGCAAGCGGATGCCGTCCTGATCGATCCGCAATTCAACATCGCGACCGAGGGCGGTTGCTCTGGCCTTGCGCGCGGTGGAGCGGTGAACGCTGTAGCCGGCGAACTGCGCGAAGACCAATGCATCGTCCTTGCCAAGGCCTTCCTGCAGCACAGTCGGCAAAACACCAAGAACGGAGCTGTCCTGTTCGTGTTCACCGACTGGCGGCACCTCCACGGCCTGATGACGGCAAGCCGTGACGTGGGGTTTTCGCTCAAGGACCTCGTCGTCTGGACGAAAGCTAGCGCGGCGATGGGTAGCTTCTACCGCTCCGGCCACGAGCTGGTGCTCGTGTTGCAGAACAGCGACGCGCCCAACATCGTTAGGCTCGGTCGACGTCGCCGTAGCCGGACCAGTCTCTGGGACTATCCGGCAGTCAATTTCCCGGCGGGTTCTTGCGAGGACGTCGCCCGGCATTCCCCAGCGAAACCGACGGCGCTGGTTGCCGATGCGATTCGCGATGTCACCCGGCGCGGTGACATCATCCTCGATCCGTTTGCCGGCAACGGCACGACGATCATCGCCGCCGAGAAGACCGGATGGCATACCCGAGCCATCGAGCGCGATCCGCTCTATTGCGACGTCGTCATCCGGCGATGGCAGCAATACACCGGCAACGCCGCGCGGCTTGCAGGGTCGGATCTGACCTTTGCGGACGTGGAAGCCAGCCGCCTTACTGGGCAAAGCGCGTTCACCGGCTAGAGCTGAGGGGGGTCAGCGACATGTCCGAAAAATCCAATGCCACGCAGCCGCTGGAATCTCAGGCCAACGGATCGCAGAGCGCTCCCGCCGAAGGCCACAAGGTTGGTCCCGGTTCTCCGCCCGCGGACAAGCGGTGGAAGAAAGGCGGTCCGTCACCAAATCCCCGCGGCCGCCCGCGGAAGGAACAGTCGTTGCTTCCCGACGTCCGGAAGGCATTCGAGCAGGCCATTAACAAGAAGGTCGCGGTTCCCCGCGGCGATAAAACAGTTCTGATGACAAGGATCGAAATCGGCCTCGAGCAGCTCCTCAACCAATTCGCCAAAGGCGAGAGGCAGGCGCGCCGGGATCTCATAGAATACGCCGACAAACTGGGCATCGATTTTTTGGCCAATCACAAGCAGACGCTGGAGCGGGCGCTTAAGCCAAACTACCAAACCATCCTCGATTCTTATGTCGCACGCCGAAGCGGAAACGTAACGCCGGCGCCGCACACGTTGGCTCCGCCGGAGCTCATCGATGATGATGCCGCGGAGCCCGAACCAACGAAACCTGACTTGAACAAGCCGGTCAGCCGTATGACCTCGTCAGAAAAGCTGGCGTTGTACGAGAAATTGTGCGCGGAGGATGCGGAGAGGGCAAAGGCGAAAGCGAACAAGCCATGACCACGCTGTTGCATGCTGCGGACGAATATCCGCCGGGCCTCGTGGTCCGCGCGGCGCTGGCGCTTGATTTTATGGCGTTCACCGAGTTTGCATTCGGTGTGGTGCGGCCGAATACGCTGTTCAAACCCAACTGGCACCTCGAGGCCCTGGCGCACAAGCTGTCTCAGGTTGCTTCCGGCGAGGTCAGGCGGCTGATCGTCACCATGCCGCCGCGCAACTTGAAATCGCTGTTCGCCTCGGTCGCGCTGCCGGCCTGGTTTCTCGGTCATAACCCCTCGGAACGAGTCGTGGCGGTCTCGTATTCCGACCTGCTCGCGCGCACTCACGCCAACGATTTTCGCCAACTTGTCAATGATCCCATCTATCAGGCCACCTTCCCGGCCATGCGGCTGGCGCGCGACACCGACCGCGAGATCGTGACCGGGCTCGACTTCTTTGAGGTGAAGCAAAGCCCGAGGGAAGCTTCCAGGGCTGTAACTTTCCGCACGGCGTGGCGAGCGCCAGCGCGCCTGCTTGTCGACATGAAGAAGGAAGAATCGCCAAATCGCGATGTGCGGTCATTCAGCTGGCCTCAAAACCCTCCGCGGCGAGCGTCAGCCGGGTTCGCCGGACGATGGTCCCGATCAGGCCGGGCGCGCAGGCCGCCGCTCCCAACATCAAGTTGCGTCGTCCGCTGCTCCTGGCGAGGCGGGCAACGATGCTCGCCTGGGAATGGCCGTGAGTTGCCGCGCCGCTGCTAGGTAGGCGTCGGGCGGGCGGCCAAGCCGAATGTGCTGCGGCGTCTCGTTTCGGACCGTGCCGTCCGGGCTCACTGGATAGGCCTGTACCTGTGGACCGCCAATCGCGAGATTGTCGGGCCTGACGACCTGTCCCTTGTCGGGACCGGTCAAGAACACGAAGTGATCGCCCGGTTGCGGCGGCAATCTTCCAGAGTCGACTTTTGAAGTCTCATCTTCGGCGCGCGCAATCCCCACCAGCAAAGGCGACAACGCCAGCCCAAGAACCGTACGGCGCCCATAACGGGGAGCACACCGATCGCGGCGCGCTTGCATGTTTACGTCGCCTCCTTTCAGAGTTTCTGCTTTTTGGACTGGTGTTTTCCGCCTGCAATTCTGTCGCGGCTATTTCGTTCCGGTGACGCTGGCGATGAGGCGTAGCGACACCATGGCCATCTCGTCGCTGTCATGAATGTAGCCGACACGGAAAAGCCCGTTGATGGCATGCTTGCCCGGCTTGGTCGCCCGAAGCGGCACCGCGAACACGAGTGCGTCGTCTTCAATCTTTGCCCGCACCATCTCCTGTTCGAACGCGACGCCGTCGTCCTCCGCCGAGAGCTTGATCACGCGATTGTTGTAGGACTGAAGAATGCGGTAGCCGTCGCGAATTCGCAGTTTCGCCTGCATCACCGCGCGTTCGCCGACTTTGGCCGTGACGTCACTGACCTCAATTGCGTAAGCCGGCGCTTCCTCGCCGCGGCCAGGACCGGACGTCAGGAACGCCAACCCGACCGCGAGCACCACAGCCAGCGAGCTTGCGCGAAGCAGCGATACGATCGAGTTTGTCCGAGCATGCACGAACAGCATCGCCAAAATCCTTGGGCAAAAAGCGATTGAGCCGGGAGCTAGCCGCGAGCGCAGCTAGCTCCCCGAACGTTTGGGACGATGACCTCAGGCATTCACTTGGAAACGGCAAATACCCAGACCACGCCGCCTTGCGGCACGTCCTTCTGCCACCCGACCAGCTCGGCCATCAGTCCTTGCTGGAACGCAGGGTCGACGCCATAGCCGGATTGCACCGCGATATATTGCACGCCGTTGACCTCAAAGGTCGAAGGCGGCGCGATGATTCCGGAGTTGGTACGGAAGTGCCAAAGCTCCTCGCCCGAATTTGCGTCATAGGCACGGAACTCGCGGTCGTTAGTGCCGCCGCCAAAGACGCAGTCCGCCGGCAGTGGTGAGCAGCGATCCCCACATCATGGAGCTTGGATAGAGTGTCCGCCAAACGCGCTTGCCGGTGTTAGCGTCCATCGCCTGGATCTCGCCGTAGAACGGCGCCTTGAAGTCGACGGAGAAGTGCAAGTCCGGGATGGCGACGCCCGTCCACCATTGCCCGGGAATTCGCTCTTCGACTTTGCCCTCGAGCGTGTTGCAGTGGTTTTCGTTTGACGGGATGTAAACAAGACCGGTGTTGGGATTGTAGGCTTCATACGGCCAATCCTTGCCACCCCAAAGGCCGGGACAGAACTGGGCGGATTTGCCCGTGCCCGGCTTGTGCGCCATGTCCACTTCGGGCCGCCCGGTTTCCTTGTCGATGCTGGTAAAGACATTCTGCGGCACGAAGGCTTGCGATCGCAGATACGAGATGCTGCCGTCGGTATCGCGTTTGAGCCAGTACAGGTAGCCGTTGCGCGCCGGTTTGAGCAGGCCTTTCGTGGTGGTGCCATTGATCTGGAAATCCACCAGCATCGGGGCGTTCATTTCATCCCAGTCCCAGGATTCATTCTGGTGGTACTGGAAATAGCCCTTGATCTTGCCGGTCTCGCCGTCGAGCGCGAGCGTCGAGGACGTGTACAGATTGTCGCCCGGCCGCTGATCGCCAAACCACGGCGAAGCGTTCCCGGTGCCCCAATAGACCGTATTGGTGTCGGGATCGTAGTTGCCGGTCATCCACGTGGAAGCACCACCGGTCTTCCACGTGTCAGCTTTCTTCCAGGTATCGTTGCCAGGCTCGCCCGGCGCCGGAATACTATAGGTTTTCCACACCGGCTTGCCGCTCTGGGCGTCAAACGCCTGCACGAAGCCACGCACGCCGAACTCGCCGCCGGCGACGCCGATCAGCACTTTGCCTTTAACGACCAGCGGGGCCATCGTCGTGTAATAGCCCTGCTTCCAATCCTCGATCTTCGCCTCCCAGGCGACTTTGCCGGTCTTGGCATCGAGGGCGACAAGCACCGCATCGAGCGGTGCGAAATAGACCTTGTCGCCAAACAACGCCACACCGCGGTTGGTGTTGTGCAAAGCGCTAAAGCCCTCAGGCAACGGGCGCTTGTAGCGCCACAGCAGATCGCCGGTGGCGGCATTGAGCGCGATGACCTGACTGTATGGCGTCGTGATGAACATGACGCCGTTGTTGACGATCGGCGGCGATTCGTGACCGGAGTCCACGCCGGTCGAGAGACTCCAGACCGGCACGAGATTTTTGACGTTGTGGGTATTGATCTGGTCGAGCGCGCTGTAGCTCCAACCCTTATAGTTGCCGCGGGTCATCAGCCAGTTTTCTGGTTCCGGATTGGCGAGACGCGCGTCGGTCACCGGCGTGTAGTCTGCTGCAAAGGCCGAACCGGCCACACCTGCAACCAACAAGGTCGCGAAGCAGGCGCCGGCTAGAAGGCCTCGATATGTCGACTTGATCGATGTGCTCTGCATTGAGGTCTCCTCCTGGCTAATGGTCCCGTTTGGGACTCGTGTCGTTGGACATCGGGAACATGTTTCCCGATGCTCTCAGGCATCCTCAGTCTTGGTTTCTTATGAGATTTGTTTCGGAAATCGCGTCGGGATCGGCAGCCGGCGGATGCGCTTTCCGGTCGCCGCGAAGATGACCTTTAAAGCGCCGGTTCAGACGGCGGCAGCCCTCCCATGGCGTTTGTTTCTGGCGACGGACTACCGCTCATCGGCTTCGTGACTTTGCCGAATTCGGCAGCCTACGAATATTCGCCGCGGGCGTGTGCCTGCCGACATACCCTGCATGACGGTGGTCGTTGCAGGCCAAAGACCAATCCTCAGGGAGTTCTGACTCGCTCGGGATTCCCAAATCACCTGCAAAATGATTCAAGGTGGCAAACGGAGGGTCGTTTGCCATGGGGCGAGCCATTGTGGTGCGGACGGACTATACGAGCGGCGATGTTCGGCGGGTTGCGCAGCGGGTGAAGAATGCGGCGCAGGCGCGTCGACTGCTTGCGATCGCGGCGGTGCTCGACGGCAGCTCGCGAGAACAAGCGGCGAAGATCGGCGGCATGGACCGTCAGACGCTGCGGGACTGGGTGATCCGGTTCAACGAGCAGGGGCCGGACGGTCTCGTCAACAAGTCGTCGCCGGGCGCGCCGGGCAAGCTGACCGACAAGCACAAGGCGTTTCTCGCCCGCCTCGTGGAGGAAGGCCCGATCCCGGCGGTCCACGGCGTCGTGCGCTGGCGGGCCTGCGATCTGATCATGCGGCTCCACGAGGAGTTTGGCATCTCGGTCTCGGACGATACGGTCTACCGTGCCTTGAAGGACTTGGGCTTCTCGCATGTCAGCGCCAGGCCCAAGGCCTACAAGCAGGACGCCGATGCCATGGAGGCGTTCAAAAAAACTTTCCCGCCCGCGTGGCGGAAGTCCGCCAGAAGCTTGCGCCCGGCACTCCGATAGAGGTGTGGTGCCAGGACGAGATGCGGGTCGGCCAGAAGAACAAACTCACCTATCGCTGGGCCAGGAAAGGCTCACGTCCTCGCGCCACTCACGATCAACGCACCCAGTCGACCTATCTGTTCGGTGCGGTCTGCCCCGAACGCGGGGCCGGCGCCGCCCTCGTGCTGCCGGCCTGCAACAGCGAAGCCATGCAGCTCCATCTCGACGAAATCGCAACCAAGGTCACCCCAGGTGCGCACGCGATCGTGCTCCTCGATCAAGCCGGCTGGCATGGCGGCAAGGTTCTCAAGGTCCCGAGCAATATCTCGCTCATGCCGCTGCCGCCGCGCGCGCCCGAACTCAACGGCCAGGAAAACATCTGGCAATTCATGCGACAGAACTGGCTCTCGAACCGGGTCTTCAAATCCTTCGACGATATCGTCGATCACTGCTGCTACGCCTGGAACACGCTCATCGATCAGCCCTGGAAGATCATGTCCGTCGCGCGCCGCGATTGGGCGACCGTGGGTTACTCAATGTGAGGATTGGTATAAGTCGCGCACAGCGTGCACGCATCATAGCGCAGCGGTGAACGTTGGCAATCTGAGACGGCGCATTTCTGCCGTGCGGCAGGACGAGAGCGCGAAATAGATTTTTTGCGCACCGCGCGTTGTCCCACGCGGTGGTTCGGCCGCCTAACGGTGAAGGCTGCATTGCAAATTCAACCGCGACAGGCGCGGCGATCGATCAGCAAGCGATGCCCGGAACTCGGAAGACCCGAGTTCCGGTAATTTTTTACGCCACAGCAGCGGCGGACTTCACGTCACGCCAGCTGATTGCCGATCGGCAGCCGGCGGATGCGTTTGCCGGTCGCCGCGAAGATGGCGTTGCAGAGCGCCGGGGCAAACGGCGGCACGCCCGGCTCGCCGACGCCGCTCGACGGCACGTCGATGCTGTTCTCGACGATGTGGGTATTCGTCACCGTCGGCGATTCGTCGTGCCGGACGACTGGATAGTCATTGAAGTTGCTCTGCTCGACGCGTCCGTTCTTGAGCGTGATCTCGCCATATTTGGCGAGCGACAGCCCCATCACGGCCGCGCCTTCGATCTGCGAGCGGATGCGCTCGGGATTGACATAGAAGCCGCAGTCGATCGCGGTATCGACCCGTGGCACCGTGAGGTTGCCTTTGTTGTCGACCGCGACTTCGACAACAGTGGCGATGTAGCTGACGAAACTGCGATGCGCCGCGATGCCGAGCCCGCTGCCGGCAGGGAGTTTCCGGCCCCAGCCGGCCTTTTCCGCGACGAGCTCGGTGACCCGCCGTAATCGCCCAGTGTCCACCGGATAGACGTCATGCGGCTCGCCATAGTCCCACCACGGCGTGGTGGCTTTTTCCGGTGCCTCCACGATCCGCGCCGGACCGATCAGTTCCAGCAGCACGTCCTTGGGATCGCGGCCGAGCTCATGCGCAATCTCGGCGATGAAGGACTGGATCGCCCAGGCGTGCGCCACGTTGTTGACCGAGCGGAACCAGCCGACCCGGACATGCGATTGCGCCTCGCCGCTCTCCAACTGGACGTTCGGCACGTTGAACGGCGTGTCGACGAATCCCATCCCGAGCTCGATGAATTGCGGATATTTCGGATCGGGCATGAAGTTCGCAAACAGGCTCGGCGCCGCGCTGCGGTGCCGCCAGGCTATGACCTTGTTGTCCTTGTCGAGCCCGGCTTCGAGGCGTTCGGCCGTCACGGTGTGATAGAAGCCGTGCCGGATGTCGTCTTCGCGGGTCCACACCACTTTGACCGGCGCGCCGTCCATCGCCTTGGACAGGAGCGCCGCCTCGATGGCGAAGTCCCATTTCGACTTGCGGCCGAAGCCGCCGCCCAACAACGCGTTGTGCAGGGTGACGTTCTTCGGATCGAGGCCGAGCCGCTTGGCGACATCGTCGCGGGCGCCGCCCGGAGACTGCACCGACGTCCAGATTTCGAGCTTGCCGTCGCTCATGCGCGCCGTGGCGGCCGGCGGCTCCATGGTCGCGTGCGCGAGGTGCGGCGAATAGTATTCCGCCGTGATGACTTTAGCGGCCGATTTGAGCGCCGCGTCCGCGTCACCCTCGGCGCGCTCGAGCTTGCCGGGCTTGCGCACAGCGTCTTCGAGCATCGCCTTGTAGGAAACGGAGTCGAACGAAGCATTCGGCCCGTCGTCCCAGGTGATCTTGAGCGCATCGCGTCCTTTGAGCGCCGCCCAAGTGTTCTTGGCGATCACCGCGACGCCGCCAAGCGGAGCAAAAGCCGCCGGCGGTGGCGTGCCGTCGATCTTCACCACCTTGACGACACCAGGCACTTTCATGGTGGCGCTGTCGTCGTAGGAAGCGACCTTGCCCTGAACCACGGGCGGCCGGGCAATGACGGCGAACAGCATGCCGGGGAGTTTTACGTCCTGGCCATAGGTCGCCTTGCCGGTCGTGATATCGAACAGGTCGACAATGGTGACATTGCCTTTGCCGATATAGCGGAACGCACTCGGCTTCTTGAGCTGCAACGTGTCGAGCGCGGGCGCCGGCAACGCCGCCGCGTCGGCGGCAAGCTCGCCGTAACCGAGCTTCTTGCCCGACGGCGTGTGCACGACTTCGTGGAAACGCGCCTGGACTTCGTTGGCATCGACGCCCCAGCGCTTGGCGGCGGCGGTCTCGAGCATCTTGCGTGCGCCGGCACCCACTTGCCGCATGGGCTGGATGAAGTGGCGCACGCTGCGGGAGCCGTCGGTATCCTGGTTGCCGTAGGTCTCCTCGTCGCCCGGCGATTGGACCACGCGCACGCGCGCCCAATCGGCATCAAGCTCGTCGGCGACGATCATCGGTAGGCTGGTGCGCGCGGCGCCGTTACCCATTTCAGCCCGATGCGCGACAATGGTGACGATACCGTCCTTGTCGATCGAGACGAAGATGTGCGGATTGGTCACCACGCCATGCGGCATCTTGTCGGCGCCGGTGGCATAGGCCATGGCCGAGCGAACCGCAGGGAATTGTGCGGCGAGAACGAACACGCCGGTGCCAGCCACGCCCTTGAGCAGGCCGCGGCGGCTGACATTGGCGATGACGACGTTTTGCTGGTTACGATGGTAGGTCATGTCAGGCCCCCTTTGAGGCGGCGCGAACGGCCGTATGGATGCGCTGGTAGCAACCGCACCGGCAGATGTTGCCAAGCATGGCGTCGTCGATTTGCTTATCGGTCGGCGCCGGTGTTTTCGCCAGCAACGCAGCCGCCTGCATGATCTGACCGGTCTGGCAATAACCGCATTGCGGCACGCTGATATTTCGCCAGGCCACCTGTACCGGGTGCTCACCTTTAGGGTCGAGACCTTCGATCGTGACCACCGACTTGCCGGCGACATCAGACATGACGATGCCGCAAGATCGTATCGCCTCACCGTCGAGATGGACCGTGCAGGCGCCGCAGAGCGCAACGCCACAACCGAATTTTGTTCCGGTCAGGCCAAGCTCGTCGCGCAGATACCACATGAGCGGCATCGACGGATCACCGTCGAACGTTCGCTCTTGCCCATTCACATGGACATTGACCATTTCTCCCTCCAATGGCGGTTCTTTTGAGCCACGGACTGCCGCTCATCAGCTCCGTGACCTCGCCGGGATTTCGGCGGCCGGTCGATACGCACCGCCATTTGCGGTGAGCCAAAACCGGCGCATTATTTTTGCGAATAGTTGCAGTGCGAAACTAGAGGATGCGCACTGCCAGCAATTGAAATCTAGCAAGTCGCTAAGTACTAGCATAGACAAATTCTAAACTGATTGGATTAGCCACTGGCGGCGCTGGGTAAGCACCTCTCAAGTTCCGGCTGCGATCTTTCCTCTTGCATCGAGAGCAGGCAGGACTTTCTGCGCCAAAAACGCGCCAAATGACGAATTGCACCCACGAGGTGATCGAATAAGCGGGAAATTCAATCCGGTTTGATAGTGCTCCCAGCCAGGAATTGACTTGGCCCGGGAGTCCGCTCATTGCCCTTAGCGACAGATATTGCAGTGCAAGCGAATGTCCGCTTTTCGAAAAGGGTGATCTCAACCGGTCGACGCAACACGGGGCCAGTTGGCAATGAATAACGATGACGGCTTGCCAAACGCTCGCCCGAACGCTTCCAGCGAGTCCCTCCGCAACCAGCTATGCCACAACGTGATTTTCTCTGCCGGCCTCGTACCACCCCGAAATCACTGACTTATCGGCCTATAATTGATCTTTTCCCTCTAAGATAAGGTGTTGCGTCGACCGGTTGAGATCACCGAGGCATAGCGTAAGTCGATGGGGCGGGCCGTCACAAAAAATCGAATTCGCTCGCGAGCACACCGAGAGAGCCAATTTTTTGGCGGCGGTAACCGACCTACCTGCGGACACGAAGGTCGAGTTTCACGGCACTATCATAGACGGCATTCAGACGGTGACAGACCTTTTGTTTTATCCCAGGTGGCCGGACGGTTTTGCTTTGGTCGTCAACAAAGACCCCGATCCCAGATTTTGCCTTGTGACAGTGGAGCCGGCTTAAAGCTTCCGTCACGCCGATCGCCGCCTCGCCCTCGGCATCGATCAACGCCGATCTGCTCCGTTGCCGTAGCTCGGAGCGGCTAACGCTTGGCGCTTTGCCGATGCTTGTCCCGCCGATGGTCGGCATAGCTGGCCCAGGTCAGCGCTCCGACGATTAAGATCATCCCTGTGCTATAAACCATCAGGCCGAAGATATTCGATCCCTCGGCAACCCGATGCAAATGGTCCATTTGATGCGGCTACCACGTTCCACATCAGCGAGCGATTCAATGCTGATTCCCCGATTGCTCCAGTGAAATCAGCAGCGGGCAATTGGCTGGTGCTCCCAAGCCAACGCAACCTCGTTCTCCCTCACGCTAGACGAGGCCGGCGTGGTGGTGCCACAGACAGACGCTGCAGCCAGAGCCGGCCGCAAGAAATCGCCGCGCGTGGCGCAGCGATCTCAAGGGGAATTTTGGCCGGGACACGCCCCCACAGCTCCCAAAGCCGTAAGGCGTCCTGGCCACATAGGGCGTCGGCGGAGGGTGTGTGTGCGTATCCGCCGAGACCCACCATTTCGCCCTGGTTATGTTTAATCGGATAAGACGGAGGCAAAATATCGGCGCCTGCGTCGTCCTAAATGATTGCGTTGGGATTAAGTGGGTTCCGAGGAGGAACCGAGCCGACGCCATACAGCCGCCAAACTTATCACTTCGAGACGAAGCGAGGCGTAGCGGCCCGGCCCTGGCGGCGTCGCACAATTCAAAGCCCCGCTGTCGATTGAGGCGCGGCGCATCGCCATCAGCATGGCCAAGCTGCCGGAGCTGTTAAGGCGGTTAGACTCGCCGCTGACGAGTGTCATCTCGCTGTCGCACCCAGTACGGCTGGAAGGCTGGCAATTTCAGGCGGGACCTTCCCGAAGCGTCAATCAGCTTAAGCCTGCTCCCGGCACGCGCTGACCGACGACCGGTTTGCCCTTCGTGCACCGCGTTGTCACTACGGTAGTCCCGCTCTGTGTCGGGCCGCGGACTCGATAATACACTGCCGTTGTGGGTGACTACCCACCGCCCCAGAGGCCTCGGAAGTCCGCGATTGTTTCTATGGTCATATTTGTATGGCCCATCAGCCCTTAAGCTCGAAATCGTATACGTGCCAAAGAAGCCTCGGCGGGATTAGTTGTCAAACATCGCCGCGGGGAGTTGAGCGGGAGGGGAATATCAAAAAAATAAGCCCCGGAGATCGGGGCTCAGTCGGAACACTTCTAGGAGAAGGCGCTGAAAACAACACCTCAAAAACGCTGTTGCAAATCCTTTAGGCCGCGGTCGCTACCTCGGCGACCGTTACTTCGACCAATGTATCCGAGAACGTCGGTGCCCTTCCGAGATCCGCGTAGGCGCTGGGGCTGAGAGCGTTCACCGTGGCCTCCCCTCGGTTCGGGTCTCGCCAATATCCCAGGGGTGCGACGATAACCCCTTGCATGACGTCAGCGCTCACCTTCGCAATCGCCTCGAAGCTGCCGCGGTCGTTAAAAATCCGAACAGCGCTTCCCTCGCCGACATTCCGTGCGAGCGCATCCTTTGGGTTGATGATCACCGCCTGCTCGCCAGCGTGATGCAGCTGAGCAGGCAGATTGCCATAACTGGAATTGAGGAAAGCGTGACTCTTCGGCGAGATCACGTTGAGGGGGTATTTCGCCGCCAATCCCGGGTTGGTCGCCAGCGACTCTCGTGGTGGAATATACGTTGGTAACGCATCCACCGACTTACCCGCCTGAAACTCATTCGAGCCCTGCCGGAACAACGGCAGGACAAAGTTGCCGCCCGCTGCCATCGATGCTTTGAACTCGCACTTGCCCGATGGAGTGAGGAAATTACCCGCGGCATGCGGTGCGTAGGTGTCGGGTGTGCCGACGTTGAGACGCGCCCAGCCCTTTTCCTTAAGGAGATCCATTGTTATCCCCTGAAGAGCCGGACTTGTCCAATCCAAGGCGTCCAAAGCCATCTCTTCGTCGCTGCGCTGCCATTGCCGGTCATCGAAGCCCATGGTGCGGGCTAGTCGCCGGAACAGTTCTGTATTGGGCACCGCCTCGCCGAGTGGCTCGATCGCCTTTTGGTTCAGTGACAGATACAAATGCCCCCAAGAGACCGTTGGGCAGATTGATCTGCGCATCTTCGGGATATTGGGCAAGTAGACGGTTCCAGTCGCAGGCGTTGAGCGCCGCAAAGTGCTCGTCGAGTACGGCCTGCGCAGTCGGCTGCTTCTTCAGTTCAGGAAGTTTCATCTGGGCCTGGGCCGCTCCGCCCAGCATTGCGACGGCGATCGAAAGCGGCAGAATGATTTTCATTGTGTCCTCCCCGGTTAGGCCATTGCGGCGCCAAATGTACCGGTGAACCGCAAAGGCTCGCGACCCTGTGAGTATTTTCTAACCGGGTAGCCTGCGCAAGCCGGTCCCCGAGGCGTTACCGGCCGTTCTCCCACAGCGTTTCCAGCCGCTGCCGGAATGCCCTCGGTTTCTCGGCGAACAGGCGGTGGGCGATGCGCGCGGCCCGCTGCGACAGCTCGGTCGTGCGGTCGTTGCATGGCGGCGTGAGCCGCGAGCGCCAGTGCGCCAGCGGCTGATGCGGCTCGGTGAGGCGCTTGAGGATTTCCAGGTCCTGACATCGTCCGAGCCGATCGCGCAGCCGCTCCGCCTCATCGGTCCACATGCGGCTATGACGCGGCCATAACGGTTCCACCAAGTCGATCTGGTAGCGGTGATCGACCACGCGCTGGCGAAAGTTGTGCAATTCCTCGGCGCTGGCCTGCGACCAGTCTTCCGGGATGGCCCGCCGGGCGTTTCGGTAGCCGACCGTCAGGCGGCCTGCGATCTTGCTGAATTCGAACGGATCGAGCGGCCATGATTCGATCGCCGCGGTCACGGAATCGAGCCAGGCGATGATCGCGTCGCGCAGTTCCGGCGTGAGCACGGAGTGCTCTTCGTTGGCGCGGATGGCTTCGATGCGGCTGCGGATCGTATTGGTCGTTCGCTCCGACAGCACCAGACCCTTCTTCACCAGATCGTCGAAAGCATTGAGCGCCGATTGTCCGTCGCGGGCCCGCGCCAACGAGCGGGCGTGGTCGCGGGCCTGCTGGCGAAGCTGCACGGCGTCGGGCACGAACGGCTCGAGCAGGCGCATCAGCGCCCGCCACTGTTTCATGCTGCGGCGGAACTCGTGCACCGCGTCGGCGCTTGACCGCTCCGGATCGCTTATCGTCGTCCGCGCGTCGGCAATAATCCGCGCCGCGATCGCCCGCATGGTGGGACCGATCGCTGCTTTCGGCCGCAGCGCAGGCTTCTCGTCCATTTCTGCTTCTAGGAAGGCATGCATGACAGGTCGATACGGTGTTTCATGACATTATGACGAAGATTCGAGCGCAGCGCACTTCCCTTATGGAAGGGCCCTTGCTACATGAACCTCGCGAATGGCGGCCATGAGAACAGGGCCGCGACATCGCACAATTGGCGCGGGGTGGAGCAGCCCGGTAGCTCGTCAGGCTCATAACCTGAAGGTCGTAGGTTCAAATCCTACCCCCGCAACCAAAACTCAAAAAGGGATCCGCTCGTTGCGGGTCCCTTTTGCATTGGGGCGCCCGGTCCGCCCTGCGAAGAATGACGGGTTCCGCGGATACCCCGTTCTGATGGGCTGCGGATTAATTGGGTTCGTTGCCTTATGCGGCCTTCTTCGCGGCCAAGACTGAGACCGAACGGACTGATCCTGAAGAGACTAATCCTGGAGAGCGGGAGGTAATACGCTTGCGAAGCGGCCACCCGCGCGCAGACGCCGGCTGATCCGTTGCAGCTACTGAGCGTGGTGAATTGGCGACGGCGCGTCTTTTTCCCGTACTGCTTTTGTTCTTGATCTTATTGGCCGACCATAACCTTCGCAAAGCAAGAACAGAGGGTAGACGTGTCCTTGCTCCCGGAGCCGGGGACCGGCCCGCCCGAATTTACCGTCTATCTCAAGGATTTGGCGGGTCGGGTTGTTACAACTGACGGCGGTTTTTCCGAAGGGGCCTCAGCGATAGCCACCTGACAACGGCCAGCTAGCGCTGTAGCGGATAGGAAACAAAGGAACCAAGTTTTTCCGTCTAGCAATGCTATTTGATGGGTACTCAAGAGAGTGCCGATCTTCTTGAGCCAATCCCAAATATCGGAATAGGCGTTTTCGATCGGCATTTTTGCTTTCAATAACTTTTTGATGCTGCCTCGGTGGAGAAAGTTCCCGGCTTTTCCGTACAACGAAACTAAGTCGTCTCTTGTAAGGAAGCCCGTTTGAATCGGTACTAGTGTATAACCGTGATGAGGTTGTGTTACTTCGATGGCGGTAGCTGGTGAAGGATAAAAGTTGGGATGCAGGTCATGTAGTCCGGCAATTATTTTGCCAGCGTCGTATTCCTTCATAAAGCGCTTCCCTTGCGTCGATTTAATATCTCCATGCGCAACCAAGCCGCTTTAGGGCAATCATTTCGCAGATGAGGCGAAGCTGCAAATAACTAGACTCCCTAACCAGCTGACTGTTGGGCATAAAATATCTGCCAGCAATTGCGTTTTCGATGAACTGGATACGGACTTTAATTTCTTCCATTCATGGCCGCATATAGATTCGAAGCGTCCAATTGTTTTTGGGTAGGCATAGAGAGACCCTTATGGCGAAGCTTTCCAAAGGTGATACTTCCAAATCGCAAGTTCATGCTGACGCATGAGAACGTTTTGAGCGCGCCGTTCATATCGTGGCGAAGTCCCCGCTGCAGCATAAAACAAAAGAAAAAGCGGATGCCGCGTCAAGAGAAGCGCCCGCGCAGGAGTCCGATGATTTGCATTGCTTCGAAGCCTTCGGGCGACTGGGCATAGGGGCCGACAGCCCGCAGAGCATCGTCCAAAATGTTTCGACTCTCTTCGAGCGTCAAAATGCCTTTGGCGTGGAGGGTATCAAGCAAGGCGCAAATAACGACGCCGCCCGCGAGACCGACGCCGATCATTTTCTCGGCAGAAGTGTCGACCATGGCGATCCTCCCTGATCGCCCATACTATATCTGGAAACCCGGGCTTCTTTCATTCGGGCAAGATAGTTAGCCAGACAGCGTCGTTGACAGCGCTGCGGACTTATGAACCGGCGTGATCCAGCAGCCGCGATGGCTCGTTCTCGGCCATTCTTGCAGCCATACTTGCCGACTAAACGTTGACACGCGGCCATCGCCTATGGTGGGCGGCGCGGTCGCCCTCATTGAAGGATGCAAGAATGAGGTCCGGCTACGAGGCGCGGCGCAGCCGCCGCGGCGTTCGCCCCAGCCGGCGCGACAGCGTGGCGGTCAAGTGCTGTTGCGAGGAAAATCCGCACGCGCAAGCGACTTCGGCGATCGAGGCATCGGTTTCCCGCAGCATGGCGCAGGCCCGCTCGATGCGCTTTTCGATAATGAGACTGTAAGGAGAGCGTCCGGTGCGGGCCCTCACGCTCTCGTAGACGATGCGCAGCGGCAGATTGACGGCGCGGGAGAGGTCCGCGCACGAAAGCTTCTCCTCGAGATTGCCATCGATATAGTCGCAAAGCTTGGCGAATTCCTGATCGGACAGCACGTCCCGCCGCGCCGGCGCGGCCGCCGCGAGCCGGCGCATGGTTTCGACGTAGGTGCCGAGCGCCAGGAACTGAAGTTCGAGAGCTTGCAAGCCTCCCGGCCGGCGCAAGCGCTCCCTGACATAGCGCGCAAGAAACCTGATCGCGTCGTTGCGAATGTTGTTGCAGCTGCCGCCGCGCCGCAGGTGTTCGATGTTGCGATCGTCGAGCACGCTCTGAAAATCGCCGCCGTAGCTGAAAGCAATAAAGCCGTGACGCACGTCGCCGGCGCGCACCCGCACATTGCCGACTCGCGGGTGAAAAGCGGTGGAGTTGCCGAGAAACACCAGCGGCTTCTCGCGATCGTCCTCGAACTTGGTGCTGCTGTTGATGTCGCCCAGCAGCAGGCAGATCACGTCGGATGCATTCGAAAATTCGAGCGCGTAGGGCTTGGCGCCGGCAATGCAATAGCCGACGCCGTTCGCGTCGCCACGAAGATGGAATTGTTCAAGGCCGCGAAATGCTATCGAGCCCGGCCGCTCGCGGGGCGACAGTGCCATCGCTTCCTCCCCAGTTCGCTGTTGCGCAGCAAAAAATGCCGCAACGCGAAAACAGGCCCCGCGTGGATTCTGTCGTCACAACTACGGGGGCAACATGATGTTACGGCATCCCGTCCATCCTGACAACATCAACCGGATATTGCGCTTTTCAGGATTCGATAAAATCCGGAATTTGAAAGATCGGCGAGCGCCGACGGCGCCAATCTCTTCCCAACAACATGAGGGAGGACGTGCTTGGCTACCATCGCTCGCAAGTCTTCGGCACCGGCCCCGGCCAAGGGCAAGTTCGACACGGAAGTCGACGTCATCACCGTCGGCAGCGGGGTTGGCGGCCTCGCGACCGCTTTGTTCAGCCGCTGGCACGGCGACGAAGTTCTGGTGCTTGAGAAGGCCGCCCGGCTTGGAGGAACCACCCGCAAAGCCGCCTTTTGGTATTGGGTGCCGAATAATGCTGCGATGCGAGCAGCCGGCATCAAAGATCCGAAAAAGGATTGCATCGCCTATATGGCCCGCCTGTCGCGGCCGGAGGTTTACGATCCCAAAGCGCCCCGTTTCGGCATGCCGGCGTGGGACTATGCGCAATATGAAGCGATCTACGACAACGCCTCGCCCGCGACCGAGCTGTTGAGCAAGAAAGGCGCGCTGGAGTACCGGCATTGCGATTTCGTTCCCGATTACTGGGCGGAGCTTCCGGAGGACAAGGCTCCGAAGGGCCGCGTGCTGCTGCCCAAGGGGGCGCGCGAGAGCATGTCGGACGGCGGCGAAGTCGCGATCCGCACCATGTCGGCGGCGGCCAAGCGCGACGGCGTCGACATTCGCACCGGCCACCGGGTGCAGCGATTGATCCGAAATGCCGCCGGCGATGTCATCGGCGTCGAGGCCGATACGGCCAAAGGCAAGAAGCGTTTCTTCGCGCGCAAGGCCGTCGTGTTCTGCACCGGCGGCTTCACCCACGACATCGAGCTGCGCAAGAATTTTCAGAGCGCACCGGTCTATGGCGGATGCGCGGCGCGCAGCAATGAAGGCGATTTCGTCTACATCGCCGGCGCGGTCGGCGCGCAATTGCGCAACATGAATTACGCCTGGATGTGCCCGATCGTCTTCGAAAAGGCCATGGCGCGCGATCCCGAACTGATCGGAACGTTTTCGCCGTCCGGCGACTCGATGGTCTACGTCAACAAGGAAGGCCGCCGCGTCGCCAATGAGAAGTTGGCCTATAACGAAATGGCCCAGGTTTTCTTCCAATGGGACGGCGCCAAGAGCGAGTATCCGAATCTCTTGCTGATCGCGATCTGGGATCAGCGCAGCCAGGATCACAGCGCCAGCGACGAGTATGGACGCTTCATTGTTCCTCCCGGTGCCGCCGACGCGCACGTCATCAAGGGCGCGACGCTGGCAGCCTTGACCAAGGCGATCGGCGAGCGCCTGGAGCGCTACAAGGCGGCGACCGGCGGGCTTGCGCTCGCTCTCGACTTCGAGAAAGCGCTGGGGGCGACCATCCAGCGCTTCAACGGCTTTGCTTCCGGCGGCCGCGATTTCGACTTCAAGCGCGGCGAGCGCCAGGTCGAATTGTTGTTCAACGGCACGGTCGCGCCATCGCCTTCGGCGCCGAACCCGACCATGTTCCCGATCGCGGAAGAAGGCCCTTTCTATGCGGCGCTTTTGACCGGCGGCAATCTCGACACCAAAGGCGGCCCCAAGACCAACGTCGCCGGCCAGGTCGTCGATGACCAGGATAAGCCGATCCCCGGCCTTTACGGGGTCGGCAATTGCGTGGCTTCGGCGTCGGCGCGCGCCTATTGGGCCGGCGGCGCGACCATCGGGCCGATTTTGGCTTTCGCGTATCTCGCCGCCGCAGCCGCGCACAAAGAGCGCAAGAAGCGGGCGAAATAGCATTGCCGCGGCGGGAAACGCTGCCAGGATTGTCAGGGAGGAAATGGATGGCTCTCGCCAAACAAACAATGACCGACGAGCAAAGGAAGTCGGTTGTCGTCGAATATCTCAAGGCCTTCGACAAAGCCGGCGTAACGTCCGACGGCGGCAGCATTCTCGATCTCTTTGCCGATGACGCGCAGGTCTATTTCCCGAAATGGGGATTGGCCAACGGCAAAAAGGAGATCGGGCAGATGTTCGGCGATATCGGCAGCACGTTGAAATCGATTCTGCATCACTATTCGAGCTTCAACTACATCTTTTCGGGCAGCGATCTCGTGGTTTGCGAGGGGACCAGCGAGGGCGAGCATCGCGACGGCTCCTGGCGCGCCGGCGCTCCCGAGCATGGCGCCGGCCGCTGGTGCGACGTCTTCGAGATCCGCGACTGGAAGATTTAGCGCTGCTTCATCTATCTCGATCCCGACTATGCGGGGAAGGACACGGCCCGCTATCCATGGCTGAAGAACAAATGATCATCCGGGGCTTCCGTTCGGCGCGAGCCGAATGGTGCCGACGGTCGCGCGTAACAGAACAATACCAGGGAGGACGACAATGAAAATCGATTTTGGGGGAATACGCCGTTGGGTGCTGCCGCTTGCTGCGGCCGGCCTATGTTCCGTACTGAGCGTCCCTTCGCAAGCCCGCGATCTCAACGAATTGATGCTGAAATCGGTCGGCACCACCGAGAATGTCTCTCCGGTGATCGTCGAGGCCATCAAACATGCGGCGATGGATTTGACGCCGGAACAGCGCAAGCTGGCGCTCGAATGTTGGAAGAACAACGTCTGCGAGACCGGCCACGGCAATCTCACCGTCGCCTATGCGGACGGTTTCGGCGAGAATGTCTGGCGCCAGGTCACTAAAATGGAATTTATCGCGCAGGCGCTGACCTATCCGAGCATCAAGAAGATCATCTACACCTCGGCGACCGGCGACGCGACCAAGGCGGTCTCCGACATGCGTGCCTTCATTGCGCAAAAGGTCGACGTGATCGTGATCTTTGCCGATGCCGGGCCGGCGCTGCTGCCGACCGTCAAGGAGGCGACCGAGGCCGGCATTCTCGTCGTGCTGCACAACGGCACCTATGTCGGCGGCAAGCCCGGCAAGGATTTCGTGACCTCGATCGCCGAGGATCTGTGCGCGCTCGGCACCGACTTCGTGCAGATGGTCGTGGAGAATTCCAAGAAGGATCCGACCACGATTGTCGAGCTCGGCGGCACACCCGGCAACGGCCTCAGCGCCGGATGGCAGAAATGCGCCGAGCAGGAGATCGCCAAGCACAAGAATCTGAAGCTCCTCGGCAAGGCCGACACCAACTGGACGCAGGAAGGATCGTTCAAGGCGATGTCGGGCTTCCTCGCGCAACATGGCAGCGTCGACGCCGTATTGTTCGAATATGCCGACGGCTTCCGCGGCGGCTTGCGCGCTTACGAGGCCGCGAAAAAGGCGCCCGACCTCATCGTGTCGCTGCGCACCGACGAAATGGGCGTCATTTGCGATTGGGAAAAAGCCAACGATCCGAACTTCAAGATATTCTATTCGAACGGCCAGAACGATCAGGCTCGCTTTGCGCTGACCGCCGCGATGATGAAGAAGGAGGGCAAGGATGTTCCTCCGACCATCAATGTGCCGTTCAAGATGCATCAGGTCGTCAAGGGCCAGTGCAATCCGGCAATTCCTGAAAGCGCGTCGCTGACCACGCTGGTTGACAACGACATGATGAAGGAAATGTTCGCAAAACAATAAAGCACCCTGACGGGTGACCCGGGTCGGACGGGCGCGAACTTTGTGCCACGCCCGTTCGACCCCGACTTTTAAGCGGGACATAGGTTTCCCGCTTTTTTGTTCGTTGCGGCGGACGAGAACGCGTTCTTTGGTGTGACATGGCCCCCGTTGTCTCGCTCGAGCTGTCGGGCATATCCAAGCGCTATCCTGGTGTGCAGGCGCTCGACCGCGTCGATTTCGAATGCCGCGCCGGCGAGATTCATGCCGTCCTTGGCGAGAACGGCTCGGGCAAGAGCACGCTTCTCGGGATCGCCGCCGGCGCCGTCGCCGCCGACGAAGGCCGCATTGCGATCATGGGCCGGCCGCTCACCAGCGCCGATCCGCTCTTGGCGCGCCAACTCGGCTTGGCTGTGGTGTATCAGGACGATTCGCTGGTGCGCGAGCTTTCGGTCGCCGAGAATCTTCTGCTCGGCGTCGTGGATGGTCCCAAGAACTCTTGCGGGAAAGCGGCAGTGGGCGGCAAAACAACTCGCGCCCTACGAGCTCGGCATCTCGCCGGACGCGCTGGTCGGGCGGTTGAGCACCTCGCAGCGGCAGTTTCTGGAAATCGTCAAGGCGTTGGCGGCCAACCCGAAGGTCCTGCTGCTCGACGAACCGACGTCGAGCCTCGATATTTCCGGTGTTGAAAAACTGACCGAGATCATCCGGCGGATTGTCGCGGCGGGCGTGGCGGTGGTCTATGTCAGTCACCGCCTGCCGGAGATCCTGGCGCTTGCCAACCGCGTCACCATTCTTCGGGATGGGGTCGGTCAAGGCACGTACGAGGTCAACGAGCGGCTGTCCGAGAATGACCTGATCGCTCTCATGGTCGGACGGCCGATCGAGGCGGAATATCCCGCGCGGTCGGAAGTCATCCCCAGCGAGATCGTACTCTCGGCACGGGATTTGAGCGCCGCGCGATTTCACGGAATTACATTCGAGGTGCGGCGCGGCGAAATCATCGGTTTCGCCGGCTCGGAGGGCAACGGGCAGCGCGAAGCGTTGCGCTCGCTCGGCGGCTTTGAGGAAGCTACCGGCCAGGTGGTGTGCGCCGGCCGGCCGATGATGGCTTTTGCACCGCGCGACGCTCTCCAGGCCGGCATACTTTCGCTGAGCGCCGACCGATCGGCCGAATCCATCTTTCCCACGCTTGGGGTGCGTGAGAACATGACCGTGCAGGTGCTCGGCGCCTTCGCCACCGGCGGCTTGATTTCCGCTGCCAGGGAACGGCGCGTTGCGCTTTCGCTCGTTGAAAAGCTGAATATTGTCGCTGCGGATCTCGATCAGCCGATCGGCGGGCTGTCCGGCGGCAATCAGCAAAAGGCGGTTTTGTCCCGCAGCTTTCTTTACGATGCGAAGGCGCTGCTGATCGACGAACCGACCCAAGGCGTCGACGCCAAGGCGCGGTTCGATATTTATCGCGCGATACGCGCCAAGGCCGATCAGGGACTGGCCTGCGTGATCAATTCTTCCGATGCCATGGAATTGGCGGGGCTGTGCGATCGCGTGCTGGTATTCTCGCGCGGCCGCATTATTCGCGAGCTCACTGGTTCCGAAGTCACCGAAGAAAGCATCGTCTCGTCCTTCTTGCGCTCCAAGGAGCTCGCTGCCGCCTCCAAGGAGACGCTCGAGCCGCCGCAATGGGCTCGATTCTCGTTCTCGAACATGCGGCAATTGCTCGCCGGAGACGGCCAGCAAGCGTGGCTGCCGCTGCTGTTCTTGTTGCTGCTGATCATCGCCGTCGGCATCTATGCTTCCTGGCGCACGGAAGCGTTCCTCACTCCGCTCAACATTCGGCACATTCTTCTCGCGACCGCGCCTCTGGCGCTTGTCACCATGGCGCAGTTCAACGTGCTGATGGTGCGCGGCTTCGATGTCTCTGTCGGAGCAGTCATCAGCCTCACCGTCGTGATCGGCTCCTTTCTGATTGCGGAGGACTTCGATGCCGGGCTCATCCTTGCGGGTTCGCTGGTCTGCCTGGCCGCCGGCATCGTGGTGGGACTGACCAACGGCGCACTCATTCGCTTCATCGGCATCAATTCGGTCATCACCACCATCGCCATGCTGAGCGTGGTTGAGGGCATCGCGCTCTACTTGCGGCCGTCGCCCTTCGGCGTGATCAGTGAGGATTTCATCGACTTCTTTCAGACGCGCGTCGGCTTTGTTCCGGTTTCCTTCGTGATCATTCTTGCTGCGGCGATTGCGGGCGACTTCTGGCTTTATCGTTCCCGCAGCGGCTTGAAGATGCGGGCCGTCGGCTTTCGCGAGGAGGCGGCAAAGCGCAATGGCGTGCGCGTCGATTTCGTGCATATGCGCGCCTACCTTCTCTCGGCAGTTATCGCCGTGCTGAGCGGGTTGTTCGTCGGCTCGGAGGTTGGCGTCGGCTCTCCCGTGATCGGCTCGAGCTACACGCTGGCCAGCATTGCCGCGGCGGTCCTGGGCGGCGCCGCGCTGACCGGCGGGCGCGGGTCCTTCGTCGGCGCCGTGCTGGGTGCGCTGTTCTTCACGCTCACCGTCAACATCATCGCCTTGCTGGGGCTCAACACCGGAGCCGGCATCATGGTCAGCGGCGCGCTGACGCTGTTCGCTGTCGCGCTCTATTCGGGCCTGCAGCCGATCCGCCGGGTGTGGACGAATATACGGGCCGGCTTTGGCCGCCGGGCGACGGTGAAGCTGCCATGAGCACTCCCACGGACGCGCTGGTCGTCGGCCCGGGCCCGCGCGCCGCTCCTGTGTCGCGCCGCTGGCGGTTTCGGACCCGCTTTGCGGCGATCTGGATCGCAATGGCCGCTCTAATCGTTTTCTGCGCCGTCATCGCGCCGCGCAGTCTGTTGCCGTCGACATTTCTCGCCATCATTCCGCTCGCTGCCTTTCTCGCCATTACCGCGATCGGCGAGACGCTCGTGCTGATGGCGCGCGGCATCGATCTCTCGATCCCGGCCGTGATCACGCTATCGAGCACGATCGTTCTCGGCGTTTCAGGTGGTCACGACGACGCGATCTTGATCGCGGTATGCGGGGCGCTGGTGTTCGCCACGCTGATCGGCCTGATAAACGGCGTGCTCATCGCCGTGTTTGAGCTCAATTCGCTGATCGTGACGCTCGCGGTCGGCGCCATCACGACGGGTGCCACGCTGTGGTATCGGGGCACGCTTCCACAAGAAGCGCGCGTGCCGCCTGGTATGGCGGCGTGGGGTGATGCCCGCTTCCTCGGCATCAATTTTGCGGTATGGGTGGTGGCCGGTTTGGCCGTCCTGCTTGATGTTGTGCTCAGAAAGACCACCGTTGGGCGGCATTTTTCCGCGGTTGGAGCAAATCCGCGGGCGGCCTGGATTGCCGGCATCAATGTCGCCGCTTACCAAACCGCGGCCTTTGCCGTTGCCGCTTTTCTTTATGGCGTCGCCGGCATCCTGGTTTCGGCCTTCATCCGCAACCCGACGCTGAAAGTCGGCGAGCCTTATCTACTGGCACCGATCGCGGCCGCCGTTCTCGGCGGCACGGCGATGTCGGGCGGCATCGGCAGCATGGTGGCGGTGGCTGGCGCTGCGCTGTTTCTCACTCAACTTGGACAGATGTTGCAAATGCTGGGACTGTCCTCCGCGCTCCAATTCGTTATCGAAGGGCTTGCTATTGCCGTCGGCATGGCTCTCTCCGGCATCGATTTCCCGCTTTTGACCAAGCTTGTAACCGGGCGGCGCAGGCCATCGGTGCCGTAGGACGAAAAAGTCTAATCGGATACGACCACGCGGGCACACAGCGCGATGCGGTTGTAAAGATCGACCACGTCGTCGTTCACGAGGCGAATGCAGCCGGAATTGACGGAGCCTCCGATCGCCTCCGGCGCGTTGGTCCCGTGGGCCCGCGCTAGCATCTTCTGGTTGTTACAAAGTCTTGATACTCTTTTGCGGCGTGAAAGTGAGGGAGCGATAGTCATCAACAGGCCGCAGACGTGGCGGAGCGCGGCGGCGATCGTGGCATTTTGCGCGTCGCTTGCGGCCGGTCCGGCGGCGGCCGACGACAAGCCAGCCGGCTGCAAGATAACGCCGGAGAAGGTCGCGGTCGACACCACGCCGCCGATCAACATCGGCATTCTTGCTAATGCGCTCATCTATTACCGTTGCACGGACTACGACGACCAGGTCAAATCGGTGCTGAATGAAGCCCGCGCCTGGGTCGTGGCGCGCGCCCCCGCCGTCGCCAAACCGGCGATCGTGCTCGATATCGATGAAACGTCGCTGTCCAACTGGGAAGAGATTTATCACAATAATTTCGGCTACATTCCAAGTGGTGCTTGCGATCTCCACGCGTCGTCAGCGTGCGGACAGCATGAGTGGGAGCTCAGCGCTCAAGCGACCGCGATCGGGCCGACGCTCGACCTCTTCACCTTCGCCAAAACGCTGAAAGGCAAGAACGGCGAGCCGGTCGACGTGTTCTTCATCACCGGGCGATTTGAAGATCCGTTCGAGCGCATGGCGACCGAATGGAATCTGCGTAAGGTCGGCTACGACAACTGGCGCGGTCTGTTCATGCGTCCGGACTCGACCAAAGGCGAACTCGTCTCCCACTATAAAACCCTGGCGCGCGTCAGGATCGAGGCCGATGATACGATTATCGCCAATATCGGCGATCAGTTCAGCGATTTGGTTGGCGATAAAGACGGCGACCACGCCGAGAGATGCTTTAAGGTCCCCAATCCTTTCTATTTTATCGCGGGTGATCCGATACCGAGCGGCGGACTCAAGTGCATGGCGCGTTGAGCGCCCGCCCAAGCCGCGGCCTAGAGCGCAATCGCTTCAGATTGAATCGATTGGCGCTCCAGCATTTTGGTGGAGCATGATCTTTTCGGAAAACCGGATTCCACTTTTCCGGATCATGCCCTAGTCGCCGAAGACCACGCGCGCACCCAGCGCGACGCGGTTGTAAAGATCGGCCACGTCGTCGTTCACGAGGCGAATGCAGCCGGAATTGAGAGAGCTTCCGATCGTCTTCGGCGCGTTGGTTCCGTGGATGCGCATGCTGCCGTCATCGAGGCCGATGAGCCGGGCGCCGAGCGGATTGCCGGGCCCGCCTTTCATGACGCCCGCGGGTGCAAGTTTGCGCTCGACCATGTCGGCCGGCGGCAGCCACTCCGGCCATTCAACCTTGCTGGTCACTTTGTGGAGGCCGGCCGCGCCCGCGCACGATTTGCCGACGGCGATCCCATAGCGCAGCGCCACCTGGTTGGGCTGGATGAGATAGAGGAAGTGCTGCTGCTTATCGATGATGATGCTGCCGACCGGATGCGTGGTGCGGTAGAACACCGGCTGACGGCGAAAGAAAAATGGCACATCAGCATCCGTCGAGCCGCCGTCGACGCCGGGCGGAAGGTCTCCATCGGGCGGAATTGCCGCCAACTTGTGCTGGCCCTTCGCCGGCCGCCTGAGCGTGGCGGAAGGTTCTTTTGCAGCCTCGATTTTGCTCGCCGCCGGCGGCGATTGGCTGCCGCGCGGTTCAATCGTGGTCTGCGGCGGTGAACCGCTGTGCCGCGAGGCCATGTAGGCGTAACCGCCTGCGGCGACCGCTGCGACGACGACCGCCAGCACCACCGAGATGAGGGTGGTGGAGCCGCGTGCTCTTGCCTTCGATCCGGTCTCTCGAAGCGCCGCTGCTTCAGCGGACCGCTCACCGTCCGATCGGCTGCGATCGGTCTCCACTCGCTCGGTAGCTGCGTCCTGCGCCAGCTCGCTCTGGATTGCTTTTATCGCGGCCTCGAGAGCGTCCGCATGCAGCCTTATGTCGGTGTTTGACAGTGGCGGACGCGTGTTGCGCAATTGATTGCGCAGCATCTGGCGCGTCTGGTCGAAGACGCTTTCGCGCCACTGCACGCTTGCAAAATCGCCTTTTCTCAAAGCGCGCCACAGGATCGCGTAATAATCTGGCATTTTCCCGAGCTAGCGCCGCAGGCTGTCGGCGAATGTGGGCATCCAAGCCTGATCGGGCACTCAATCAATTTATCGGCCGGTTGTGAAGCGCGCTTGCGTGCGCTTGCCGCAGCGGATCTGCCAATTTTCTTTTCCCGCCATGTCACACCGGTCTTGCCTGCCTCGTCTTAGGCGGCAAGAGGCAAAGAATATGCGCGTGATTGCGGCGTGGATTGTCGGAATAGCATTGGCGGCCAACGGGTTAACCATGCTTGCGGTTCCCGATACCTGGTACGCTCTGGTGCCGGGCGTTGCGGATACCGGCCCATTTAATCCGCACTTCGTCCGCGACATCGGGGCTGCTTATCTCGTCGCAGGGGCAGGCCTCGTGTGGTTCGCAGCAAGCCGCGGCGCGCGACCGGCGGCACAAGCGGCCGCAGCATTCCTCGCCATTCATGCGCTGGTCCACTTGTGGGACGCCGCTGCTGGGCGCGAGCATATCCATCAATGGCTCGTGGATCTGCCGACCGTCTTTCTGCCGCCGGCGCTCGCGATCTGGATCGCCTGGTCGCCTCGACATGCCATTCAAACAAAAGGAGAAGCAAATGATCAAATGGCTTCTGCGCCGCGGAATCGCCAAGTTCGAGCGCACGTGGAATTATGATGCGAGCTATTTGCGCGATGTGCTGGACGCCGATCCGCGCGCGCTGATGGCGTTCAGCAAAGTGACCGCGCTCGGCAACTATCATAGGGACGTGCCGGCTGCCGTCTATTGTGCCGCCGGCATTGTCGGCACGATGGCCGAGGATTGCGGGCCTTGCACGCAGCTCGTGATCGACATGGCGCAGCGCAAAGGCGTCGATCCGGATATTCTGCGGGCCATCGTGGCGCGCGACGTCTCCGCCATGCCGTTTGACGTGGCGCTTGCCATGCGATTCGCCGAGGCGAGCCTCCGCCGCGCGCCGGAAGCGCACGACTTGCGCGACGAGGTGCTGCGCCGCTTCGGCAAGCGCGGCTTGGTTTCGCTGGCTTTCGCCATGACCGCTTCCCGCCTATATCCGACTTTGAAGTACGCATTGGGCCATGGCCACGCTTGCACGCGCCTCACCGTCGGCGGCGAGACCCGGCCGGTGCTCCGTGAATTGACGAAAGCGGCATGAGCGCGTCAAGCGAACACGAAGTTCTCTCGTTCGAGAGCCATCGGCGTGCGCTGACCGGGCTGGCCTATCGCATGCTCGGTTCGCGGGCCGAAGCCGAGGACGTCGTGCAGGACGCGTATCTGCGCTGGCACCAAGCCGATCACGATGCCATCGAGCAGCCGCGCCGCTATCTCAGCACGGTGGTCACCCGGCTCTGCCTCGACCGCATCAAGTCGGCGCGGGCGCGGCGCGAAGTCTATGTCGGCCAGTGGCTACCCGAACCGGTCGTCGATGAAACGCTCGATGCCGATACTGCCGGCGATCTCGCCCACGATCTTTCCGTTGCGCTCATGCTGGTGCTCGAGCGCTTGTCGCCGCTCGAGCGCGCGAGTTTTTTGTTGCACGACGTGTTCGGTCTCGACTTTGCCGATGTGGCTCGCGCTTTGGAGCGGGGCGAAGCGGCTTGCCGCCAGCTTGCGGCGCGCGCCCGCGCGCATATCGACCAGGCGCGGCCGCGCTTTCCGGCTTCGCGCGTGGAGGGCGCCCGCCTGGCGGCGGCCTTTGCCGCTGCCGCGCAATCGGGCGATACGGCGACCCTGACCAGGCTACTGGCCGAAGACGCGGTGCTCTATTCGGATGGCGGCGGCAAGCGCATTGCGGCGCTCAACCCGATCCACGGCGCGGATAAGATTCTGCGCTTCCTAGCGGGCATCACACGCAAGAACCTGGCGCTGCCGGCCATGCAGGTGCGCCCCGCAACGGTGAACGGCCTAGCCGGCTTCGTGATGCGCGAGGAAGACGGCGCGATCGACACCATAGCTTTCGAGCATGACGGCAGCCGGATCGTCGCGATTTATTTCGTGCGCAATCCGGAAAAACTGCGCCACGTGCGCTTTTGACGTCAGCTCGCTGTTCTCGGGTCTGATCACCGTCGGCCTCCTCGATCAGCTCAAGCTGCATCGCGAGCGGGCTTCCGCCGTGCGGGGCATGGGTTGATGCAGCGAGCGCCTATGGCGTTTTTTCCGAAAAGATCATGCTCCACCAAAATGTTAGAGCGCCAATCGATTCATTCTGAAGCGATTGCGCTCTAGGGTATGCCAGCATTGCGGTCTCCCCCTTACTGCCGCGATCGCGCATTGATATGACGGTGATAACGCATATCTTTCAGACCGTCAGGTCAACACAGGCGATCCAATGTCAGAAACGTTCCAAACAACCGAGCGCACAGCGCGGCGCGTTCGCCACGAGACAAAAACGCGGTTGCTGCAGGTGCGCGCCGTTAGCCGCCTGACGCCCAAAATGGTCCGCGTCGTTGTCGGTGGCGAGGCCCTCAACGGATTCATCAGCGCCGCCCACGACGATCACGTGAAACTGTTCTTCCCGCAGCCCGGTCAGGACAAGCCGATTTTGCCGACGCCGAGCCCGAACGGTCCCGTTTATCCCGAGGGCGCTCCGCGTCCCGCCGCGCGCGACTACACCCCGCGCCATTATGATGCGGCGTCGAATGCGCTGACGATCGACTTCGTCCTGCACGGCGACGGCCCGGCGACGACCTGGGCAGAACAGGCGCAGCCGGGACAATTCCTCGGTATCGGCGGGCCGCGCGGCTCTTTCATCGTGCCTGACGATTTCGATTGGTATCTGTTGGTCGGCGATGAGGCGGCCTTGCCGGCCATCGGCCGCCGCTTGGAAGAATTGCCGGCGGGCACGCGCGTTATCGCCGTTATCGAGGTTCCGGACGCTGGCGAAGAACAGCAATTCAAAACCCGCGCTCGTCTTGAGATGCATTGGTTGCACCGGGATGGCGCGGCGGCGGGCGGCGAGTTGCTGCTGCAAAAAGCGCTTGCCGAGTTGGCGCTTCCGCCGGGCGAGGGCTATGCCTGGGTGGCGGCCGAAGCGGCCGCGGCCAAGGCGCTGCGTCGTTATCTCGTTGACCAGCGCGGCTTGCCCAAGGATCGGGTGAAGGCGGCGGCCTATTGGAAGCGGGGCGCGGTCGCCGTGCACGAAACCTACGACGACTAGAGCGCAATCGCTTCAGATTGAATCGATTGGCGCTCTAACGTTTTAGTGGAGCATGATCTTTTCGGAAAACCGGTTTCCACTTTTCCGGATCATGCTCTAAGGTCATCGGCTGGACAACGCTTCGGTATTGTCCGTAGCGTTGACGCTCGCGCCCGACGGTCCAGCCCTCCATGTTAGCGCTTGCATCGCTCCGCAGCCGCGGACATGGTGGCACATTGCCGGGAACGCACGTGAGCACGAACTCGTCGGTATCCAATCCGCGCATCTTTTACGGCTGGTTTGTCGTCGTCGGAACCTTCGCCGTCACCTTCGTCGGCTTCGGATGCGCTTACTCATTCAGCGCCTTCCTGCTGCCGCTGCAGCATGATTTCGCCGCGTCGCGCGGATCGATTTCGCTGGTCTTTTCCATCGCCGGGTTTTTCTACTTTGCGCTCGGCGTAATCACCGGGCCGCTGGCCGACCGCTTCGGTTCGCGGCTGCTGGCCGTCATTGGCATGATCCTCACCGGCGCCGGACTTATTGTCGCAAGCGTCGCGCAGACATTGCTGCAGGTCTATGCCGCCTACGGCATCGGTGTCGGGCTGGGCATCGGCTGCTC
The DNA here is from genome assembly GCA_963831135.1 of uncultured Alphaproteobacteria bacterium. Lineage (GTDB taxonomy): Bacteria > Pseudomonadota > Alphaproteobacteria > Rhizobiales > Xanthobacteraceae > BOG-931. The sequence continues at coordinate 42,736 of CAWHPH010000032.1, forward strand.
CTATGTACCCGCTGTCGGCGCGGTACAACGATGGTTCCTGCGCCGGCGCGGCTTTGCTTCGGGGCTCGCGGTGAGCGGCATCGGCGTCGGAACGCTGGTGGTGCCGCCGCTGGCGTCGTTTTTGATCGGCGCTCTCGGATGGCGCGAAACCTATCTGTTCCTCGGTATTTTCGCGATCGTGGCGGGAGCGGGAATGGCTTTGTTGATCGAGGACGATCCCCGCGGCCGCGGCCTTGGCGCCGATGGCGATCCGCCGGCAATGGCCGACCGGGCGCCGGCTGCTGCGAGCGCGTCGGTGCGCAGTGCCATCGCATCGCGGCGCTTCATCGGCCTCTACGCGTCATGCTTTATCTGTTCATTCGGATTGTTTGTCCCATTCGTGCATCTCGTGCCTTACGCACTCGACTATGGCGTCGCGCCGTCGGCGGCTGTGCTGCTGGTCGGGGCGATCGGTGTCGGCAGCACCGCGGGACGCTTCTTGCTCGGCGGCTTGGCCGATCGGCTGGGCCGGCCGTTGTCTTTTCTGGTCATGTTCGTGGGCATGGGCCTTTCATTCGTCATGTGGCTGTTTTCGTTCAGCCTGTGGCCGCTCGCCGCCTTTGCGCTCGTCTATGGCGTTTTCTACGGCGGATTCGTCGCGCTTGCTCCGGCGGTGGTTATCGACTATTTCGGCGGACGGCAGGCCGCGAGCCTCATCGGCATCCTCTATACCAGCGTCGCTTTCGGGACGCTGATCGGTCCGAGCGCCGCCGGCTTCGTCTTCGATGTCAGCCACAGCTACACGCTGCCCATCGTGTTGAGCATCGGCGTCTACATCGTGGCGACAGCGATCCTCGGCGTGACCTCAAGAGGTTCCCTGGCGCGCTAGGAACGGGCCGGAAGCGGGTCTTGAAAAATTCATGCTCCGCTGAAAAAAGGCCATTCTCCATTTGTAATACTTGGCCCAGTGAGCCCGTTCGATTTGATTGGATCATGTGGCTGAGTGTAGGAGGGGCAAGATGTCCCGCGACCAATCGCGCGCTGAAGCTTTCTGCCGGCGCTTTGGCTTACAGCTGCCGATCCTGCTGGCGCCGATGGCGGGGGCCTCTGCGCCGTCCTTGTCGATTGCCGTCATGAACGCCGGCAGTCTCGGTGCTTGCGGCGCGCTGCTGATGCAGCCGAGCGACATTGTCGCGTGGGCGGATGAGGTTCGCACCAAGGGCAACGGGCCATATCAGATCAATCTTTGGATCCCGGATCCACCGCCGCATCGCGATCGTGCGCACGAGGATCAGGTGCGGGCATTTCTTGAACGTTTCGGCCCGCCGGTGGCGCCGACCGCGGGCGATGCGACGCCGCCGGATTTCGCGGCGCAGTGCGAGGCGTTGCTGGCCATCAGGCCGCCGATCGTTTCTTCGGTCATGGGACTTTATCCGCCGGACTTCGTCGCCAAGCTGAAGAATTCCGGTATTGCGTGGTTTGCCAACGTGTCGACCGTTGCCGAGGCGCGTGCCGCCGAGCAAGCAGGCGCCGACGTCGTGGCCGTGCAGGGGATGGAAGCGGGCGGACACCGCGGCTGCTTCGATGCAGCAGAAGCGGAGCGGCAGATGGTCGGGCTGTTTGCGCTCGTTCCCGCCGTTGTCGACGCCGTCAATATCCCGGTGGTCGCGACCGGCGGCATCGCCGATGCGCGCGGCGTTGCCGCCGCTTTGTTGCTCGGCGCCAGCGCCGCGCAGATCGGAACCGCGCTGCTGCGATGTCCGGAGGCTAAGCTCCATCCGGCTTGGGCCGATGCGCTCGCGCGGACAGCGCCGGAGGATACGATGGTCAGCCGCGCGTTCAGCGGCCGCGCCGGACGCAGCATTGCAACCGATTATGTGCGCGCCGCGACGGCACCGGAGGCGCCGCCGCCGGCGCCTTATCCGGTCCAGCGCGGCTTGATGGCGGCGATGCGCAACGAGGCTCAGCGCGTCGGTGACGCCAACCGTATGCAGGTCTGGGCCGGACAATCGGCACGTCTCGCACGCGCGGAACCCGCCGGAAAAGTGGTGCAAGACATCTGGGACGGAGCGCGCAAGCTCCTGCGGTGGAATAGCAGCGCACTTTCGTAGGCTGTCTGTTCGGTCTTTTCCGTAGCGTTCCACCTCGCCGCCGACGATGGTCTTCGACATCATGCGTCATGACGCAAACGTGTGGGAGTGCGATGTCTGAAACGACAATCAAACCAACCGCCGAACGGGTCTATCGCGATTGGGATGAAGCGTTGGGCCGCAAGAACGTCGAGGCGGCGATGGCGTTGTATGCGCCCGATTGCGTACTCGAGTCGCCGCTCGTCTGTCATCTGTTGAAGGCAGAAAGCGGGCTTATTGAAGGACGGGAGAAATTGCGCGAATTCGTGCGGCTGGTCTTTGAGCGTACGCCGCCGGCGCGCAAGCGCTATCGCGAAGGCTTCTTCACCGACGGGCGCAAGCTCATTTGGGAATATCCACGAGAGACGCCGGACGGCGACCAAATGGACTTCGTCGAGTCAATGGAACTGAACGATGAAGGCTTGATCCAAAAGCATCGTGTCTATTGGGGCTGGTTTGGCGTGCGGGTGTTGCAGCACGACGCGTATCATCGGTAAGGGAAGCAGCCCTAACATTTTTGTGGAGCATGACCTTTTCGGAAAACCGGATTCCACTTTTCCGGATCATGCTCTAAGCGAGCGCGGCGTATACCAATGTGCGGAACAGCTGACGGAAATAGTCTCGCTGCCGCGGCGCCTGCACCATCATCAGAGCGTAGAGCTCTTCCTTCGGTGCGACCCAGAAATAGGTCCCGGCGACGCCACCCCAGAAGAACTCGCCGGGCGTGCCGGGCGTCTGGCCCATGCCGGCTTCGCGCCGGACGGCGAATCCCAGCCCGAAGGTATGTCCCGGCTGCAGCAGGGAAGGGGTGCCGATGCGGACATTCGGCCCCAGATGATCGGATGTCATCCACTCGAGCGTCTTGCGGCCGATGAGGCGGCTGCCGCCAAACGTTCCGCCTTGATAGAGCGCCTGCGCGAACCGCGCATAATCGTTCATCGTGGAAAACAGCCCGCCGCCGCCGGACTCGAAGCGCGGCGCACCGCGCATCTCGATAAGCTGAACCGGCAGGCCGCCATCGGGATCGGACGGAAACGGATCGGCAAGGCGGGCATATTGCTCCGCCGGCACATAGAAGCTCGTGTCGGTCATGCCGAGCGGCGTGAATATGCGCTCATGCAGGAACGCGCCGAGGGTTTTTCCCGAGACGATTTCAACGAGGCGGCCGATCACGTCGGTGGAATGGCTGTAGTCCCACGAAGTCTCCCGGCTGGGCGATCAGCGGCAGCTTGGCCAACTCGGCGACGAATTCCGCGCTGCTGAGGTCCTTGGTCAGGAACTGCTTGGCATTGGCGGGATCGCCGGTGAACAGCTTCGCCTCGCCGTAACGGCGCTGAACAGCCGCGTTGCCGGTGAAAGCGTAGGTCAGCCCGGAAGTATGACGCAGCAGATCGTGAACGGTGATCGCCCGCTTGGCCGCGACCAGGTCGAGCTTGCCGTCGCTCTCGACGCCGACCTTCACGTTGGCCAATTCGGGGATGAATTTGGCGATCGGATCGGCGACGAAGAGCTTGCCTTCTTCGAGCAAGATCATCAGTGCGACCGTCACGATCGGCTTGGTCATCGAGTAAATGCGGAAAATCGCATTGCCCGGCATCGGCGGACCGCCCGGCCGCAACGCGCCGAAATCCTGTCGATAGCCGGTCCTGCCGCGGCGCGCGATCAGCATCGAGACGCCGGGCACGTGACCGGTGTCGACTTCGCGCTGCATCACCGCGGACAGCCGATCGAGTCCCGCGGTTGCGAGTCCCAGCTCTTCCGGAGCCGTGACGGGCTCGCTCTGCAAACGGAGATGTTCGTTCATGATCGGTCTCGGCGGGTTCGGTAGGCAGGTTCGGTATTGGTGAAACCGAACCCTGCCTTACTCCCGATCATCCTGCAACGGCGCGTTCGCACGCGCTAGCGCCGGACCGGCTGAAAATGCGCAACCGAATTCTTCAGAATGTCACAGGCGCGAAATGATTGAGCAGCGCCAGCACGACGAGGAGGACAACGCCGATCGTCAGACTCCAGCCGATCAACTTCTTCTCGATCGGCAGCAGCGGCTCGACTTGGGCACGGTCCAGTTCGTCTCGGATATTCGATTGAGCCATGACGCTCTCCATTCAGTCGCGGACGCCCCGCGGGGCACGCCCTCGAACTAGCTCGCCAAAGGCGGCGTGATGCCGCTGAAGAAGATCCAGGAGATCAAAAGGCCGACCCAGATGACGAAGCCGAACAGGCTGAGAAGATAGACGGCGGCCAGCTTGCCAAATCCTTCCTGCCACAGCGTTTTGAAGTTCGACAATACGCCGATGGAGAAGAAAGTGAGAATAAAGAAGATGACGCGGAAGGTGTTGGCCTCGCCGATCGCCGCCGGAACCTTCTTGGCGATGTCGGCGGGTGTGCCGAGCGCCAGGTAAAGGCCGACCGCGAACGTTATGACAAAGCCGATGATGAATTTCGGGAAGCGCTGCCAGATCTCTTTGGCCCGGGCCTTGTCCTGATCGCGCGCGACGTTGATATGGTTGGTCCAGATGTAGCCAAGCACGAATGCCCAGATGCCGATGAAGATGTCGATGAATACCTTGATCGTGGCCGCCGTGCCGAGAATCCAGCCGGGCTGATAGTTCACGCCTTCGGCTGCATTTTTGGCCAGGATCAGCGACTCGGTAATGCCGCCGGCAGCGACGGCGGCGCCGTCGGTTTTGACCGCAAGCCCCATCCAGGCGCCGGCGACCATCGGCTGGTGCGCGAGCAAGGCCTGCGCGATGAACGGCAGGATGAGCACTTCGACGACGGCGAAAATAACGACCAGCGACGATACCAGAACCGGCACGACCGGCCGGGCACGGATCGCGCCGCCGACGGCGATGGCGGCGGAGACGCCGCAGATCGAAATGCCGGAGGCGAGCGGCGCGGCCCATTCACGATTGAAGCCGAACCACTTGCGCGCGACGAAATACACCACCGCCCAGTAGATCAGGTAGGCCTCGACGATGGCGGCGACGCCGCGCAGGATCAGCGAACTCGCCAGGCCGAGCTTTCCCGCCGCCGTCACGGCGAATACGCCGCCGAGGATGACGATGGCGACTTTGATATAGAGCTCCGGCCGTACGGCTTCTCGAACCGCTTCGGCGAAGCGCGGAAAGAAATTGGCGATGATCAGCCCGGCAATCAGCGCAAAGATATAGCCGCCTTCATTGGTGAGCTTGAGCGACCAGCTGATGCCGAATTTTTGCTGTTCGGCGGGCGTCACGGCGGCGAAATTGGCGAAGTTGCCGATCACCCAGCTGGCGTAAGCGATCCAGAAGACGGCCGTGAAGGCGAGCGCGAAACGCGTCACGTTGGCCTTGAGCGCCACGGCACTGGCGCTGAGCACGACGAGAAGCGCCACATAGGTCGCGATCAGCGCGCTAATTCCGCCGAGCGAAGAGAAATCTTTCGAGGTCGCCTTCAGCGCCTGGCTCAGATTGCTCCAGACCGAGGTGGTCACGACCCAGCCGATCAAGTCGACATTGACAAGTGCCGCCAGCGCCAGAACGAAGATTGAGAGGCCGAGCACAACCGCGAGCCAATCCTCATTGATCGGAGCCGTTACCGCGTCGGCGCGCTGCGGGCGAATATCGTTAACAGTCGTGTCGGACATATCATGATCTCGCCGGCAAACCCGGCGCTCCCGACACTCAAATCGTTGATGGCCGCGGCCGAAGTCAATGCAAGGCGCCGAAATAAGAGATTTTTAGCTGACCCAATCCGCTTCCGGCGAATAAAGTCATCCAAAGAAACCGTCCGACGATAGAAGTTTTTTCGTGCCGATTTTCCGCTGAGCCCGCCGGGGAGCGTCTATGCCGCCTGGCTGTTGAGACGGTCCATCTCGCGCTGGACCAACTCGCGGTAAAGACCCTCGCGCCGCACGAGCAGGTCGGGCGCGCCGTCCTGGACGACTTTGCCTACCTGCATCACGACGACGCGGTCGAAACTCCTCACCGTCGATAGCCGATGGGCGATCGCAATGACGGTGCGGCCGCGCATGAGGCGCCCGAGAGCCTCGCGGATCGCCTCTTCCGACTCGCTGTCGAGCGCCGAGGTCGCCTCGTCGAGAAGAAGGAGCGGCGCGTTCTTGAGAAAAGCGCGTGCGATCGCGATGCGCTGTCGCTGGCCTCCGGAAAGCTTGATCCCGCGCTCGCCGACCAGCGTGCGCATGCCGTACGGCAGGCTTTCGATGAAATCGCAACGCGCAGCGATCGCAGCCTCATGCACCTCCTCGTCTGACGCATCGGGCCGCCCGTACCGGATATTTTCCATAACCGAGCGATGAAACAGTGAGATGTCCTGCGGCACCACGCCGATCGCCTCGCGCAGGCTGTCCTGGGTAACGCGGGAGATGTCTTGTCCGTCAACGAGAATGCGGCCGCTTTGCAAGTCATAGAAACGCTGCAGCAGCGCAAACACCGTCGACTTGCCGCCGCCCGATCGGCCGACCAGGCCGACGCGTTCGCCGGGCGTGAAGCTCAAGTTCAGGTCTTCAAAGATCTGCTGCCCTTCGCCGTAGCGAAAGTAAACATGCTCGAACTTGACGCTGGCGCCGTGCCGCACCAGGGGGGCTGCTTCGGGATGGTCGCGCAACTCGTGCGGCACCAACAGGGTCGCCAGCGCTTCCGCCAGGCGCGCGACATGCTGGGTGATATCGACCAGCGCTACCGCGAGGTCGCGCGTCGCGTGCAGCACCGAGAGACCGAGCGTGCAGATCAGCACCACGTCGCCGGTGGTCGCCGCGCCGCGTTGCCAGAGCACGATCGCCCAGGCGAGCAGGCTGAGCGCCAGAATGATCGTCACCACGGCGTGAAAGATGCGAAGCTTTTCGAGATAGAACAGGCTGCGGCGGCGCGCTTCCATTTCGCGCTCGACGGTAGCGTCAAAGCGGCGATGCTCGCGCAGAAAACCGCCAAACGCCCGCACCAGCGGCATGTTGGTCACGACGTCGGTCATTTCGCCGTCGACGGCCGCCGCCTTGCTGGCGAAATCGTGATGCAGCGGCCGGCCGGCGGCCGCGAGCCGGAACATGATCACGACCATGATGCCGGCGACGAGGCCAAGACCCGCGGCCATCGGCAAGCTGACGGTGAACACTAAAGCGATGGCGGCGACGGTCGCCGCGCAGGGCGGCAGCACGTTCCACACGAACATATTTTCGCCCGTGAACACGGCATTCGAGGTTGCGGTTACGCGGCTCGTCAGGGTGCCGGGCATCCGCTCGGCGAAATAGTTCTGCGAATGCCCGGTGAGGTGCCGAAACAGGTCGCGCCGCAGATCGCCGGTCACGGCAACGAATGCATAATTGGCGATCCAGCTGGCGAGCCGCCACAGAAGGTTGTCGGCGGCAATCAGCGAGCCGAGCAGGCCGAAGGCGATCCAGACGCCGGCGCCATTATGATTTGAGAGAACATCGACCAGAAACTTCACGCCGTATTGGGTGCCGACCGAACAGGCAACTGCCGTCAGCACAGCGGTGAGGATGATGGCGTGAGCGACGGGCCGTCGCCGCACGTAACGAAGAATAAAGGCGAGGGGACGACCGGCGTAATCACACAGATCGGCCATGCGCGTTCCAGCTCCACTCCAACTGCTGACAGGGAGCGCCCGTCACCCGTGCAATATCACAACGCCGATAACCTGAAACTTATCCATGGCCGACGGCATTTTTTATGACTCTGAGAGACTTGGGGTCACTTCCGCGCGCCTGGCGCGGAGAAAAGCGCTGGAAGCGCGCGATGCGTGTCAAAGGCAACATTTTTTGCCGACCAAAAGTTCCCTTCGCCGCAAAAAATAAAGTTCACCGTCGCATTTGAAACATTTGATTGGTTGCAGGTTCTTGGTCTTGTGCCGGGAACTTACCGCGGGGATGTGGGTCGTCTCCCAAAAGGAAAGGTCAAATTCGATGCATATTGCGCAGGTCGCCCCGCTGACGGAAGCGATCCCGCCGAAGCTTTATGGCGGGACCGAGCGCGTGGTGTCGTGGCTGACGGAAGAGTTGATTGCGCTTGGCCATGAAGTCACGCTGTTTGCCAGCGGCGACTCGGTGACGAGCGCGCGGCTCGATGCGGTATGGCCGCGCGCTTTGCGGCTGGACGGGTCCGTGCGCGACCCGAACGCGCTGCACATGCTGATGCTCGAGCGGGTCTATCAGCGCGCAGGCGAATTCGACTTTCTCCACTTCCACCTGGACTATTATCCTTTCTCGCTGTTCTCCCGTCAGTCGATACCGTTCGTCACCACTTTGCACGGACGTCTTGACCTGCCGGAACATCAGCCGGTTTTCGACGCGTTCGCGTCGATTCCCGTTATATCGATTTCCAATTCGCAGCGCCGCCCGCTGCCGCAAGCCAATTGGGTGCGCACGGTCCATCACGGACTGCCGGAAAAGCTTTTGCAGCCGAAACGGGTCAAGCCGTCCTATTTCGCCTTTCTCGGCCGTATCGCGCCGGAAAAGGGCGTCGATCGCGCCATCCGCATTGCCGAGCATTGCGGCTTGCTGCTGAAGATTGCCGCGAAGGTCGACGCCACCGACCGCGAATATTTCGACGAGCAAATCAAACCGATGATCAAGTCGCCGAACGTCGAGTATGTCGGCGAGATCAATGACACGCAGAAATCGGAGTTCTTGAGCGGCGCCATTGCGCTGCTTGTTCCGATCGATTGGCCGGAGCCGTTCGGGCTGGTGATGATCGAGGCCATGGCTTGCGGCACGCCGGTTATCGCTTTCAATCGTGGATCAGTGCCGGAGATCATCGACGACGGTCTCACCGGCTTCATCGTCGAAGACATCAACGGCGCCATCGGGGCCGTCGACCGGCTCAGCCATTTGTCCCGGGAAAAGATCAGGCGCCGCTTCGAGGAGCGGTTCACCGCGCGCCGCATGGCGCAGGACTATCTATCGGCTTATCGCGGCCTGACCGACCGCGTCGCGCCGCATCTGCGCCTGGTCGCGGACGACGCGCCGGCCTTGTAGGTTTTCCAGGCTGGAATCAGCCAGCACTCGACCGAAGGCGCTGGCCGATGGCACCCGCCGCGAAATGTGGTCTCAGCGTATCCTACTGCTCGCTCGCGGCAGGGGCGCGTGTGAGACGCGGCTAATCTGCCGATTCTGCGGCGGCTCGCGTCTCCGGCATCAGCAACCAGGCGACCGCCAAGCCGATCGCCGCGATCGCCGCGAGCCCCATGAAGGCGGCCGGACTGCCCAGGTGATCGCTGATATAGCCGGCAAATGTCGCGCTGAGCGACGCCCCGATGCCGACAAAGGTGCCGATAATGCCTTGCCCGAGATTGAAGTGGCCGGTCCCGCGTGTGAGATCGGCGACCACGAGCGGCACCATCACGGCGAACACGGCGGCTGTCACGCCGTCGAGGATCTGGATGATCACCAGAACCTCCGGGTTGGTCACCCACGCGAACAGAATGCCGCGGATGGGCAGAGCGGCAAAGCCGACAAGCAGCAACGGCCGGCGGCCCCAGATCTGCGCGCGCTGGCCGATCCACGGCGAGAGCGCGGCAACGACAAGCTGAGGAACGACGATGCAGGCGCCGATCAGAATCGTCGCCCAGCGCGCCGATCGCATGGTGACGACGCTGCCCATCAGCGGCAGCATCGCCGCGTTGGCGAGGTGAAAGAGGAGCAGACAACAGGCAAAGATCAAAAGCGGCCGGTTGCGCATCAAATCGCCGGGTTTGCTCGGCCGCTTATGGACGCGCCGCGGTGCTGCGCCGTGGGCGCGCTCCGGATCGATCTCCGCGGGAGCGATGCCGCGCAACGCCAGCAGCGCCGGTACGAGCAAGAAGACGGTGACGACGAAGACCGCGCGCGGTGAAAAAAAGTATCCGACCGTCGCCATGACCGCGGCTGCCAGTCCGTTGCCGATGGAGGCAAATCGGGCGTTGCGGCCCAACCGTTCGCTGATCGCCGCATGACCCACCAGACCGAGACTGATCGCTGCAATGGCCGGCCCGAGCACACAGCTTGCCAGCGCGTGCACGACGGCCGCTGACAGCACCATCGGGAAGATCGGGAGCGCGGCATAGGCCAGGGCGCTGAAACAAATCGCCCCGACGGCAATGCCGGCGACCAGGCGTTCGGCGCGGGCAGCGTCGACCAGCGCTCCGCCCGGCATTTGCGCGATCAGCGATACGAAGCCGGCGGCGGAAAGGACGAGGCCAATATCGACCTGCGTCCACTTTTGCGTGGTGAGAAACACCGAGACGAACGGGCCAAAACCGGTCTGCACATCGGCCACGAAAAAGATGAACCAATCCAGTCCGCGCAGGCTGCGCGCCGAGGGCGCCAGCGGCGGCTCGGCCGCGTCAAGCCGCTGGTCGGGCGGCGGAGCGGAACCGCCTGCGCCGTGCCGATCGGGGCTGTCGCCGTAGCGGCGTAAGGGTTCCGCAGGCAGAGCACGTCTCCAGCATTGTTGCTTTAGGGCATGATCCGGAAAAGTGGAATCCGGTTTTCCGAAAAGATCATGCTCCACCAAAATGTTAGAGCGCCAATCGATTCAATCTGAAGCGATTGCGCTCTAGGGCAGGGGTTCGAGCTTGCCGAGCGCGCCCAGGATGACCACGGGCTTGCCCTCCTTGAATTCGGGGGCCGATTTGACTTGGTCGCGGGTCAGGTCGAGCGCTATCCGTTCGCCCGGCTTGCCCGGCTCAGGAAAATGCAACGCATTCCAGTCCACCGCGATCTTGCGGCTACCGACGCCGAGGAAACCGCCGAAATCGATAATGGCCGCCCGCACTTGTCCGGCGTGGTCGACGAGCACATCGACGACCCGGCCCATATCCTCGTCGGCAGAGCTGCGGACATCGCGGCCGAGGATGCCTTCGACTTCGTGTTTATTCAGGACGGTGATTTCGGGGGTGACGGTGGGCGGCGGGTTGGGAGGCGGCGTCGCTGTGTTGGCCGCCGGTGGCTCGGCTTTGTCGCTATCATTTTCGGCAAATGCCGTGGTCGCGGCAGCGATCAATGCCAACAATGCAACCGCTGCCAACGCCGGTCGGGAGATCCCGTGCATACCGCCTCCAGCGATGATTCACCCCACCAAGCCGACCAGACCGGTCTGGTTCCATATCGCTCGCTTTTGGGTCAGTCCGTTGAGCAGGAATGAACGATAGAAACCCGGATGCCGCCGCTGATGCGCGGCGTATCAAGCGAAATCGTCTCGTTGTAACGGCGGACCCGCAGATCGACGTGGGATGAGCCGAGCTGAAGATCGCGCAGCGTCACCTGGTCGAGAAACGCCGGAAGCCGCGGGTTGCTCAGTCTGATCTCGTTGGTGAACGGATTGAATTCGAGCCCGAGGCAAGCTTGCAGGAGCGCGAACGGGGTCGCGGCGGCCCAGGCCTGCGGCGAACATGCGACCGGATAGAGCGTGGGACCCTGGCCATGCTGGCGCTGGAAGCCGCAGAACAATTCCGGCAGGCGGCGAAGGTCCATGTATGTGCCGGCGTGGAACAGACCTTCGAACAATGTTGCGATTGGCTGCTTCAAGCCATAACGCGCCAAGCCGAGCGCGATCAGCGCATTGTCGTGCGGCCAGATTGAGCCATTATGATACGACATCGGGTTGTAGCGTGGCTCTCCGCGCGCCACCGTGCGAATCCCCCAGCCGGAGAAGAAATCGGGCCGCAGCAGCCCTTTGGCGACAAGCGCGGCTCGCGCCGGATCGGCGATGCCGCTCAGCAGCACCTGGCCGGCATTCGAGGTGCGCACCGCGCAGGGCTTTTTGGCGCCGTCGAGCGCCAGCGCGTAGGTCGCGATCTGCGGGCACCAGAATGCAGCTTCGAATTGGGCGGCGAGCTTCTCCGCTTCGGCGTCGAGCGCGCCAGCCTCGTCGTCGCGTCCGAGGTGACGCGCGCAGCAGGCGGCCATGCGCTTGGCGGCATAAACGTAGCCCTGCACTTCGGCGAGCGCGATGGCGCCTTCGGCCAATCGCCCATCATCGTGGAAGACCGCGTCATGCGAATCTTTCCAGCCCTGGTTGGCGAGCCCATGTTCGGTGGCGCGTAAATACTCGACGAAACCATCGCCATCGGGATCGCCGGGACCGGCGATCCAATCCAACGCCGCTCGTATCGCGGGCCACAGCGCGGCGATGGTTTCGACATCGCCGGTGCGCTGCAGATAAAGGCCGGCGAGCAGGACGAAGAGCGGCGTGGAATCGACGCTGCCATAGTAGAGCCCGAACGGCACTTCGCGCAGTGCCGCCATCTCGCCGCCGCGCATCTCATGCAGAATTTTTCCCGGCTCGGCGTCGGCGAGCGCATCGACGGTCTCGGCCTGGTAATAGGCGAGGCGGCGCAACACGCCGCGCGCGACGTCGGGGCTCCACCACAGCATTTGCAGCGCCGTAATCAGGCCGTCGCGGCCGAAGGTTGTCGAGAACCACGGGATTCCGGCATAGGGGTAACGGCCTTGCGGCGTATCCGTCATCAGCATTTCGAGGTCGGCGGCTGACCGGCACAACATCTCGTTGAAAAGTTCGTTCGACGTCTCGACGCTGGTATGGCCGCACGTCGCTTCGCGCAGCTCGCGGCGCGCCTTGACGATGGCGCGCAGGAACGGCTGCGGGCGGGCCTCCGCTTCATTGCAGCCGGCGGCGAGAAAGATCGGCCGCGCCTCGCCAGGCGCCAAGCGGAGATTGTAGATCGCACCATTCGTCATAAGCTTGTCCGGCGGCGGATCGAAGGTCAGGGTCGTGCGGCGCAGCTTATCGTCGAGGCCGTGGTAGTTGAGCAGCACTTGGTCGTTGCCGCGCAATTGCGTGGTCGCGGTGCCGCGTCGCTCGCGACGAGCGCCGCGGACCTCGAAAAGATCGGCAAAGTCGTTGGCAAAAAGGATCGACAAGCGCACCTCGATCGTCCGATCGCCGTAATTGCGCACGCCGAGCCGCTGATAGGCGGTGTCCCGCCAAAGGAAAATGGTGCGCAGGACGTGCAACGTATCCTTGGCAAGAACGACGCGCTGATCCGCAAAAATATCGGGATTGGTGAGATCGACAACGAGCGCTGCGTTGTCGTCGCGCAAATTCGAGCCCAGCAACAACGGAACTGCGTCGTTCACCAAGAGCTGCAAGCGCGAGAGAAATCGGGTGTCGTGATAGAACAGCCCGTCGGTCCCTCCCGCTGACGCCCCCACGTCGCCGAAGGTGTCGAGCACGATGAAAGTGTCGTTATGCTTGAGCGAGCGCCGCGGCCGCGATGCCGATAACGTGGCTGCGATATAGAAGGAATCTTCAGCGGGGGAAGCAGCCGGAAGCGCTTGTGCTGCGGTTTTGGGCGACATTGATTCTCGCTTGGGCTCGGCGGTCAGGCAGTCTCTTGCCCCTTAGTTTGCAATAGTGACCAGACTATGCATCGGACGGCATGCATGTCCGCGTCGATCCAATTGCATGGCGCGGCATTGCCCGGCTACGCCCAGGCGTTTTGCGCCTCTCTTGAGGCAGATGGAAGACCGGTTTGCGCCGCAAAATATTCCGGCACCGAGGCAAATACCGTAAAGAACAAGAGTTCCGGCCCCACCCAAGAATTTTTGGGAAACAGCGCCGGCCGCCGGCTGCGGTGTGCGTCCGGATAGACTCTTTTGGACGTGGCTAATTATGGAATAATGAATTACCAAACGTCCGGGCTGACGCGACCGACTGCGCGAATCGGAGAGATTCCATGGCTGATGCAGCGATGAAGGAGAAGCGCGAAAGCGCAGATGCAGCGGGAGCCGAACAACAACTGACCGATGGCTTCCACCTCGTCATCGATGCGCTCAAGCTCAATGGGATCGACACGATCTATGGCGTGCCGGGAATCCCGATCACCGACTTAGGCCGCATGGCGCAAGCCGCGGGCATGCGCGTCATCTCCTTTCGGCACGAGCAGAACGCCGGCAACGCCGCCGCCATCACCGGCTTTCTGACGAAAAAGCCCGGCGTCTGTCTCACCGTGTCTGCTCCTGGATTTCTCAACGGTTTGACGGCGCTCGCCAATGCGACGACCAATTGCTTTCCGATGATCCTGATCAGCGGTTCGTCCGAGCGCGAGATCGTCGATCTGCAGCAGGGCGATTACGAAGAGATGGACCAACTGGCCATCGCCAAGCCGCTCTGCAAGGCGGCCTTTCGTGTGCTGCATGCCGCAGATATCGGCATCGGCGTGGCGCGGGCGATCCGGGCCGCCGTTTCCGGTCGGCCGGGCGGCGTGTATCTCGACCTGCCGGCCAAGCTTTTCGCGCAAGTGTTGGACGCGGAGGCCGGAGCGAAATCACTCGTCAAGGTTATCGACCCGGCGCCGGCACAGATTCCCGCGCCGGCGGCGGTGAAGCGTGCGCTCGATGTCCTCAAGAGCGCAAAACGTCCCCTGATCATTCTCGGCAAAGGTGCGGCCTACGCGCAGGCCGATGACGATATTCGTGCTCTGGTGGAGAAAAGCGGCATTCCATTCCTGCCAATGAGCATGGCCAAAGGCCTCTTGCCCGACACGCATCCGCAATGTGCGGGTGCCGCGCGCTCCACTGTGCTCAAGGACTCCGACGTCGTGATGCTGATCGGCGCGCGTCTGAATTGGCTGCTGTCGCACGGCAAGGGCAAGGCCTGGGGTGAGCCTGGATCGAAGAAGTTCATCCAGATCGACATCGAGCCGAAGGAGATGGACAGCAACGTCGAGATCGTCGCTCCCGTGGTCGGCGATATCGGCTCCTGTGTGTTGGCGCTTCTCGAAGGCATGGACGGCAAGTGGCCGGCCCCGCCGGCCGCCTGGATCGGCGCAGTCAGGGCGAAGAGGGAAGAGAACATCGCCAAGATGGCGCCGAGGCTGATGAATAATGCGGCGCCCATGGACTTCTACGGCGCGCTCGGCGCATTGCGTACCGTCATCAAAGAGCGGCCGGATGCCATCCTCGTCAATGAAGGCGCCAACACACTCGACCTCGCGCGCGGCGTCGTCGATATGGATCGACCGCGCAAGCGCCTGGACGTCGGCACCTGGGGCGTCATGGGCATTGGCATGGGCTTCGCTATCGCAGCGGCTATCCAGACCGGCCAACGCGTGCTCGCGATCGAGGGCGACAGCGCCTTTGGCTTTTCCGGCATGGAAGTCGAGACGATCTGCCGGTACAATTTGCCGGTCTGTATCGTCATCTTCAACAACAACGGCATCTATCGTGGCACCGACGTCAATCCGACGGGCGGTCCCGATGTTGCAACAACGGTCTTCGTCAAAGACTCGCGCTACGAAAAAATGATGGAAGCCTTCGGTGGCGTCGGTGTCCGCGTGACGACGCCCGACGAGCTCAAGCGTGCCGTGAGCGAGGCCATGGATTCCGGCAAGCCCACTCTGGTCAACGCGGTGATCGATCCTGCGGCCGGCAGCGAGAGCGGCAGAATTGGCAACCTCAATCCGCAAAGCAAAATTCGCAAGAAATAAAGGAGCAGCGCGATGGCAACGCGCAAGAAAGCAAAATCCAAAGCGCGCGCGAAAAAGCCCGCCAAGAAAGTCGTAAAGCTTGCGGCAAAAAAGCCGGCGAAGGCTGCTGAGCGGAAGAGCAATGGACGGCCGTCGGCAAAACCATCGTCCAAGCCGTTATCGAAGGCTTCATTGAAGGCTTCATCAAAACCTTGGGGACAAGCGGGCAGGGCGCTCGACGGCGTGCGCATCCTCGATTTCACGCACGTGCAATCGGGGCCGACTTGCACCCAGTTGCTCGCCTTCATGGGCGCCGATGTGATCAAGGTGGAACGGCCGGGCGTCGGCGATATCACCCGCGGCCAATTGCGCGACGTGAAGGGCGCCGACAGTCTTTATTTCACCATGCTCAATGGCTCTAAGCGTTCGATCACGATCGACAGCAAACATCCGACGGGCAAGGAAATTCTCGATCGGCTGGTAAAGGAATGCGACGTGCTGGTGGAGAATTTTGCGCCCGGCGCGCTCGACCGCATGGGGCTGACCTTCGAGCACATCCATAAGCTCAATCCGCGCATGATCGTCGCGTCAGTCAAAGGCTTCGGCCCCGGACCCTACGAGGACTGCAAGGTTTACGAGAATGTCGCTCAGTGCGCCGGCGGCGCGGCATCGACCACCGGCTTCCGCGACGGACCGCCGCTGGTGACCGGCGCGCAGATCGGCGATTCCGGCACCGGCTTGCATCTGGCGCTCGGCATTGTCGCCGCGCTCTATCAGCGCACCCGCACCGGCCGCGGACAAAAGGTGCTCTGCGCCATGCAGGACGGCGTGCTCAACCTGGCGCGGGTGAAGCTTCGTGACCAGCAGCGGCTCGCGCACGGCCCGCTCACCGAATACAGCCAGTATGGCGAGGGCATTGCCTTCGGCGATACCGTGCCACGCGCCGGCAATGATTCAGGCGGCGGCCAGCCCGGCTGGATCCTGAAGTGCAGGGGCTTCGAGACCGATCCCGACGCCTACATCTATTTCATCACCCAGGCGCCGGTCTGGGGCGCGATCTGCGACGTGATCGGCAAGCCGGAATGGAAGACCGATCCCGACTACGCCACACCGAACGCGCGATTGCCGCGGCTCAAGCAGATCTTTGCCACCATCGAACAATGGACCATGACCAAGACAAAGTTCGAGGCCATGGACATTCTCAACAAGCTCGACATTCCCTGTGGGCCGATTTTGTCGATGAAGGACATTGCCCACGAGCAGTCGCTGCGCGCGACCGGCACCGTGGTCGAAGTCGATCATCCCACGCGTGGGACGTATCTGACAGTGGGCAATCCGATCAAATTGTCAGATTCGATTCCTGACGTGCGGCGCTCGCCGCTGCTTGGCGAACATACCGACGAAGTGCTACGCGAGGTGCTGCGTTATTCGGAAAAGGAGATCGACGAGATCAAGACCTCCGGCGCGATCAGCGCGCTGGAGAAGAAGGCCGAGGCCGCGGCGGCGTAGCTAACGGTATCCGCTCATCCCCGCGACAGCGGGGACCCAACCGAGCAAAACCAGGCGACGAAATACTGGATGCCCGATACTGGATGCCCGCTTGCGGGGGCGTGAGCGGGAGGAGAAAAATTCGCAATGCGTATTGTCGTTCACGGGCAGCAAGCGTTCGGTAAGGCGGTGCTCGAAGCGCTGATCAAGCGCGGGGAAAATGTCGTTGCCGTCTATGTCGCGCCGGAAAAGCCCGGCGCCAAGGCCGATCCGCTCAAGGAAACGGCGCTCGCGGCGAAGCTGCCGGTCTATCAGCCGGACTCCTATCGCAAGCCGGACGTGTGGGAGGAATTTCGCGCGCTCAAACCGGACCTGCAGGTGATGGCCTTTGTGACGCTGTTTGTTCCGGAAGAGTTTCTCCACATCCCGACCCACGGCTCGATCCAGTATCATCCGTCGCTGCTTCCCGCCTATCGGGGTCCAAGCGCGATCAATTGGCCGATCATCAAGGGCGAGAGCGAGACCGGCTTGTCGATTTTCTGGCCCGACAATGGGCTCGATACCGGCGATATTCTGATTCAGAAAAAGACGCCGATTTCAGCCACCGACACGCTGGGGTCAGTCTATTTCGACCGGCTCTTTCCGATGGGCGTCGAGGCGATGCTGGAAGCAATCGATCTCGTCAAAGCGGGCAAGGCGCCGCGCATCAAACAGGACGAGGCGAAGGCAACTTACGAAGGCCGCTGCGGACCCGACAACGCGCATATCGATTGGGGGCGGCCCTGGCAGGAGATCGACCGCCTGATCCGCGGCTGCAATCCGGCGCCCGGCGCCTGGTCGAAGCTTGACGGCACGATCCTGAAAGTCTTCGAGGCGAAGCCGCTGCCGGCGAAGGACCCCAAGGGTATCGGCGGCAAGATGGGCGAGATCGTCGCCATCGATGCGGATGGTGTCACCGTCGTCTGCGCCGATGGCCGTTTCAAAATCACACGCGTTCAACCCGCCGACGGCAAGAAAATCGACGCCGGGGAGTGGGCCAAATCCGCCAACCTCGCCGTCAAAGCGAGGTTAGCGTGAACTGACCACCCTTGTTCCTGCCGTCTTTCCATTTCCCGCACGCTTGAGTGGACCCTGCAAACAATGCCTGCCTCACAACATCAAAATCCCAAGTCCGACATTGAAATTGCACAGGCCGCCAAGCCGCGGCGCATCGTCGACCTAGCGAAGGAAAAGCTCGGCATCGCGTCTGAGAATCTCGAGCCCTACGGCCATTACAAGGCCAAGGTGTCGATGGACTACATCAAGTCCCTCAAGGAGAAGAAGGACGGCAAGTTGATCCTGGTCACCGCCATCACTCCGACGCCGGCGGGCGAGGGCAAGACCACGACGACCGTCGGCCTCACCGATGCGCTCAATCACATCGGCAAAAAGGCGATGATGTGCCTGCGCGAGCCGTCCTTGGGACCGTGCTTCGGCGTCAAGGGCGGCGCCGCCGGCGGCGGTTACGCCCAGGTGATCCCGATGGAGGATATCAACCTGCATTTCACCGGCGACTTTCACGCCGTCACGACCGCGCATAACCTGCTCGCGGCGCTGATCGACAACCACATCTACTGGGGCAATGCGCTTTCCATCGACAGCCGCCGCGTCGCCTGGCGGCGGGTTCTGGACATGAACGATCGGGCGTTGCGCGAGATTGTCTGCTCGCTCGGCGGTGTCGCCAACGGCTACCCGCGCGAGGCGGGATTCGACATCACGGTCGCCTCCGAGGTGATGGCGATCTTCTGCCTCGCCAACGATCTCGACGATCTGAAAACGCGTCTCGGCAATGTCATCGTCGGTTATACCCGTGAGCGTAAGCCTGTGCGCGCCAGGGAGCTCAACGCGCACGGTGCCATGGCGGCGTTGCTGAAAGATGCCATCGCGCCCAATCTGGTGCAGACGCTGGAGGGAACTCCGGCCTTCATTCACGGCGGGCCGTTCGCCAACATCGCGCATGGTTGCAATTCGGTGTCGGCGACGACCGCCGCCCTCAAGCTTGCCGATTATGTCGTGACCGAAGCCGGCTTCGGCGCCGATCTCGGCGCCGAGAAATTCTTCGACATCAAATGCCGCAAGGCCGGCCTCAAGCCGGACTGCGTCGTCATCGTCGCCACGATCCGCGCATTGAAGATGCACGGCGGCGTCAAGAAAGAGGATCTGAAGAAGGAAAATCTGAAAGCGCTGGAAGCCGGCATGGCCAATCTGCAGCGCCATGTCGAGAACATTAAGCAGTACAATCTGCCCGCTGTGGTTTCCATCAACCGCTTTTCGGCGGATACGGATGCCGAGATCGATCTGGTGAAGGAAAAGTGCAGGGCGCTCGGCGTCGAAGCGCTGATGGCGGATCACTGGGCGATGGGCGGCGAAGGCGCCGCCAACGTCGCCAAGGCGGTCGTGCGGATCATCGATGAGGGCAAGGCAGATCTGAAGCTTCTTTACCCCGACGACCTGCCGCTGTTCGAAAAGGTGCGCACCATCGCCAAGGAAATCTACCGCGCTGATGATGCCATCGCCGAGAAATCGGTGAAGGATCAGCTCAAGGTCTGGGAAGAGATGGGCTTCGGCAAGCTGCCAGTCTGCATTGCCAAGACGCAGTATTCGTTTTCGACCAATCCGGATGCCAAGGGCGCGCCGACCGGCTTTTCGATTCCCGTGCGCGAAGTGCGGCTCTCGGCCGGTGCCGAGTTCGTGGTTGCGATCTGCGGAGAAATCATGACCATGCCGGGCCTGCCGAAGGTCCCCGCCGCCGATACGATCGACGTAGGGGCTGACGGCAGGATAACGGGACTATTCTGAGTTTCTCCGCCGTCGGCCCGTCCGACCCAAGCTTTATCAAACGACGAGGTATGGAAATGTTGAAGTTCTATTTCAGCGGTGCGCCCAACCCGACCAAAGTTGCACTGTTTCTCGAAGAGGCGGGGCTTCCTTACGAGGCGATCCCGGTCGATACCCGCAAGGGTGAGCAGCACAAGCCGGAATACCTGGCCATCAATCCGAATGCGAAATTGCCGGCGATCGTCGATGGCGACGTCACGGTATTCGACAGCAACGCTATCCTGCTCTACCTCGCCGAAAAGACCGGCAAGTTCCTGCCGCCGAAAGGCGACAAGGCGCGCGGCGAGCTATTGTCGTGGCTGATGTTCGTGGCGACAGGGGTCGGCCCGTATTCCGGCCAGTCGGTGCATTTCCGCCTTTATGCGCCGGAGAAGATCGAATACGCGCTCAACCGCTATGCGTTCGAGGCGCAGCGCCATTTCGGCATTCTCGATGCGCGGCTCGCCAAACAGAAATATATGCTCGGCGATACCTACACGATCGTCGACATGGATGTCTGGGGCTGGGCGCGAATCATACCGACCGTCCTTGGCGATGCCGCCTGGGCAAAATTCCCCAATCTCAAGCGGCTCGTTGACGAGATCAGCGCGCGGCCGGCGGCGCAGCGCGCGGTCGCACTCAAGGACAAGCACAAATTCAAGACCGAGATGGACGAGGAGGCGCGCAAAGCGCTGTTCCGCCATCTGAATGAGAAAGTGGCGTGAAGCCGTAGGGTGGGCCGAGCGACGCGAAACCCACCCTACGAATCTAAAACATTCCCATGCGCTCGCTCGCCATGGTGCCGGTGAGCAGCAGCACGCCGAATGCCAATACCGCCACCGCGGCGGCGACCTCGACGCCGCGCAGCATCAGCGTGCCGTAGCCGGCGCGCGTCGCGGCGAACCGCTTCGCCGCCGACTTGGCTCCGACGGCGAGCGTGGCGATCGCCGCAACGCTGATGGCCGTGCCGATCCCCATGACGAAAGTCGAGGCTATTCCGGCCCAGAACAGTCCCTGCTTGCTCAGCAGCCAGCCGAAGAATCCGGCGGGCGCCGGCTGGCGCAAAGCGGCGAGCGGGCCCGATTGCGCAACGGCTTCCTGAGAAAGCGCGCTGGCCGCGAGTACGGCCAGAACGACAATACCCAGGAACAAACGCGCCTTGGCGCCGCGCGTCACGGGCAGCTCACCGATATCCTGTTGGCAAAACTTGCGCCCATGCCGGCATTCGCTTCCGACGCCATGAAAGACTTGTCGAGCCGCACGGCCGCGGAGAAGGACTCGTCGCGCGGCTTTGCGACAGAGATTGCGCATTGCGCCGGTGCATTGACGAGCCGGGCCGCATCCTTTTCGGCGAAGCCGAAGTCGATGAAGAATTCGGGATCGTAGATTTCCACATCGAGCGTCTTTGCCTTCACCGGTACCTTGAACGGCAAGGTGAAGTGCAGCGTCAGCACGGTTTCCTTCGGATCGTAGTCGAGGTAATAGTCGATCGGATCTGAAAAAGCGTCCTTCTGCCTTTTCCCATTCACCTTGGCATAGGTGAAGTAGGCATATTCCTGAAGCGAATCGACATTGACCTTGGCGAGCGGCGCAAGCTCTTGGCGCGTGAACTGGCCTTTGGTTTTTTGCTCGAGCCCCTGCGTGGCAAAAGCGGAGAACATATCGTCGAAGGTCCAGGCGTGGCGCACGCCGGTGACCGAGCCGTCCGGCGCATATACAAGTTCGGCGCTCATCGTCACCCAGACGTGCGGATGCGCGCTCGCTTCCAGCGTTGTCGCGAGGAGGCACGACAGTCCCGCGATGAGAGAGATGAAACGGTCAATCATCCGCCCGCGCCCCAAGGACTCCCCAAAACGGTACCCACATTCCAATGTGAGTGGGGCAGAAACGAGGCTCATCGATCGTGCGCCCCCGCGCCGCCACGCAGGGAACGAAGATAAGAGCCTTAGAATCCCGCCGCGCCGCCATCGGCGCGCGGATCGTGCACAGCCTCGCAGGTACCGTCCGGATGCAGCACTGCAGCGCCGGCATGGCCCATCGTGTCGGAATAGGCTTCGGACAGCACATCGACGTCATGGCCCGCTTCGGCGAGTCGATCGACGAGATCTCCGTCGAAGCGTGATTCCAGCCGCAGTCTGGCTTGCTCGTCGCCCCAGGTCCGGCCCAGCACCCAGCGCGGCCGATCGACCGCGACGTCAAGCGGCGCGCCGAATGTCACATGTCGCGTGAACAGGGCGGCTTGGGTTTGCGGCTGGCCGTCGCCGCCCATGGTGCCGTAGGCCATGATGCGCCCGTCCTTGAGCACCGCGAGCGCCGGATTGAGCGTATGGACCGGCAGCCGGCCCGGCGCCAGCAGATTGAGCGCGCCGCGTTGGAGCGAAAAACTCGCGCCGCGGTTTTGCATCAGCACGCCGGTGCGCGGCAGCACGCAGCCTGAGCCGAACTCCCAATAGAGCGACTGGATGTAGGACACGACAAGACCGGTGGTGTCGGCGGCGCCCATCCACACGGTATCGGCCCCGGCCGACACAAACGGCCAGCGCGCAGCTTTGCGCCGGTCGATCTTCATCGCTTCGCCGGCGATGAAGCGCGGCTCCAGGCAGCGGTCGAGCGGGTGCGCGAGGCGGCTGGGGTCGGTGAGGACGCGGTCGCGGGTGCGAAGCGCGCGTTTGGTCGCTTCGACCAGGCCGTGGATATGATCGAAGCCCTCGGGCTCGCTCACGCCCAAGCGGGCAAACAAGGCGAGGATCATCAGCGAAGCGACGCCTTGGGTCGGCGCGTCGGTGTTGTAGATCGCGCCTGTCGGCAGATCGAGCCGCAGCGGTTCGCCAAGTCTCGCTTCATAGTCGGTCAGATCTGCGCGCGTGACCGGACTGCCCATCTGATCGAGATCGGCCGCCATCTCGCGGCCGACGTCGCCGCGGTAGAAGTCATCGAGGCCATCGAGCGCGAGATGCCGGAGCGTTGCGGCGAGCGCCTCTTGCGTCAGGGTGGCCCCGGTCGCCGGCGGTTGCCCTTCCAGCAGAAACGTTTCGGCAAAGCCCGGCGCTTTGGAGAGCTCGGCGAGCTTGTCGGCCGTTAGCCGCGCCTGGCTGCGCGATACGACATAGCCATTGCGGGCCTGCACGATTGCCGGAAGCAGCAGAACATCGAGCGGCAGCGTAGCGCCGTTTGCTTTCGCCGCCTCCAACGCGAGCATCCAGCCGCCGACCGCTCCGGGGACGGTGAGAGCCGCGAACGGCCCGCGCGGCGGGATCGTCTCGAAGCCGTGATAGAAATCGGGGTGGGCGTATTCCCCGGCAGGGCCGGCCGCCATGATGGTATGCAGGCGTCCGGTCGGAAAACGGATCAGCCAAAATCCGTCGCCGCCGAGGTGATTCATATGCGGGTAGACGACGGCGATCATCGCCGCCATCGCCACCATCGCTTCAAGCGCGTTGCCGCCTTCGGCGAGGATCGAGCGGCCGGCTTCAACGGCTTCATGATGCGGCGCGCAGACGACGCCGCGACGGTGACCGGCTGTATGCAGCTCCATGTCGGCTAGTTTGGCACGGGAACGTCGGCGAGACCACGCTTGCGCAGCAAAGCTTCCGGACTCGGCAGCCGGCCGCGAAAGGCCTTGTAGGCGTCGACCGGGTCCTGCGCTCCGCCGGCGGCATAGATCGTCTCGCGCAGCCGCTTGGCCGTCGCCGGGTCGAAGATGTCGCCGCTCTCCTCGAAGGCTTCGAAAGCGTCCGCATCGAGGACTTCCGACCACATGTAGCTGTAATAGGCCGCAGCATAACCGCCGCCTGAAAACACGTGAGCAAAGTGGGGCGGGCGATGGCGCATGGCGATCTCTGCCGGGCATGCCGATGCGCGCGAGCGCGGCCGTTTCGAACGCGCCCGGGTCGATCGTTTCCGGCGAACCGAGCGAATGGAAATCGAGATCGACGATGGCCGAAGCGACATATTCGACCGTCCCGAAACCTTGATCGAAATTGCGAGCAGCGATGAGCCGCTGCAGCAGCTCCTCAGGCATCGGCTCGCCGGTCCGGTAATGCTTGGCGAAGCGCCTCAGCACATCCGGCTGTTCGAGCCAATGTTCGTAAAGCTGGGACGGCAGCTCGACGAAATCGGTGGCAACGCTGGTGCCGGAAATGCTCGGATAAGTCACCGACGAAAGCAGCCCGTGCAGAGCATGGCCGAATTCGTGAAACAAAGTCCGCGCATCGTCGAAGCTCAAAAGCGTGGGCTCGCCGTCTGCCGCTTTCGCAAAGTTGCACACATTGACGATCAGCGGGCGAATGTCGCCGGCGAGCTTTTCCTGATCGCGCAGCGACGTCATCCAGGCGCCGCTCCGCTTGGACGGGCGAGCAAAATAATCCCCAAAGAACAGCCCGATTTCGCTGCCGTCATTCCCGCGCACCTCCCAGACGCGGACGTCGGGATGCCAGACCGGGACATCCGATCGCTCGGCAAAGCGCAGCCCGAAGAGACGTTCCGCCGTGTAAAACGCCGCTTCGATCATGCGGTCGAGATTGAGATACGGCTTGATCTCGGCCTCGTCGATATCGCAGCGCTCTTGGCGCAGCTTCCCGGCGTAGTAGCGCCAGTCCCAGGGCGCGAGCGTGAAGTTGCCGCCCTCCTTTTGCACCAGCGCTTGCAAGGCGTCGCGATCGGCTGCCGCGCGCGCCCGCGCGCGCGTCCACACCGTGTCGAGCAGGCTGCGGACGGCGGTCGGCGTTTTGGCCATCGCGTCGTCCAGGCGGTAATGGGCGAAATCGGCATAGCCGAGCAGGCGGGCGCGCTCGGCCCGCAGCCGCACCATCTCGGCGATGATCGCCTTGTTGTCGGTCTTGCCGTCATTATCGCCGCGCGAGACGAAGGCGCGGTAGACCCTTTCGCGTAAGTCGCGGCGCTGGGAGAATTCGAGAAACGGCTCGGCGCTCGAGCGCGACAGCGTGACGACATAGCCATCGAGGCCGCGTTCCTGCGCCTCGGACTTCATCGCCTCGCGCATGAAGTCGGGCAGGCCGGCAAGCTCGGCTTCGTCGTGCAACGACAGCGCGAAGCCTTGCTCGTCGGCGAGCACGTTCTGGCTGAACGCCGTGCCGAGCTCCGCCAGCCGCTCGACGATCTCCGCCAGGCGTTTTTTCGCTGTGCCGTCGAGCGCGGCGCCGGCGCGGCGAAAGGACGTGTGGTAGCGCTCCAGCACGCGTTTCTGCTCGGCGGAAAGGCCGAGTGCATCGCTTTGCTGTATCAGGGCATCGATGCGGTGGAACAGGTCGGCGTTGGTGTGGAATCTGTGCCAGTGGCTCGCCACCTGCGGCGCAAGCTCGCGCTCGATCTCAAGGAGCGCGTCATTGCTGTACGCTCCGGCCAGAAGATGAAACACCTGCTCGACCCGGGCCAGCGCCCGCCCGCTCATCTCCAGCGCGGCGATGGTATTGGCAAAATCCGGCGGCTCGGGGCGGCCGGAGATTGCCGCGATCTCGGCTTCGTGTTCGGCAAAGGCGCGTGCATAGGCGGGAGCGAAATGTGCGGGCTTGATCTCGCCGAAAGGCGGGACCTCGCCGGGGGTCGTCCAGTGGGTGAAAAAGGGGTTGTCGGCGCTATTCTGCGTGTTCATGCGGGTTCCACCAAAGGAAGATGCCGGCTTTATATAGGGATTTCTGCCTTGAATTGGGCCGTCGTTTCGGAGAAAGTGCGGCCGCATTGGAACAGCCATGAACAAGCCTGAGCCGCAAACCTCGCCGCGTCCGCGCCGGATTGTCTGGGAGAACGTGCTGACGGTCGTCAGCGCCGCCATCCTGATCAGCGCCGAAGTCTTCGGCGCCGCCTTCGCCGGAAGCTGGGCGATCGCCAACTTGCTCGTGCTCGGCACCTTCGGCGCGCGGCTGCTGGATGGGCTCTTCGTGCTCTGCGGCATCGTCGTCATGGTGCAGTTCGTGCGGGCCGCGCAGCGCGTCGAGCCGTTCACCGCAGCGAACTGAAAAGCCCCGCGGCCCGCTTCGGCAGTGTCGGTCGCGGCAAGACGCTCACCAAACGCTTCTGACAAGACCAAAACGCTTGCGCGCCGCGGCGCAATGGCTTATTGGCGGAATTGCCCAATTTCGCACGTGCCTGTGGCCGTGTGTCGGTCGGTGGGCATCCGGACAAGAGGCCGGACAGCCGCCAAGGAAGAGACTGCACTTCCTTGCTCCCGCGACCGGCAGCCGGAGGCGAACCGGCGATGCCAGCTCTCCACTGGCGACGCGGCTTAAAGCAACGACGGAAGGGCTTTTTTGGATGACTGCCGGCGCCAATGCCGGGGACACCGAAAGGGCTTGTCCTTCTTTGCCAGCAGTGCGGAACGGGTTTTCCCTCATCCGGACCAAGGCAGCAAATCGCGGCGACGAAAGCGAGCTCCGCACCCGCGGAACTGCGCGCGTCCCAGGAGGTTCACGTCGGCGGCTACGCCGCCTGCCGGATTAGGGAGTGGGGTAGCAATGACCGCACGTATCCGCGAATTCCTCAAAAAGCGCTCCGATAACGGACCCTGCCTCGTGGTCGATCTCGATGTCGTCCGCGAAAATTATCTGAACTTCGCCAAGGCGCTGCCGGACACCAAAGTCTTCTACGCTGTCAAAGCCAATCCGGCGCCGGAAATCCTGAAATTGCTGGCTGAGCTCGGCTGTTGCTTCGATGTGGCGTCGCTTCCCGAAACGCATGCTGCGCTCGCCGCCGGCGCGCCGCCCGAGCGCATTTCCTACGGCAACACCATCAAGAAAGAGGTGGAGATCTCGGCTGCCTTCGCGCTTGGCGTCACGCTCTTTGCGGTCGACTGCGAGGCCGAGGTGGAGAAGGTCGCTCGCGCGGCGCCCGGCAGCCGCGTGATTTGCCGGATCGTTTGCGACGGCTCCGGCGCCGAATGGCCGCTGTCCCGCAAGTTCGGCTGCGAGCCGGTCTATGCCGCCGACATTCTCGAGCACGCGCATAAGCTCGGGCTCATGCCGCACGGCGTGTCGTTCCACGTCGGATCGCAACAGCACAATGTCGGGGCCTGGGATCGCGCGCTCGCCTCGACCGCGGCGGTGTTCCGCGCTTGCGCCGAGCGCGGCATCTCGCTCTCGATTGTCAATCTCGGCGGCGGCTTTCCGGCGCGCTATGTGCGCAAAACGCCCAAGCTCGAATCCTACGGCAAGGCCATTTTCCGCTCGCTGCGCAAGCATTTCGGCAACAACTTGCCGAACACCATTGTGGAGCCGGGCCGCGGGCTCGTTGGCAATGCCGGGATGATCGAGGCCGAAGTGGTGCTGATCGCCAAGCGCTCGCCGGAAGACGAGGTGCGCTGGGTCTATCTCGACATCGGCAAATTCCACGGCTTGGCGGAAACCATCGGCAAGTCGATCCGCTATCCGATCCGCACCGGCAAGGATCGCGACGAGACGGCGCCCTGTATCATTGCCGGCCCGACCTGCGACTCCGTCGACGTGCTCTACGAGAAGACGCCTTATCCGCTTCCGGTGTCGCTCGCGATCGGCGACAAGATCCTGATCGAGGCAGCCGGCGCCTATACGGCGAGCTATTCCTCGGTCGGTTTCAACGGCTATCCGCCGCTGCGGCAATATGTGATCTAGGCTTCGTTCGAGTCACCAGCAGAGCTGCGCTGCGACTACGGCGTAACTTTTGCTCTTCACGGCGCGACCCACTCGATATGCGCTTTGATCGCCTTGCGCTGATCATCGATCCAGCCGTGCGGCCGGGCCTTCTCGATCATGGCGGAGAAACTCTGCTGCCAAGCTGCGTCCTGCTGGAGGCCGGGCCACTGGCGCAATGCATCCTGGTAAATCCAGGCTGTATCAGCATCGGGTAGCTCTGCCTTACCCGTAACGGCGCGTCTGACCACGTCGAGCCGGCCGCGGTCGCCTTCGACCACAAGCTTGAAGGCGCGGAAGTTCTGCCGGTCCTCGAACTGCAATTCGCCGGCCGCCGTCACTTTGAGAAACATGAAGTCTCCTTTGCTGGAGCACATCCCGATTTGGTTGAATCGGGATGAACTCTCGATTCTTGCGTGGTCGCACGTCCTTTTCGGAAAACCGGTTTCCACCCCGGATCAAGTCCGGGCAGGCTTTTTCCGGGACATGCTCTACTACCGGTCAGACGAGATCGAGCACGCCGGCTTCGCCGTCTTCGGTGCCGAAGCAGAGGAAGCGGCCGTCCGCGCTCCAGGCCAAAGCGCTGACCGGTGCGTTGCCGGGCTTTTTGACCAAAATCTCGGCGCCGTCCTCGATGCGGGTAAAGAGCACCAAGCCGTCTGCGTAGCCGACGGCAACGATCGGATCTTGCGGGTGGCAGGCGACGATTTCCACGCGATGCTCCGCCGGCGCCATGACGCGCGGCTGCTTGCCCATCGGTCCGTCTTTGCCCTGGAACGGCCAGAGGATGAGCTGCGGCGCGCCTGAGGTTGCGAGCCAATCGCCGTCGGCGGTCCAGCCGAGCGATGTCACGCGCGCCGCATAACCGGACATGCGCATGTGCTTGCGGTCGGTAATACGCCAGCCATGCAGCATCGGCTCTTGCATTGTGGTGACGAGAAAACGCCCGTCAGGACTGATGATGGCGCCGAGATGCGAGCCCTTCCATTCCAGGAATTCCGGTGTGGCCTGCGGGGCATTCGGAAACCAGAGCGTGGCGCCGTTGTAATGGGCGATAGCAAGCCGAAAGCCTTTCGGCAGGAAAGCCAATCCGCCGACGGTGGAAGGCGCCTCGAATTCGCGTGTTTGCTTGGCCTGCACGAACGCCGTTTTGCCGGCGGACCAGGCAATTGCGCGCTCTGGTCCAAGCGCGACGTGATCGATCCAGCGGTGTTTCGGATCGGCGGCCACGATGTGTGTTTCGCCCTTGGCATTGGTGGCGACGACCTTGCCGTCGTCGCCGCCGCTGACGATGCGCTGCTTGTCGGCGGCCGTTGCCAGGATCGCTCCGTCATGGACGGCGATGCGCCGCGGCTCGCCGTTCGGCTCGACGAACAGCATCGCTTCCTCGCCGAGAACGAACACGGCGGTGTGGCGCAAAAAATGCGCGGAAACGACCGGCGCGCCGGCCGCGACCGGATGCGTGCGGTCGGCGATGGAAACGGTGTCAGCGCGTGTGTCGGTCATGAAATGACGATGGTGCCGCGAGTTCCCTAGCCCTTGTGGGAAGGGGTTAGGGGTGGGGGGCGGGAGGTGTCGTCCGAGCATCGACGCATGCGCATCTCGTCACGACCCCCCTCCCAAATCCTGCCCCACAAGGGGGGAGGAAAGCATCACGCGATGCAGCTCTCAAAGCCCTGCCGGATTTTCTCCTCCGGCAGATTGCGCCCGATGAAGACGATACGGCTGTCGCGCTTCTCGTCCTTGGCCCACGGCCGCTGATGATCGCCATCCAGGATCATGTGCACGCCCTGGAAGACGAAACGGTCGTCGTCGTTCTTGAAGGCGAGGATTCCCTTGCAGCGCAGAATATTCGGGCCTTCGGTCTGCACGAGATTCTGCACCCACGGGAAAAATTTGTCGGGATCGAGCGGCTTGTCGCTCTTGAGCGAAACCGACTGCATGTCCTCGTCGTGATAATGCTTGAGGCCGCCATGCCTGTGCTTGTGGTCATTGTGATGATGGTGGCCGTGATCATGATCGTGGTGATCATGGCCGTGCCCGTGATGATGGTCGTGATCGTCTTCGGTTTCGAGAAATTCCGGCTCGATGTCGAGGATGCGGTCGAGATCGAAGGCCTTGCGGTCCAGCACTTCGGCCAGCGGAATTTGCGCGCGTTCGGTCCGATGCAGCTTGGCGTAGGGGTTGATGGCGCGGATGCGGCCTTCCACCTCGCGCAACTCGTCGGCTGAAACCAGGTCGGTCTTGTTGAGCAGGATCACGTCGGCGAAGGCGATCTGATTCTTCGCCTCCGGGGCATCCTTGAGCCGCTCGCTGAGCCATTTGGCGTCGGCGACGGTCACCACTGCGTCCAGTCTGGTCTTGCGGCCGACATTCTCGTCGACAAAGAAGGTTTGCGCGACCGGCGCCGGGTCGGCGAGCCCGGTCGTCTCGACGATCACGGCGTCGAACTTGCCTTTCCGGCGCATCAGCCCGTCGAGGATGCGAACAAGGTCGCCCCGCACGGTGCAGCAGATGCAGCCGTTATTCATCTCGAACACTTCCTCGTCGACGCCGACCACCAGGTCGTTGTCGATGCCGATTTCACCGAACTCGTTGACGATCACGGCGTATTTCTTGCCGTGCGGCTCGGATAGGATGCGATTGAGCAACGTGGTCTTGCCGGCGCCGAGATAGCCGGTCAGCACCGTCACCGGCACTTTTTCTGACGAAATCTGTTCTGACATGCAGGGCCCTCCTGGGCGGCTATATAGGCGCTTCCGTCCGGGCCTAAAACCCAATCCGTCAATGAGAAGCGGACGGCGGGCCGCCGGAGCCTAGCTTCCATCGCTCGCCGCGCTCCTAAGCGGGTTTTTTTGCAGGTCCGCTGGTTATGGATTCTGCGTGCCGCCAAGTTGCGGCGGATGACGATCAGTGAGATTGCAAAGGCAATGTTATAATATTACATTCTGCCGACGTGCCTTTGATTTTCAAGGCGAATTCCAACTCTTTGTCCCGAAGATGCTCATTGCCAAGACTTCTCCTTGCCCTGTCGATTTCATTGATGGCCGCGCATTCCGCTGCGGGGGCAGCCGAGGACAAAATCGAGGTGGTAGCGGCAGAGAATTTCTACGGAAATGTTGCCCAGCAGATCGGCGGCGACCGGGTATCGGTCGTCAGCGTCTTGAGCAATCCCGACCAGGATCCGCACCTGTTTGAGCTCTCGCCCACTGTCATCCGCCAGCTCGCTGCCGCACAGATCGTCGTCTACAACGGTGCCGGCTACGATCCGTGGATCGAAAATCTTCTCAACGTAACGGCCAAGCCGGGCCGCGCGGTGATCGTCGCCGCCGACCTCATGAAGCGAAAGAGCGGTGACAATCCCCACCTTTGCTATGATCCGGCCACCATGCCGGCGGTTGCGCGCGCACTCGCAGCCGCATTCGCGGGCGCCGATCCGGCCCATAAGCGCGACTACGAAGCCCGGCTTGAGACCTTCCTCGCTTCGCTTGCTCCGCTGAACGAGAAGATCGCCGCCATCCGCGGCAGATATGCCGGCACGGTGGTCACGGCGACCGAGCCGGTCTTCGGCTACATGGCGGCAGCGCTAAAGCTGGACATGGCGAACGAACGTTTCCAGCTCGCCGTCATGAACGACACCGAGCCGAGCGCACGCGACATCGCCGCGTTCGAGCGGGATTTGAAGGACCGCAAAGTGCGCGTGTTGTTCTATAACAAGCAGGCGTCGACCAAGCTCGTCCAGCATCTTATCGAACTGGCGCACGCGTCCAACATTCCGGTCGTCGGTATCACCGAAACTGCGCCCGCCGGTCAGTCATACCAGGATTGGATGATGATGCAGCTCGAAGAAACCCAGCGCGCGCTGGGCGGGACGTCGTCATGAATGTGATCGAGCTCGATCGCGCCAGCATTGCGATCGGCGGACGCGACATACTGGTAGACACAAGTTTCGCCATCCGTCGCGGCGAGTTCATCGGTGTTCTCGGCCCAAACGGCGCCGGTAAGACAACGCTGATGCGCGCAATCCTGGGCTTGCTGCCGCCGCGCGCCGGAAGCCTGCGCGTTTTCGGCCGCACACCGCGGCGCGGCGATCCGCAGATCGGCTACCTTCCGCAGGTGCGGACCGTGGTCCCCGATTTGCGCGTACGCGGCTTCGATTTTATCGCAAGCTCCGTTCACGGCGAGCGCTGGGGCCTGCCGTCTCTCACCGCCGCCGACCGGCTGATGATCGAACAGACGCTGGCTGCCGTCGGCGCGGCGGAGCTCGCCGCGCGGCCCCTCTCGGACATGTCGGGCGGGGAACGGCAGCGTTTATTGCTGGCGCAGGCGCTTCTGGGCGAGCCGCAGCTCTTGCTGCTCGACGAGCCGCTGATCAGCCTCGACTACCGTTATCAGGAAGCCGTTATCGATCTGGTGCGCCGCTTCGCCCGCGAGCGCAACGTCACGGTGCTGTTCAGCGCTCACGAACTCAACCAGCTTATCGGCACGCTCGATCGTGTGCTTTATCTCGGCAATGGGCATGCCGCGCTCGGCACCGTGGCGGAAGTGGCAACGGCGCCGGTGCTGTCGCAGCTTTACGGCGCGGAGATCGAGGTGGTGCATGCAGCTGGGCACATTTTCGTGCTCTCGCGCGGCCGCGATGTCGAGCGCTCCGATCACGCGCATGACGACGGGGACAGCCACGGCCACCAGCACGGCCATCATCACCATGCTTGATTACGACTTCATGCGGAACGCCTTTGCCGCGGCAGGCGTGGCTGCGGTCGTCTCCGGCCTGGTCGGCTATTTCCTGGTGCTGCGCGGACAGACTTTTGCCGGCCATGCGCTCTCGCATATCGGCTTTGCCGGCGCGACCGGCGCGGTGCTGATCGGCGTCGCGCCGGTCTGGGGACTGGTCGGCTTCACACTCGCAGCCGGAATCGGCATGGGCATGCTCGGCGAACGGATCAACGGGCGTGACGTCGCGATCGGCGTGGTCTTGTCGCTGGCGCTCGGATTGGGGCTCCTCTTTCTGCACTATTACACGGCGTTCGCCACCCAGGCGACGGCCCTCTTGTTCGGCAATGTTCTCGCCGTCGATCGATCGACGATCGGCACGCTGATCGTGCTCGGCGTGATCACGGTCGCAAGCCTTGCGGCGATCATGCGGCCGCTCATTTTTTCCACCTTGCAGCCGGAACTGGCCGAAGCCAAAGGCGTACCCTTGCGCTTCGTCTCCACGGCTTTCCTGATGATCGTCGCACTGGCGGTATCGGAAAGTGCCCAAATCGTCGGCGTGTTGCTGGTCTTTGCCCTCATGGTCGGCCCGCCGGCGACCGCCCAGCGGCTGGCAACGGGCCTGTGGAGCGGAATGATCCTGTCTGCCGGCATTGCGCTGGCCGAATCCTGGCTCGGCCTCGTCGTCGCTTACCATACCGATTGGCCGGTCAGCTTTTGCATCGCTATGCTGAGCGCACTGGGCTATCTCCTCACCCGCGGCAACTTTGTGCTGAGCCGGGAAGCAGGACCATGACCGAGCAAAAGCGGGGCGCCGTGTGCGTCGGCGAAGTGCTGATCGAGCTGGCGCGCGGCGCCGACGGCCGATTCTCTCTGTCCTGCGGCGGCGATACCTTCAATACGGCCGTCTATCTGGCGCGCGCGGGGATCGAGGTCGGGTTTGCCACGGCGCTCGGAGACGATTCCTATTCCGACAGTATCATGGCGCTCGCCACGGCCGAGGGCGTTTCCGGGAAGCTCATCCTGCGTGTGACTGGCCGGCTTCCGGGATTGTCTCTCATCGAGAACGGCCCGGCCGGCGAGCGGAGCTTCCGCTATTGGCGCGAGGGAGCCCCGGCGCGCGATCTGTTCGAATTGCCTGATTGGATGCAGGTCGCCGACGGCCTGATGGCGGCGCGGCTGATCTACTTCACCGGCATCACGTTATCGCTTTATTCCAATAACGGCATCGGGCGTTTTCTCGCCTTGCTCGAAGCCGCGCGCACCCAAGGCGCCAAGGTGGCGTTTGACGGCAATTTCCGGCCGCGCGGCTGGAAAGGCGATCTCGCGCGCACCCGGACGGTGTTCATTGAGGCGCTCAAGCGAGTCGATATCGCGTTACCGACCTTCGACGACGAAGCCGTTCTGTGGGGCGATCCGTCGCCGGAGGCGACGGTTGCCCGCCTGCAAGCCTTTGGTATCGGCGAGATCGTGGTCAAGAACGGCCCCAACAGCGCGCTGGTCGCTGCGGCCGGAGCGCAGGAATTCGTGCCGGTCCCGGAAGTCATGGTGCCGGTCGATACGATGGCTGCCGGCGACGGCTTCAATGCCGGTTATCTCGCTGCGCGCCTCAGCGGCATGGAGCCGGCGCAATCGGCGAGCGCCGCGCATCGGCTCGCTGGCGACGTAATCCGCCATCACGGGGCGTTTGTTCCCCGCGCGGATGCCGCGATGCATTGAGCGCTCGACGGGTGACATGGCCCGGAAGAACGAAGATAATCCTCGAAGACTGGCGGACTGAACAGCACGCCGAAAGGCGCTAGTCCTGATCGATGAACGCGTGGGGAGGAATCCATGAAACGCTTGGCCGCCGCGCTTGCCGTCATGCTCTTCCTCGTGTCCGTTTCGGCGGCGCGTGCGGACGAGCCGATCGTGCTCAAATTCAGTCATGTGGTGGCGCCCGATGCGCCCAAGGGCAAGGCGGCGCTGTTCTTCAAGGAGCTTGCCGAGAAGTACACCAATG
Organism: uncultured Alphaproteobacteria bacterium; assembly: GCA_963831135.1. Classification (GTDB taxonomy): domain Bacteria; phylum Pseudomonadota; class Alphaproteobacteria; order Rhizobiales; family Xanthobacteraceae; genus BOG-931. The sequence continues at coordinate 76,947 of CAWHPH010000032.1, forward strand.
GCCGGGTCAAGGTAGAGGTCTATCCGAACTCCTCGCTCTACAAGGACAAGGAGGAGCTCGAAGCCCTGCAGCTCGGCTCAGTCCAGTTATTGGCGCCGTCCATCTCGAAATTCAGCCCGCTCGGCGTGAAGGAATTCGACATTTTCGACCTGCCGTTCCTGTTGAGCGACGAGGCGCGCGCGCGCCAAATGATGGCGAGCCCGATGATGGGCGACCTCAACAAAAAGCTTGAGAACAAGGGAATTCTACCGCTCGCCTATTGGGACAACGGCGCCCATGACTACACCGCCAACAAACCTTTGATCATGCCGGAAGATTTCCGCGGCATGAAAATGCGCATCCAGGGCGGCAAGGTGCAGGACGCGGTGACGCGCGAGCTTGGTGCTATTCCTCAGATCATTGCCTTCGGCGAGCTCTACCAGGCGCTGCAGACCGGCGTCGTCGACGGCGAGGACAATGTGCCGACGAACATTCTGACGCAAAGATTCTACGAAGTGCAGAAGCACCTGACCATATCCCACCACGGCCGGCTGACTTATGCCCTTGTCGCCAACAAGACCTTCTGGAATTCGCTTCCGGAGGACGTGCGCGGACAACTTGATCGCGCCGTGAAAGAGACGACCGAATTTTTCAATGCCACCGCGGCGAAAGACAACATCGACGCGATCGAGAAGATCAGGGCGTCGGGGAAGACCGAGATCCATGTTTTGACCGATGCCGAGAAAAAGGCCTGGATCAGCAAATTGATGCCGGTGCACACCGAGATGCAGAGCCGCTTCGGCAAGGACTTCATCGAGCGCATCTACAAAGCCTCGGGCTTCACGCCGCCGCGGTCGTAAGGCGTCAGTCGGCGGCTCCGTTTGTGCAGCGTGTGCAGCACATTCCCCTCCCCCTTGCGGGGAGGGGTTAGGGGAGGGGGTTGAAGCTCTTGTCGTCGACACCCCCCTCGCTCGCCCCCCCTCGCAGGGGGGGATGGAAAAGATTCGGTGCGATCGTTAACCGCCTTCTCGACCGGCTCGAGGAGTGGATCATCGCCACCCTGATTGGTGCGGCGACCGCGCTGACCTTCGTGGCCGTCGTCCACCGCTACGGGGCGAGCAATTCGGCCGGGCTTGCCAGGTGGGCGGGCGTTCACGGCTTTGTCCTTGTTAGCCACGCGGCCGATTGGGTTTACACCACGCTCGCGGCGGTCAATCTGTCCTGGGCGCAAGAGCTTGCCACCTACATGTTCGTATGGATGGCGAAATTCGGCGCCGCGCTCGGCGTGCGCACCGGCATCCATGTCGGGGTCGATGTCCTCGTCGAGCGATTGACGCCCGCGGCGCGCAAGCCGGTGATCGTGTTCGCGCTCCTGTGCGGGGCCTTGTTCACCGGCGTCATCGGCACGCTCGGCGCCATCTACGTTCATGAGCTCGATCCCGACCAGGTCTCACCGGAGCTCGAATGGCCGAGCTGGATCATCTATCTCTGCATTCCGCTCGGTTCCTATCTGATGTGCTTTCGATTTCTGCAGGTGATGTGGCGCTACCTGCGCACCGGTCGCGTGCCGCATCAAGGTCACGGCGTGGATTATGAGGCGCCGCGCGATGAGCCGGCGCCGGCGCTCAGCGAGGCCGTGCGATGAGCGTCTTCTCGCCTGCATCCAAGCCCGCGGGACCATCACCGCTTGGCGATACGATCACGGCGGCACTGATCGTCGTCATACCTCTTGCGCTCGCGCTCATCTGCTTCGCCGCGCGGCTTCACATCATCGAGCTGTCGCACACGGTGCGCGCCGAGCTCCTGTTCGCGCTGCTGCTTGGCCTGATGGCGAGCGGCATGCCGATCTCGATCGCGCTCGGCCTCTCGGTGCTCACCTATTTGTTCATTCTTTCCGACGTCGATCCGAAGATGGTGGGCTTGAAGCTGTTCACCAGCATCGACCGCTTCGAGATCATGGCCATTCCATTCTTCATTTTGGCCGGCAATTTTCTCACGACCGGCGGTGTTGCGCGCCGCATGATCGATTTTGCCACCTCGCTGATCGGTCATTGGTACGGCGGGCTCGGTCTGGCGGGCGTTGTCGCTTGCGCGCTGTTCGCTGCGATCTCCGGCTCCTCGGTCGCGACCGTCGTCGGCATCGGCTCGATCATGCTGCCGGCCTTGCTGCAGAACGGCTATCCGCCGCGTTTCGGCGCCGGCGTGATCGCCACATCCGGCGCGCTTGGCATCCTGTTTCCGCCCTCGATCAATCTCGTCATCTATGCGGTGGCGACCAGCGGCATGCAGCCGCGCGGGCCGAATGGCGCCGTGGTCGATTCCGCCTCGGTCGGCCAGCTTTTCATCGCCGGCGTGGTGCCGGGCCTAATGCTCGCGGCGATGCTCGGCGCGACCACCTGGTATCGGGCCTGGCGCAACGACTATCCGCGCATGGCGCGCGCGAGCTGGCGCGAATGCACGCGCGCTTTTCGTGAAAGCATCTGGGGTCTGCTGCTGATCGTTCTGGTGCTCGGCGGAATCTATTCCGGCCTGTTCACGCCGACCGAAGCAGCCGCGGTCGCGGCGGTTTACGCCTTCATCGTCGCGGTCTTTGTCTACAAGGGACTGAAATTCGCCGACGTGCCAGGGGTGCTGCTCAAGGCGGCGTCGATGAGCGCGATGATACTCTACATCATCACCAACGCGGCAGTGTTTTCCTGGCTGTTGACGTCGGAGCAGATTCCACAATCGATGGCCGGGTGGATGAGCGCGCAAGGTCTTGGCACGGTCGGCTTCCTTCTGGTCACCAACGTCGTTCTCCTGGCCGCCGGCAACTTCATGGATCCCGCTGCAATTGTTCTGATTATGGCGCCGATCCTGTTTCCCATGGGCGCGGCGCTCGGCGTCAACGCGGTGCATTTGGGCGTGCTGATGGCGGTCAACATGGAGGTCGGGCTTTGCCATCCGCCGGTCGGGCTCAACCTCTACGTGGCATCGGGCATTACCGGCATGGGCATCGCCGAACTCACGGTCGCCGTACTGCCCTGGCTTGCGACCATGCTGATCTTTCTGGTGATGGTGACCTACATTCCCACGTTGTCGCTCTGGCTGCCGCACCTTCTTGGGATGCTGTGAGCGCAACGGTGTCGCCAGCCGAAGCGGTCGCGAGCCTTTGGCGGCTAGGGGGCGCAGATGCAGCGGCCCTTGAACATTTGCATCTTTCCGGCAACGATCCTGTGCTGCCATCGTCGTTTCGCATCGGCACCGCGGCACAGGCCAGCATCGCCGCCGTCGGGCTTGCCGCGGCGGAGCTGCGTCATCGCGCCGGAGCGCCGCGGCAGACGGTCAGCGTCGACATGCGGCATGCGGCGGCGGAGTTCCGCAGCGAGCATTATCTGACGATCGACGGCGGTGCGCCGGCCTCGTTTGGGGATCCGCTGTTCGGCGCCTATCGCGCCGGCGATGGACGGTTCGTGCGGCTGCACATGAATTTCCCGCATCACCGGGGCAACGTTCTGAAGCTTCTTGGCTGCTCGCCCAGCCGTACGGCGATCGAAGTGGCGCTGAGCAACTGGGAAGCCATCGCCTTCGAGACCGAAGCATATGAGCGCGGCTGCGTCGTGGCCGCGATGCGCTCGCCGGACGAATGGGCAACGCATCCGCAGGCGGCCGCAGTCGCTGCCGCGCCCGTCGTGCAGATCGAAAAGATTGGCCACGCGCCGCCTCGGCTGCTTCCGAAAGGCACAAGGTCGCTCTCGGGACTTCGCGTCCTCGATTTGACACGCATCATCGCCGGACCGGTCGCTGGCCGCGCGCTCGCTGCGCATGGCGCCGACGTGATGCGGATTTCCGCGCCGGGCCTGCCCGTCATCGACTGGCTGGCGAAGGACACGGGACGCGGCAAGCTTTCGGCCTTCGCCGATCTCGCCACGCCGGACGGCAGAGCCGCCTTGCGACGCCTCATCGCCGACGCCGACATTTTCTTGCAAGCCTTTCGGCCTGGATCGCTAGCCGACCGTGGGTTCGGCCCGTCCGAGGTTGCGGCGCTGCGCCCCGGCATCATTTACGGCTCGCTGTCCGCTTACGGCGATGTGGGCCCGTGGGCATCGCGCCGCGGCTTCGATTCCCTGGTGCAAACTGCCACCGGCTTCAATGTCGCCGAGGCCGCGGCCGCCGGCGTAAAGGCGCCGAAGGAATTGCCTTGCCAGGCGCTCGACCACGCGACCGGCTATTTGCTCGCCTTCGGCGTGCTCATGGCGCGCATTCGGCAGGCGAGCGAAGGCGGCAGCTGGCTGGTGCGGGTTTCGCTGGCGGCTACGGGACGCTGGATCTGGACGTTCGGCCGCCTGGAAAACGGTTTCTCCTGCGCGCTTCCTTCGCGCGAGGATGTCGCGGACTTACTGGAAGAGAGCCGATCGCCGTTCGGCCTCATGTGCGGCGTGCGGCACGCCGCGCGCCTTTGCGCTACGCCTGCGGCCTGGATGCGGCCGGCGGTGCCGCTCGGCACCGACCCGCCGGTCTGGCCGTCACTCGGCGAAGTCTCGCGGCGTTAGTTCGATCGGCGTGCCGTGCGGTGTGCGTGCACAGGCATGCGCCCAGGCTTCGCGGGTGCGCGTCAGCGCTTGCGGATCGGCAAGGCCCTTGGCGGCGACGATGCGTTCGAGCGCGGCCAGCCAGTGATGATAGTAAGTCTCGCCGGTGTCGGGGTCGCCGGCCGCTTGCGCTTTCTTGATCTCCTCGCCGAGTACAGTGGCCCACTCCGTCCAGGAAAATAGGCCGCGCTCGTGCAGCGATAGCGCCAGCGCAAAAGCCTGTGCTTCCCAGGGTTCGCGAAAGACCGGACCTTCTGCATTGCGCGGAATGTTCGGACCGTCATTCCGGCCGAACGAGCGAATAGCGGCGCTGCTCATGGTTCCGGTCTTTCCAAATAAGGTTCGAAGGCTTCAAGCGAGACTTTCAGCGTCGGATCGGCCGTCTCACCAAACAACTCACGGCCGTCAAACACGACCGCATAGAGCCATTGCGGATCTTCGCCGGCACCGACCGCCGTGGAGTCCGGAAAAACGTGGCAGCCGCGAACGGCCTCGATCACGCCGACATGGCCGCGCGCGTAACGTGGCAGCCGCGTGTGTGTCGCCGGGTGCAGGTTTCTCGCACGCACACGGTCACCGGCGCCGAAGCGCGCGGGCGCGGGGGCCGGCCGGCCAAAGGAGCCGCGGGTCAGCGTGCGCGGCACGTCCGCGGCTGCGAGCTTGCGCTTGAGCGGCTTCGCTGCATGCAGCGCATGACCGGCGGCGAGCTCATCGGCGCCGGCAAGTCCGCGCGCGATGACCATGTTTTGCAGCCGCAGCGCCCATTTGCCGTAATACGAGGACGACAAATAAACGTCCGGCGGCAATTGCTCGATACCGGCGCGGCCTTCGTCGATAGTCCAGGCGCCGATCGCGCCCATGGCGCGATTGAGCGCAAGGCAGCGTCCTTCCCAGGCCGCGTGGAAAACCGGCTCGTTCTCTTCGGGCTCCACTTTCCCGAAGCCGTGCATCCCGCCCATGTCGTGAATGCCGTCCATCAGGCGACCTCGTGCGCAAGCTTGGGCAGGCCGGTGCCGATCATGCAATCGCGTGTGACCAGCGTCGCAAGCTTGTCTTCGCTCCAACCTTCGGTGCCGGCCGGGCGCATGGGCAGAACAATGAAGCGCGTTTCCGCCGTCGAATCCCAGACACGAATTTGCATGTCGGCCGCCAGCGCGACGCCGAAATCGGAGAGCACGCCGCGCGGATCGTTGACCGCGCGCGAGCGGTAGGGCGCGGATTTGTACCAGACCGGCGGCAGGCCGAGCACTTCCCACGGATAGCAGGAGCACAGCGTGCACACGATCATATTGTGCAGCCCGGGCGTGTTCTCGACAGCAATCAAGTGATCGCCGACGCGGCTGATCAGCCCGAGCGATTGGACGGCCTTGGTCGCGTCCGCGATCAACGCGTGCTTGAAAACCGGATCGCTCCAGGCCTTGGCGACAACGCGCGCGCCGTTATGCGGGCCGATTTTGGTTTCGTAGGCCTCGATCATCAGGTCGAGCGCGGCGGGATCGATATAGCCTTTCTCCGTCAGCACGGTCTCCAGCGCACGCACGCGCAACTGCATCTCGGACAGCTCAGAGCCGTGATGATGACCGTCGTTGTCGTGTTCATGATCCTGCCCCATCGGACGCTTCTCCCTTGGAGACTCTCTCCCTTGGCGACGTTCGGGAACGTGCGACATTATAGAGGGCTCACGATCCGCCGTCACAGGGCGCGAGCGCGATCTTTCGGCGGCCCATGGGAGCGCACACTTGGGGAGATGACGCGGCTCGCCGACGAAAAAGCTAACAGCGCGCAAGATGCGTCTTCTGATCCATCCGATCGCCGGCCCGTTGGCGGGGGCGCGGATCTTGCTGTCAGCGCACTATGCGACCGATGTACTTGCGGGATTGTCGCTCGGCGTCTCGATCAGCAAGCTCACTCGCGCCATTCGGCCGCGCCGAGACAATGTCAATTTGGCAGAGCGGACGCTTATTTTTTCGCAGCTTCGGAAACCACGGCCAATGTGCTGTAGCCGATCCCGTATCCTTCGGTCGTTTGCTGCGCGAGCGGGGTGGTCTCGTGGAAAACGACAACGCCGAACAGTCCGATCGCCGCGTAGAGTGCCACGCCGAACCACAGACTCAAAGGTACAGAATTTCCCATCGCGTGCCCCACATGCTGGCGGTCGAAGTGCTGGCGGTCGAAGTGCTGGCGGTCGAAGCGCTCAAACGCAGGTTTCTTATCGCACGTTTGGATCGCTATTCCAGACTCATGCCGCGGAGTTTTGAAGGCGAGGGTTACTATTTCTTTTCCAGCAGCAAAATGCCTTCCCTGCGGATGAGCGGCTGCAACGTTTCGGCAAGCATTGCCAGAAGCCACGGAAGAAATACTTCCAAGCGCACGTGGTCTTCCGCCACGTCGATCGAGCCGTTCGCGGTCTGGCCGAGTGCGCTCACCCGAAACTGGAGATGATCTCCCGTCCAAGTTTGTTCTTCGATGCTAAACAAATGGCTAAAGCTCGCGCCGGCGCTGCCCAGGCCGTCCTGCAAGCGGCGAAGCGCCTCCTGCTTGCCGAGACGGTGCGGGATGGAGATGATCAATGGCTTTGACATGAAAATTCCGGCGCAACTGTAACATCTCATATGGGGTCGTGCGCACCACCCATCAATCACGCGCCGCGACCCGTGAAACGGCGTCGGAGGCATGTTGTGCAATCACCGAGCGTCGTCCGGCGAGCCTCTGAGCGGAGCGCGGGTCGTGCGTCGGCAGGTAGATGGTCGGGCGCGCGGCGCACAATGCCCGGATATCGGCAAGCGTTGCCCTGGCCGCCGTCTCGTCGGGGCTCACGCCGTCGATCGTGCCGCTCAGCATGGTCGCTTCCAGATAGGATGTGTCGCCGGCGAGCATGATCTGCTGCTCGCCGTCGCGCACAATGACGGAAAGGTGGTTTGGCGTGTGTCCCGGCGTCGGGACGGCGAGGATGTCTCCGGCGCTCGTGATCCGCGCGCTCAGCGCAAAGGGCTCGTAAGGCGATGGCTGCCAGGAGAGCGGCTGCGGCTCGAACCATTTCGGCCAGCGGCCCGGCAGATAGCCGAGCAGGGCGCCGGCGACGCCGCCCGTGCGCGCGATCTCGCGGGAGTCAGCGAGAATGCGGCTATTGGGAAAGTGCGCGAGGCCGCCATCATGATCCACATGCAGGTGTGTCAGCACGACGGTCGTGACGTCGCCGGCGCTAATGCCGAGACTTCGCAATTGCGGGCCCACTTCCTGTTCGGGCTCGATGTCGAAGCGCACGGCAAATTGGAAATATGGGTGCCAGCGCGGCAGCGATTTCAGATGCGCTCCCGATCCGGTATCGACGACGATCACGCCCTCCGGATGCTCGATCGCCCAGGCATAGACCGGCGCCCATTCCGCCCATTCGCGCGACAGCATCGGCTGCAGCTGCCGCCAGAGACCGTGTCCACGGCCTTCGATCTGCGCTTCTTTGATCTGTACGCGGCCGGTTTGAATTGCGTGAATGCGCATGGCCTTATCCTGTTGGGTGTGAATGTTCAGCGGCGGCTGATGCCGCCGAGATGGGTGTCGCTGAAACCGGTCGCGTATTTCAGGCCGTAGCCGAGCGCACGATCGAAACCGATATGCGCGATCCAGATCAGACCGCAGGCCGATGCCGCGGGCAGGCCGAAGAAGAATCCGGCGAGCACGAGCGCCAGCGTCGGCAGATAGGTGTGCACGGCGTTATAGGCGGTCGCGCCCGCGCGCGGCCCGGCCAAATAGGCCAGCATCGTGAGGTCGGGCGCAAAGAAGAGGAGCGCGAACATCGGCCAGGAAAATCCGCCGTGAGCATAGAGCGCAAGCGCCGCCGCGAATACGGCCGCGCCTTCGATCCGAAGTAGTGAGCGAACGCCGCCCGCGGCCGATCGGGCTTTCCCGCCGGCTGAAGCCGGAATTGCATTGAGGGTGGACCGGAACTCTGGCGCAGACGCCGTCATCGAAACCTCCTCGGGTCGTCTCGGCTTCCAAGTAGCGCGTCCCTGCCCTCAACGTAATTGCATATTATCGTCGGTTAGCTATACATTTTCGTATGACGACGGGCCGGACACCGGGCTGGGACGAGCTGCGCACATTCGTCGAGGTCGCGCGCGACGGCAGCCTGTCGGGCGCGGCGCGCCGGCTCGGCCTGACCCAGCCTACCGTCGGGCGCCATATCGACGCGCTGGAAGCAGCACTCGGCCTGACGCTGTTCACACGCTCGCCGCGCGGCTTGACGCCCACGCCGGCCGCGCTTGCCTTGGAGCCGCATGTCGAGGCGATGGCCGCCGCTGCGGCGGCGCTAGCGCGCGTGGCATCGGGCGAAGCCGCCGCCGACCGCGGCGCCGTGCGGGTGACGGCAAGCGACGTCATCGGCTGCGAAGTGTTGCCGCCGATCCTCGCCGACTTTCATGCCGTGCATCCGGGTATCGTGATCGAGCTCGGGCTGACCAACCGCACCGAGGATTTGGCGCGCCACGACGCCGACATCGCGGTGCGCATGGTGCGGCCGACGCAAAGCGGCCTGGTCGCGCGGCGGATCGGAGCATCACGTCTTGGGCTTTATGCGCATCGCGATTATCTCGCGCGCTTTGGCGAGCCGCGTTCGCTTGCCGACTTGGCGAGCCACTGCGTGATCGGTTTCGACCGCGATAACCGCGCGTTCCGCGCCGCCGGCAACTTCGCGCGCAAGTTGACACGGGAGGTCTTCGGCTTCCGCTGCGACAGCGACCTTGCCCAGCTTGCGGCGCTGCGTGCGGGGGTTGGCATCGGCGGTTGTCAGGAGAATATCGCGCGCCGCGCGCCCGAGTTGGTCCCGGTGCTTCCAGATGCCATCCAATATGCGCTCGAGGTGTGGCTGGTCATGCACGAGGATCTAAAAGCGACCCGTCGGGTGCGCCTCTTGTTCGATCACCTTGCCGCAGGATTAACGAACTACGTCAAGGCACGTCCTGAGCGATCGAAGCTTCGGCAAGCGTCCGCGTGACCGCCGCCAGGGTCGTCGACATTATCAACATACACATCCAATACGTTAATTTCCTGAAATTTACACGTTGATTAATATTTTATTCAACCATCGCGGGCACATACTACCTCCAATAGACGGTGGCCCCCGCTCCCCATCCGCCGTGCTGTGCAGGAGATGCAGTCGCCGTGAGCGTGGGGCAATCACTCATCCTCGAGTTGGAAGAGGCGATTCAAAGCGGGTCGAAAGACAAGCGCGTCGACGCGCTGCGACGCATTACGGACTTGTTCGTCGCGGACGCCGATCGGCTGAACGATCAACAAATCGACGTGTTCGACGACATTCTCGGACACCTGATCAAGAGAATCGAATCCAAGGCGCTGGCCGAACTCAGCCGGCGTCTCGCGCCGATCCATAACGCCCCCATCGATGTCGTGCGCCGGCTCGCCGGGGATGACAATATCACCGTTGCCGAGCCGATCCTGACCGCCTCGGCTCGGCTCAGCGACCACGACCTTATCGAAATCGCCAGTACAAAGACGCAGGCACATCTGCTCGCGATTTCCGCACGCCCACAAATTGGGGCCGCCGTAACCGACGTCCTGTTGCAAAGAGGCAACCAGGACGTCTTTCACACACTCGCCGAAAACTCTGGCGCACGTTTCTCCGAGGGTGGCCTCGAGACGCTTGTGCAGCACGCCGAACGCGACGAGCGGCTGGCCGAGAAAGTAGGGCTTCGGCTCGATGTTCCGCTGCGTCTTTTCCGCGAATTATTGTCGCGCGCCACCGAGGCCGTCCGCGCCCGCCTTCTCGCATTGGCAGGTCCGGAAAGCCGCACGCATATTCAAGGTGTGCTTTCCGCCATCGCCGAGGACGCGCAATACGAGGCGCGCCGCCAAAGCCAACACGATTACGCAACCGCCCAGGCGCGTGTCGCCGCCATGAAAGCCGAAGGGCGGCTCGACGAAGGCGCCGTGTTCGAGTTTGCAAGCAGAGGTCAATACGCGGACATCGTTGCGGCGCTTTCGGTGCTTTGCGCCGCTCCCTTGCCGCTCGTGGAGAATCTGCTCCAGAGCAAGCACCGCGAAGCCATTCTGATCGCGTGCAAGGCCGCGGAACTGGAGTGGCCGACCGTTCGCGCTGTCCTGAACTGCCGCGCAATCGCCGGGAAAATGTCCGACCTGGATGTCGATTCCGCGCGCGCCGACTTCCTGCGATTATCAGCGAGCGGAGCACAACGCGTTCTGCGATTCTGGCAGGTCAGGCACGCAGTGGCCAACGAGAGCGTGGCCGCCGATCTTTCCCCGCCAAGCGGACGTCTGCCGTTGAAACCGCCTGCGTCGGGCGGAACGGTTGATGAGGCACGCGCAAGCACTCAATCGGTCCAACTCTGAGCTCGCCATGGCTACGGAAAAACGTACGCAAATTCGCCGATCAATTCTTCAGCGAGCGCGGATTGAATCGACGGATGGGTCGGTCGTCAGGGAGTGCACCATGGTCGACGTTTCGGCAGGTGGCGCGCGCCTCCTCCTGGCGACGCCCGACCCGCTGCCGAACCGCTTTTTTCTCATCCTCTCGCACGACGGAGCGTTCCGCCGCTTGTGCTCGCCGGCGTGGCAGACGGACATCAAGGCCGGTGTGCAATTCATCTTCAACTGAGGACATCATGCGATCACGTGCAACGCTGAAACCTTCTTCGAAACCGCGACGGCCCAGGCAAATCGTCGCCATCGGCATCGGAGCGGTGGCCGCCCTTGCCGTCGCCTTCGGGCTGCGGATGATGGTCGGTGAGCCGCATCCGAAATCGGGGGCGGAGCCCGAACCTGCGGCAGTGGCATCGATCGCCGGCCGCGAAACCCCGACAACGATCATTGTATCCACACCGAACAGCAACGATTGCCACCGCTATCAATTGAACACTGCGACGGGTGTCAAAAACGATAACGGCACGGTCAAGTGCGTGAGCGAGGACGACGGCCAGCCGACGCGCATCGAAGCGATCTCCAAGGCCTTCCGCAACAGGTAATGCCGCCGCAAAATTCGCGATCGCGGCGCTCGATCGCTTGCACGCGGTCCAAGCGAGGCGCTCGCGCGCGTGCGGCGCGCCGAAAGCCTCGCCACCCAGCGCTCACAATAGCTTTGCCGGGCGATCCGAACGCTTTTTGTCTCAAATGCTCCGTGTAGCAATCTGGATTCAGCCGTCGGCATTCGCCGGCGCGAGCGATGGTGCGCTCACTGCAACGCTCCGCGCATACCAGAAATCGTGCGCGAGCGTGCCGACCGCCATCGCAACAACGAAGACGATGACGGGCGTCGACAAGGTCGACAAATTTGCGAGCGCCGGTCCCGGACACAACCCGACCAAGCCCCAGCCTATTCCGAAAAGAATCGAGCCTGTGACAAGCGGGCGATCGATGGCGGATTGCGCCGGCCACTGGCTCTTGGCCTCGAAGACCGGCGCCCGCCGCCGCGCAAGCGCGTAGCCGAGGCCGGCGACGGCAAGCGCGGCCGCCATGACGACGGCGAGGCTCGGGTCCCACTTGCCGCTCGGGATAGCGAACACATCGAGAAAGCCCAAGACCTTATCCGGCCGCATCATGCCGGAAATGAACAATCCCCAGCCGAAAACAAAACCACAGAGCAGACTTGAAAGCGCGCGCATCATTAAGCTCCGAAGACATGGCGGGTGAGCGCGACAACAACAATGGCCGCGGTCATGAAAATCGCTGTCGCGACGATCGAACGCGGCGACAGCCGCGCAATGCCGCAAACCCCATGCCCCGACGTGCAGCCATTGCTAAGCCGCGTGCCGAAACCGACCAGAAGCCCGGCAACCGTAACAACAGCGAGGCTTGTCGGCATTGCTGGAACGGGAAGGCTGAAGCCGAGCAGAGCGGCGGAAAGGGGGGCGGCGATCAGGCCGGCGATGAAGGTTGCGCGCCAGGCGCGATCGGTAGCGGTCGGATCGATGAGCCCGGCAAAAACTCCGGTGATGCCGGCAATGCGTCCATTGAGCATCATCAGCAGCACCGCTGAAAGCCCAATGAGCGCGCCGCCAATGGCGGCGGAGACGGGAGTGAAGTCGGCCATAGTCATTTGCCTCGCGGGTGAACGCAGCTTGTATTTGGCAATCAGCAGACAATAGGTGGCAATTTTTTTGTCGCAACAGGCCGATGGTTCGGGCGAAAAAAGGCCGATAACAAAATCCTAGAATAGTCGCGCACCGTGAAAGATTGTACTGCGCTGAATTTGCGAGCCAGAAAATTGCCAGAAGATTTTTTCGGTGTCCAAAAAATTGTGCAATAAAGCCACTCAGGGAGGAACGTGGCGAGAACCATGACCCAGAATGAGCAGGTTGAAGCGGCCGACCATAGACGCGATGCAATTCTCGCGCGGGTGCGCGCGCTGACCCCGATGATCCGCGCGGGAGCCGCAGCTGCGGACGAAGCGCGGAGGCTGCCGCAGGAAACAGTCGATGCACTGCTGGCAGCCGGCATTTCGCGCATTCTCATTCCGCCGCGCTATGGCGGTTACGGACTGAGCCTTGATACCTGGTTCGAGGCGGTTCGCGAAATCGCCAAGGCTGATGCGTCTCATGGGTGGTGCGCCAGCCTCATGATTCATCATCCGCATTATGTCGGTCATTTCCCGGAGGCTGCTCAGAACGCGGTCTGGGCGGACGGCATCGATTTCGCGATCGCGGCCTCGATCCAGCCGTCCGGCCGGGTGACGGAGGTGGAAGGCGGATATCGGATTTCCGGCGAATTTCCGTTCGCCAGCGGCATCAATCACAGCCGCTGGCTCATCGTCGGCAGCATCGCCGAGGGATCCGGCGGTCCGCAGGCGAAATTCTTTCTCGTCGGGCCGAAGCAATTCGAGATCAAGGACACGTGGTTCACCGCCGCCATGCGCGCGACCGGCAGCAACACCGCGATTTGCGACGACGTTTACGTACCGGAGAGCCACACTTTGGCGCTGTCGGACCTCCGCGAGGGCAGGACCCCCGGGAGCAAGCTCCACCACGATCCGATCTACCGCGCGCCCTGGATCAGCTATGCGCCGCTGACGTTCGCCGCACCGATGCTGGGCGCGGCGCAAGGCGCATATGAACTTTTCCGCGAATGGATCGTGACCCGGCCGGCCGGTCGAGGCCGTGTTCCCATCGCGGAAATCACCAGCGTGCAAGTCCGCCTGGGTCGGGCGGCGGCCGATCTCGACGCCGCCGAATTGCTGCTCCACCGCGTCGTCGACTTTGCCCGCGCTTCGAGGCCGCCGTCACTGGAGCTGCGTGCGCGCGCGATGCGGGACTGTTCGCGCGCCGCCGAATTGTGCGTCGATGTCGTCGACACATTGATCGCCATGAGCGGCACCGCCGGCTTTGCCGCGTCACACCCGATTCAACGCGCCTGGCGCGATATCCATTTCGCCGCGGCGCATGTTGCTCTTAACCCCGAGCAGAACTTCGCTCATTTCGGCCGTTCCGAGCTTGGACTGCCGCGCGATCCGCATTTGCCGTTCTTCTAAATCGCGAAGCTGTGCGAGTCGCGGTGGCATACGGCGTGCTATAATTCGCTGTAAAACGCGCACATCATGATTGGTGAGGGCCGCCCATGAAATTTTATGATTGCAGCACCGCGCCGAGCCCGCGGCGGGTTCGGATTTTTCTCGCGGAGAAGGGCATCAGCGTGCCGACCGTGCAGGTCGATCTCAGGAATAATGAGCAGCTCACGCCGGCGTTTCGCGCGATCAATCCCGACGCGACCGTGCCGTCGCTCGAGCTCGATAACGGCACGCGCATCAACGACGCGATCGGCATCTGCGTTTATTTCGAAGCCATCCATCCGCAGCCGCCGCTCATGGGCGAGAGCGCCGAAGAAAAGGCGCTGGTCGCCGCCTGGCAGCGCGAAGCGGAGCGGAACGGCTTTTACGCCGTGCTGGAGGCGTTTCGCAATTCCGTGCCCGGTCTCAAAGGACGGGCGCTGCCCGGCCCGCACGACTATGAGCAGATCCCGGCGCTGGCCGAACGCGGTCGCCTGCGGGTGAAGCACTTCCACGAGCAGATGGATGCCCGTCTGGGGCAAAGCGAATTTGTCGCCGGGCCGCGCTATTCGATCGCGGATATCACGGCCCTGATCACCATCGATTTCGCCGCGCGGGCGAAAATGCCGATCCCGGAGACATGCGGGCATCTGCGCCGCTGGTATGCGCAAGTGTCGGCTCGGCCGAGCGCCAAGGCCTGATCGCCCTCGCGAGCCGTGGATGAGCGATATTCATCAGGTCCTTGAATGGCTGGCCGGCGGCGCTCTTTCGGGCCCGAATTCCGAGGACGTGCTGGCGCAATTATGCCAGCGCATGGTGGGAGCCGGCATACCCCTCTGGCGAGCAGCGGTATTCGTCACCACGCTGCACCCGGATGTCATGGGCCGCAGATTTCTGTGGCAAGCCGAGTCGGGCGTGACGGTCTCGAACGCCTTGCACAGCCTGGTCGAAACCGACGACTACCTCACCAGTCCCGTCGTGGCGGTTTACAAGACGCGCAACACCATCCGCCGACGCATCGCCGCCGGCGACTGCCCGGACGACTTTCCGATCCTGAAAGATCTCCGCGCTGAAGGCGGGACCGACTATGCCGCATTTCCGCTGGTGTTTACCGACGGCACTATTCACGTTGCGACTTGGTCGACGCGGCAACCAGGAGGCTTCACGCCCAAACAGTTTGCCGACCTGGAGTCGGTGATCGCGCCGCTGGCGCGGGTCGCGGAAATCCGGGCGCTGCGGCGCACATCCGAGAATCTGATCGATACCTATGTTGGCCACCAGACCGGCGAGCGGATTCTCGCAGGCAAGATCCGGCGCGGCTATGTCGAGGCGATCCGCGCGGCGATCTGGCTGTCGGACATGCGCGGATTCACGAGTCTGTCGGAGAAATTGTCGCCGCAGGATTTGATCGATCGCTTGAACCTTTATTTTGGCTGTCAGGTTCCGGCCGTGCTCGATCACGGCGGCGAAGTGCTCAAATTCATGGGCGACGGCCTGTTGGCAATTTTTCCGATCGCCAGCGAGGATAAAGCTGGTGAGGTTTGCCGCCGCGCGCTTTCCTGCGCCCAGGAGTTCCGCACGCGCATCGCCGAACTGCCGCCGCCCGGCCGCGACGAAGCGCCGATCCGGTTCGGGCTTGCGCTTCACGTCGGCGACGTGATGTACGGCAATATCGGGGGCGGCAATCGGCTCGATTTCACCTGTATCGGGCCGGCGGTGAATCTCGCCGCCCGGCTGGAAAAGGTTGCCGCCAAGCTCGGCGAAGCAATCGTCGCGTCCGCCGAATTCTCCAGCCATTTCCCCAACGAGTTCAGGCGGCTCGGCGAGCATGCGGTCGCCGGCTTTGCCGCACCGCAAACTGTGTTCGGCTTGGCCGACTAGCCGCGACCGCGCGGCGTTGTTCCGGGCGCATGCGAGACTATATGTGCCTGAAATAGCTGCCCCCTGGTGGAATCAGGACCGGAAGGGCAAACTGGCTACCGCAAAAGTGGAAGGCCAACCCCCGATGCCGCTGCGCGACGTCAAACTCGACGACAAATACGATCTTGGCCACACGCATGTGTTCGTCACCGGCTTCCAGGCGCTGGTGCGGCTTTGCTTGATGCAGAAGGAGTTGGACCGGCGGAACGGTCTTAACACGGCGGGCTACGTCACCGGCTATCGCGGCTCGCCGCTTGGCGGTCTCGATACGCAATTCCAGCGCGCCGCACCTTTCCTGAGCAAGAGCGACATCCGCTTCCAGGCAGGCATCAATGAGGATCTGGCGGCGACCGCGATCTGGGGCACGCAGCAGGCCGAGTTGCGCGGCGAAGGCAAGTACGATGGCGTTTTCGCCATGTGGTACGGCAAGGGTCCCGGCGTCGATCGCACCGGCGATGTATTCCGCCACGCCAATCTTGCCGGCACCGCCAGACACGGCGGCGTGCTGGCGCTGATGGGCGACGACCACACCGCGGAATCGTCCACCACGGCGCATCAGTCCGAATATCACTTCATCGACGTGATGATCCCGATCCTCAACCCCGCCGGCGTGCAGGAGGTTCTGGATTACGGTCTTTACGGCTGGGCGATGTCGCGCTTCACCGGTTCGTGGGTAGCGCTCAAGACCATGCATGAGACGATTGAATCGACGGCCGCGATCGACGCGAGCTTCGATCGGATCAACATCGTCACCCCGCGCGACTTTGTCATGCCGGAAGGCGGGCTGAACATCCGCCTCAACGATCCCATCCTGGCGCAAGAAGCGCGACTGCACGACTACAAGCGCGACGCCATGCTGGCGTTTCTGCGCGCCAACAAGATCAACCACGCCATCACCTCGGGCGGCCGCGAGCCGAAGCTCGGCATCATCACGACGGGCAAAAGCTATCTCGACGTTCGCCAGGCGCTGGACGAGCTCGGCATCGATGAAATCGCCTGCAATCAGCTCGGCATCCGTCTTTATAAAGTCGGATGTCCATGGCCGATCAGCCGGCGCGAACTTGCCGAGTTTGCGGCCGGTCTCGATCTCATCATTGTGGTCGAGGAAAAACGCTCGCTCATCGAAGTGCAGGTGCGCGAGGAGCTCTACGGTACCGCCAACCAGCCGGTTTGCATCGGCAAACGCGACGAGCAGGGCAATTGGCTGTTCCCGGTCAAGGGTGCGCTCGATCCCAACGAAGTTGCCATCTGTATCGGCGACCGGCTGCTGAAATATCACCGCAACGACGACATTGCGGTGCGGGTGGCGCGGCTGAGGGAATTCCAGCGCATCGCCGCCGAGACGCGCGACATCGCCCAGCGCATTCCGTATTTCTGCTCGGGCTGTCCGCACAACACCTCGACTGTCGTGCCGGAGGGCATGCGCGCCTATGCCGGGATCGGGTGCCATTTCATGGCGCAGTGGATGGACCGTTCGACCCTCGGCTATACGCAAATGGGCGGCGAGGGCGCGAATTGGGTCGGCGAAGCGCCCTTCTCCACGCGCAACCACGTTTTCCAGAATCTCGGCGACGGCACCTACAATCATTCAGGCTATCTCGCGATCCGCGCCGCGATCGCCTCCAACACCAACATCACCTATAAAATTCTGTTCAATGACGCGGTAGCGATGACCGGCGGCCAGGCCAATGACGGCGGCCTCACGGTTCCGCAGGTCGCCCGCCAGGTCGCCGCCGAAGGCGCCAA
Organism: uncultured Alphaproteobacteria bacterium; assembly: GCA_963831135.1. Lineage (GTDB taxonomy): Bacteria > Pseudomonadota > Alphaproteobacteria > Rhizobiales > Xanthobacteraceae > BOG-931. The sequence goes on from CAWHPH010000032.1 coordinate 94,671, forward strand.
GCGTGTCGTCATCGTCACCGACGAGCCGGACAAATATCCGAGCGACACGGCGTGGCCGCCCGGCCTCACCATTCATCACCGCGACGACTTGATCGCGGTGCAGAAGGAGCTTGCGGCCATCCCCGGCGTCACGGCGATGATCTACGATCAGACCTGCGCTGCGGAAAAACGCCGGCGCCGCAAGCGGCACACCTATCCGGATCCGGACAAGCGCGTCATCATCAACGAGCTCGTCTGCGAAGGCTGCGGAGATTGCGGCGTCAAATCGAACTGCGTCTCGGTGCAGCCGCTTGAGACCGAGTGGGGCCGCAAGCGCACCATCGATCAGTCGAGCTGCAACAAGGATTTTTCCTGCGTCAAGGGCTTTTGCCCGTCCTTCGTCACCGTGCACGGCGCCAAGCTGAAAAAGGGCAAGGGCGTTGCCGTCGATCATGATCTGCCGGCACTGCCCGATCCGCAACTGCCGGCGATCCAGCAGACCTACAACATCATCGTGACCGGCGTCGGCGGCACCGGCATCGTCACCATCGGCGGCATCCTCGGCATGGCCGCGCATCTCGAAGGCCGCGGCGTCGGCGTGCTCGATATGGCCGGTCTCGCGCAAAAGGGCGGCGCGGTTTTCAGTTACGTACGTTTCGCCGATAAGCCTGCAGACATTCACGCCATCCGCGTCGCTGCCGGCCGCGCCGATCTCATCCTCGGCGGCGATATTGTCGTGACCGGGACGCGCAAGGTGCTCGCCGCGGTCAAGCACGGCGCGACCACGATGGTGGTCAACACCGCGGAATTCCTGCCGGGCGAATTCACCCGCAACGCCGACTTCTCTTTGCCGAGCGAAAGGCTGAAGCGGACGATCACGGCCGACGCCGGCCGCGAGCAGACGCATTTCATCGACGCCACGCAGCTTGCGACCGCTTTGTTCGGGCAATCGCTCGGCAGCAATATGTTCCTGGTCGGCTACGCCTATCAGCTCGGCGCCATTCCATTGTCTTCCACCGCCATCGAGCGGGCGATCGAGCTCAACGGCGAAGCGGTTGCGATGAACAAGGCCGCCTTCCATTGGGGCCGCCGCGCCGCCGTCGATCGCGCGCAGGTCGAGGCACTGGCGAAGCCGGCGGCGGCGACAATAAGCGACGCGCGTCGGCTCTCGGAATCGTTTGAGGAAACGGTCCAGCGGCGGGTGAAATTTCTTACCGGATATCAGAACGCGGACTATGCCGCCCGCTACCGGAGCCAGGTCGAGAAAGCGAGATCGGCCGAAGCCGCCCGCACGCCCGGAAAGACCGGACTTGCGGACGCGGTCGCGCGCTATCTGTTCAAATTGATGGCGTACAAGGACGAGTATGAAGTCGCGCGGCTCTATGCCGACGGCTCATTCCTTGCGCAGGTCGCCGACACGTTTGAGGGCGATAATCTGCGCTTCGAGTTTCATCTGGCGCCGCCGCTTCTGGCGCGGCGCGACCGCACGACCGGCTTGCCCCGCAAGATGAGCTTCGGTCCTTGGCTGCTGCCGGCCTTCCGGCTGCTGGCGAAACTTAAATTCTTGCGCGGAACGGCTTTCGATCCGTTCGGCCGCTCGCTCGAGCGCCGTACTGAAAGAAAGCTGATCGAAGATTACGAAACCGTGCTCGCCAAAGTGCTCGACGCGCTGACCCCCGACAATCATCACATTGCCGTGGCGCTCGCCGCGATCCCCGAGAAGATCCGCGGCTTCGGTCACGTCAAGCAGCGGCACCTGACGGCTGCGAAGGCCGACGAGGCCGCCTTGTTCGAGCAGTTCCAGGCCGGAGCGCCGGCGCTGCTCAAAGCGGCGGAATAGCAACGGTCGACCGACTATCGTCCGTGGCCTTCCAACACCGTGCGGCACGCGTGGCTGACGCGATCACGATGTTCCTGCAGGCAGGACGCCACTTGGAATTCGTCGGACAGAACGTCCTTGCAGAGCCGATGCGCATCGCCGCGGCAGGCTCTTTCCTCGGCAGCGCTGTGCGGCGGCCCGCCTTGCGACCAAGCGGCGCCGGAACCGGCAAGCAGAACAACGAAAATGCAGAGACTCCGAACCATGTTCGTTTCCTCGTAAACGCGGCGCAAAAAAATCGCGCCGGGCCCATCAACATTCAGCGGAATCGGGCCGCATTGAGACTCGAAGTTAAACTTTGAGGTCAATTGGCCAAACGCCGGAAGCGTTCCGCGCGTTGTCCATACGAAACGCGCGTGTCGTTTGCGCGCATGCAAGCCGCTCCGTAATCGGGTATGCTTAAATAATGAATGAACTGCCGCCCACTGCCAGTTCCACCGAGGGCGAGGTCATGGCGTCACCCATGCCTTCCTCGCCGATGCCTTCGTCATCTGCGCCTTCGTCATCTGCGCCGTCGTCATCCAAGCCTTCGTCATCCAAGCCTTCGTCATCTTCACCTTTGGCGCCCGTCTCTTCTCCGCACGCAGCGGATGGCCCGCCCGTCGCCGGCGAGCAACCAGCTCCGGATAAGCCCCCGGCCTCTCAGGATTCTGCGACAGCGGCGCGCGCGACAACGACCGCTACGATCGCTCCGACAAACGAGGCTATGCCTAGCATCTCGGGCATCGGCGTGCTTTTGGTCAATCTCGGTACGCCGGATGCGGCTGAGCCGAAAGCGATACGGCGCTATCTGAAAGAATTCCTGACCGACCCGCGCGTCATCGAAAACAATTCGCTGCTCTGGAAGTTCGTGCTCAACGGCATCATTCTGCCGCTGCGGCCGCGGCGCAGAGCGCGCGATTACGAGAAGATCTGGAATCGCGAGAAAGATGAATCGCCGCTCAAGACGATCACGCGCTCCCAGGCAGAAAAACTTGCCGGCATTCTCGAGCCGCTCGGCAGGCATGTCGTGGTCGACTGGGCGATGCGCTATGCCAATCCTTCGATAGCGTCGCGGCTCGAAGCGCTCCTCGCGCGCGGTTGCGATCGCATCCTGGTCATGCCGCTCTATCCGCAATATGCGGCGCCGACCACGGCGACCGTTTGCGACGAAGTCTTCCGCTTCCTGCTGCGGCAGCGCCGGCAGCCCGCGGTGCGGATCATGCCGGCCTACTACGACGATCCCTATTACATCGAAGTGCTGTCGTCTTCGCTCAAGGCGGAGCTCAAGGCGCTGCCCTTTGCGCCCGACGTGATCGTGGCCTCCTATCACGGCATGCCGCAAGACTATGTGCGCAAAGGCGATCCCTATGAGAGCCAGTGCGTGCGAACGACGGAGCTTCTGCGTGAGCAGCTCAAGCTCGACGATAGCAAGCTGATCCTGACCTACCAGTCGCGCTTCGGCCGCGCCAAATGGCTGCAGCCCTACACCATCCAGACCGTGAAAGCGCTGGCCAAAAAGGGCGTGAAAAACCTGGTGGTGATCACGCCGGGCTTTTCCGCCGATTGCCTGGAGACGCTGGAGGAAATCGCGGTCGAGAATGCGGATGTGTTCAAGCGCTATGGCGGCGAGAACTTTGCCGCCATACCCTGCCTGAACGACAGCGAGGCGGGCATGCTGATGATCTGGCAACTCGCCATGCGCGAGCTCAAAGGCTGGGTTTGAGCGTATCTGTCCTTCCGGCCGGTCGAGGGTAGCGAACAGCGCCGGCAGCCATCACGGCCTCTGCGGTTCCTTTGCTGAGCTTTGACCCTCGGCAAATCCAAATCAACCTCTCGTTAACCATATCCGTTCTAATTCCGTTAACCATCGGGGCCAGCTCGGCAGCCCGTGTCCGGCAATCGCGCGGTTGCCGCACGGGAAGGATCGCGCGCCGCCTTCAGGCTCCTAAACGGTGGTTTGCTTTGCCAGCTTCCGAGGTGACGCGGACGGTTGCGCTGCTGCGTGCCTTAGGTGCGAAACGCTCGCCCTTAAGGCGCTGTTGCCGCGCGCCGCATCTTGCCGTCATCGCCGCCGCAGCGCTCGTTGCCTCGTCCGCCTTGCCGGCCGTGGCGCAGACCTCGCCGACCACTCTCGCAGGCTCCAGCAGTGCCGGCTCCAGCGGCGATCTGTTGCAGCCGTCACTGCAAGGCAATCCGGCGACGCCGCCGCGCTTTCGCCGGCCCGGGCAGGCGCAGCCCCATGCAGGGGAGCCGCCGCCGATCAACACATTTGCCCCACCGCGCACGTTCGCCCCGACGCGCATCGGCGCGACACCGACTTACGGCAGCCCCAATGGCTTCGGCGCCGGCGATACCGGCTACGACTCGCTGAGCATCCCGCGCAACAAACGCAAGAAGCCGGCGCAAAAGCCGTTGCCCGGCGCGATCGTGCCGCAGCAGCCCGAAACGACTTTCACGCCGGTTCCGACCTTCAACCCGGCTGCCTCGCCGAGGCCTCCGCTACAGGTGAAGCCGCCGCAGCCGGTCATCTACCCGCTGCGGGCGGCAACGCGGCCGGGCGCGATTTTGCCGCCGCCGGCCGACGACTTGCCGGTGAACAATCCACCGCCGGAAGTGCATCCCGTTTCCGCCGCCAATCGGCCCGGCGCCGCTCTGCCGGTGCCGGCGCCGGAAGTGTACAATTACGCGGTCACCAACTACTTGCCCGACCTGTCGGTGAGCAACCCGCCGCCGAACCTGCAGCCGCCCAACACCTTTGCGCTGGGGCAGCGTCCGCAGCGTTTGTTGCCGATCCTGGCCGCGCCCGATCCTTACGCCGCGCTCGGCATTCGCGCGGGCTCGTTTTTGTTGCTTCCCTCGCTCGACTTTTCGTCTGCCGCCAGCACCAACCCCGAACACCTGCCCGGCGGTCCGCCGGCCGCCTATGTTGTCGCCGCGCCGGAATTGATCGTGCGCTCCGACTGGGAGCGCCACTCGCTGTCCGCCGATTTCGCCGGTTCCTGGACGCAATACACCCAGGACCTGGTGCCGTCGCTCAATGTGCCGTACATGAATTCCAAGGTCGACGGCCGCGTCGACGTGACGCGTGACACGCAGATCAATTTGCAGCTGCGCGGCATTATCAACACCGACAATCCGGGCAGCCCCAACAACCAGTTCGGGCTTGCGCAGCTGCCGATCAATTTCGACGTCGGCGAGAGTGTCGGTATCGCGCAGCAATTCAACCGCCTTTCTGTCTCCTTCAAAGGCACCTTCGATCGCACCACCTACAATCCCTCCCTGTTCACCGACGGCGAATATTCGAGCAACGCCGACCGCAACTTCGATCAATATGGCGGCATCGGCCGCATCGCCTACGAGCTCGATCCGGGCTTGCGGCCGTTCGTGCAAATCGAAGGCGATCAGCGCGTCCACGACGAGCAATACGATCGCAACGACCTGCAGCGCGAGTTGGTCGGCATCACCGGAAAAGTCGGCGCCGCGGTCAACATGTTCGGCTCGCTCACCGGCGAGATGGCGATCGGCTATGTCGATCGCGTCTACAAGGATGTGACGCTGCCGAACGTCGCCGGCGTGATCGGCGACGGCGCGCTGATCTGGCAGCCGACCGCGCTGACCACCGCCAAGCTCAGCGCGACCTCGCAAGTCTACGAAACAGTGGTCGACGGCGCTTCCGGACAATTGACCCGCGACCTGACGCTCGAGGTCGATCATGCGTTTCGTTATTGGCTGATCGGCATCCTCAAGGGCGGTTACGGCAACGACGTTTATCCCGGCGCCGGGCTTCAGGATAACCGCTGGTTCGCTTCCATCGGCGTGGTGTACAAACTGACCCGCGAATGGCAGCTCAATGCAACGCTCCGCCAGGACTGGCAGGTCGCCACCCAGCCGATCTTCGTCTACAACGCGACGTCAGTTCTCCTCGGCCTGCGTGTCCAACGCTGATGCGTTCGCCAGGTTTCACGCGCGCGGTTCGGCATCGAGCCGCGCGATCCAGCCTTCGAGGCCGGGTTTGACCGCCGGATAGCGCGCGAGAACCAGCGGATCGTGCCCCGGCACGATGTGCCGCGGCGAGGCGGCAAGCTTCTTCAACGTCGCGTAGCCTTCCAGCACCTCGCCGATATCATAGGTGATCGGAAAGATGCGGCCGCTCTCCATGTGCGTGTAAAGATGGGTCGCGTCGGACGCGAGCACCACATCGCCGCGCCGCGTCTTGACGCGCACGCATTGCAACCCGCGCGAATGCCCGCCGATCAGATGCACGCTCACCCCCGGCGCGATCTCGTCGTCGCCGTCGTGAAACGTGGCGCGACCGGCGAAGACCTTGCGCACCATAGCGACCACATCGTCGGCCTCGAACGGGCGCTGCAGCGCCGCATGACACATGCAGCGGCCGGTCGCGAACGCCATTTCCCGGTCCTGCAGATGATAGCGGGCATTGGGAAAAAGATCGTGATTGCCGCAATGATCATAGTGCAGGTGCGTGACGATGACGTTGGCGACCGCCTCCGGCGCGATGCCGAGCGCAGCAAGCCCTTCGCGCACCGGCTTGACGATATCGCGCTGGCGGCGCGCGGCCATCGGCTCGTCGAAACCGGTATCAACGATCATGACCCCGGATGGTCCACTGATCAGCCACACGAAATAATCGAGCGGCTGGAGAATGTCGTGCGGATCGCCGCCGATGAAATTCTCGGCCGCGCGCCGCGCATGATGCGCGTAGCGGATCGCATAGACTTCGTGCAGGTCCTCGCTCATGCAGTCCCCGGACTGACTACGGCTTGAGATCAAGCATATAACGCAAGCCTTTACCGCCCATGACCGACCGCTTTGCGATCATGCGCGGCGGATCGTGCGCGCCTTAAGCCCCATCCAGCTCGCCGATGATCTTCTTGATCTCGGCGCGGAAGCCGGGTGCGATGTCCTCCCGCGCCAGCGCATAGGAGACGTTGGCCGCGAGGAAGCCGATCTTGGAGCCGCAATCGAAGCTGCGGCCTTCGAACTTCAGCCCGTAGAAAGGCTGGGTGCGCGACAGCGCGATCATGGCGTCGGTCAGCTGAATTTCGCCGCCGGTGCCGCGGTCCTGCTTGGCGAGCAGATCGAGGATCTCGGGCTGCAGGATATAGCGGCCGGTAATGATAAGATTCGAAGGTGCGCGCTCGCGCGGCGGCTTTTCCACCATGCCGGTGATCGAGAACACCTTGCCCTTTGTCTCGCCGACGCCGACGACGCCATATTGGTCGATGCGTTCGAGCGGCACTTCCTCGACGGCGACGATATTGGCGCGTTCGCCGAGGTCGCGCGCCGCGTCGATCATCTGCGCCAGGCAGCCGCGTTCGTGCTGCACCAGCACGTCGGGCAACAGCAGCGCGAACGGCTCGTGGCCGATCAGTTCGCGCGCGCACCAGACGGCATGGCCGAGGCCGAGCGGCTCCTGCTGACGGGTGAAGCTGGTCGAGCCGGGCTCGGGCAGATCGTGGCGAAGCACGTCGAGCGCTTTTTGCTTCTGCCGCTCGAGCAGCGTCATTTCCAACTCGAATTGCCGGTCGAAATGATCCTCGATGACGCCCTTGTTGCGGCCGGTGACGAAGATGAAATGCTCGATGCCGGCCTCGCGGGCTTCGTCGACCACGTGCTGGATCAGCGGCCGGTCGACCACCGGCAGCATCTCCTTCGGCATGGCCTTGGTGGCGGGCAGGAACCGGGTACCGAGCCCGGCCACGGGAAATACAGCTTTGCGAATTTTCGATGTCATAGGAGGCCGTTGGGAGGGGAGGAAGATTGAATAAGGGACGCTTTATCGCCTAAATCCTTGTCCAATTGAGGACGGTGCGCGAAGCGGCGCGCGCCGCAACAGCGGCCGATCAAGCTAGCCGCCGCGTGTTGCCAACCGGTATACGCATATGCCGTGTACGCATGTGCTAATGGCAGGCCGGGAGCGACACGGTGAGCCGCTTCGCTCCGGTTCGACATAAGCCGGGGGTTAACGGTCCTGTAACATAACCGACGGCCTGCCGGGCAAGACAAATCGCGCCCGCCCGCAATCGAGCATCGCCATGGCAATTGCAGCGCCCATCCTTCGTTTGGTTGCAGCGTCCCTGATCGGCATCGGCTTCGGGGACGCTGCGGCGGCCCAGCAAATGGCGCAAGAGCAGGCGGCCCGGCAGCGGCTGGCGGAGGACAACTGGCTGACACGGATGTTTCAACCGTCGGCGGCGCCTGCGGTTCCGGCTCCGTCGCCGGGAACGCGCGAGTGGAGCGGGCAATCGGGCGCCTCGCGCCATCCGCTGATGACGGCGGACGCCATCCGCGCCGCCGCCGCCGACTTCGGCAATTGCATTGCCGGCTTGTGGCCGCAGGCCGAGCGGCGCGGCATCAGCCGCGAGGCTTTCGAGCAGTTGACCGCCGGGCTCACGCCGGACCTGAGCATCATGGACCTGCTCGATGCCCAGCCCGAATTCAATAAATCGCCGTGGGATTATCTCGACACGCTGGTGAGCGAGGAGCGCATCGCGCGCGGGCGCGAGCTGCTGGCGCAATACGCCTCGGTTTTCTCCGCGGTCGAGCGCGCCTATGGCGTCGATCATTACATCATCGCGGCGATCTGGGGTGTGGAATCGAATTACGGCACCAAGGGCGGCGACCGCCCGGTGCTGCGCTCGACCGCGACGCTCGCCTGTATCGGCCGCCGCCGCGACTACTTCCGCGAGGAGTTTCTCTCCGCGCTGGAGATTGCGGCGCGCGGCGACGTCAAGCCCGACCGCCTGATCGGCTCGTGGGCCGGCGCCTTCGGCCCGACGCAATTCATGCCGACCACGTTCAAGCGCTTCGCCGTCGACTTCGATCACGACGGCCGCCGCGACGTGGTCGATTCGGTCGCCGACGTGATCGCCTCGACCGCCAACAATCTGAAGACCGACGGCTGGGTGCCGGGCGAAAGCTGGGGCTACGAGGCGGTGCTGCCGGCGGGCTTCAATTATCTGCTCGCCGATCGCTCCAAGCAAATGACCATCGGCCAATGGGAAGGCCTCGGGCGTGCGGCGCGCGGGCGACAAGCCGTTCCCGCGGCCATCCGACAAAGCCTTCCTGCTGCTGCCGGCCGGTGCGCGCGGCCCCGCTTTTCTGATGCTGCAGAATTTCCGCGTCATCATGAAATACAATCCGGCCGAGGCTTATGCGCTCGCCATCGGCCATCTGGCCGACCGGCTGCGCGGCGGCGGACCGTTCGTGCAGGCCTGGCCGCGCGACGAGCGCGCGCTGTCGATGGCCGAGCGTTTCGAGATGCAGGAATTGCTGGCGCGCCGCGGCTTCGACATCGGCGAGCCGGACGGGCTCTTTGGTCCGCGCACGCGCATCGCCATCCGCAATTTCCAGGCCGCCACCGGAGCGGTCCCCGACGGCTTTGCCTCGAGCCTCTTGCTCGATCGTCTGCGCCAGCCGTAAGCGCATTCTCAGGTGCCGAGCGGCCACAGATAAAAGCTTTGCGGCGTGAATTGCCGCGCCGACCGGGTCGGCCGATCGGCGTCGATGGGCGTCGCGCGAATAACCCGAGCCAAGGCGCGGTCGCGCTGATCGTCGGGCACCTTTAGAAAGCTTCGCTTCAGACAAGGGTGCGGATCGCCGCCGCAGGATTTCGCCCGCCGGCAAGCTTTGAGCCGGCAGGCGCGCCAGAATTCGAAGATGTTGCAATAGTCGCGCTGCGCGACTTTGGCCGCGGCCATGAAGCGCTGCTGCCATTCTTCCGGCGTGAATTTTTCCTCTGACTTTTTGCTCATGCAATCCCTCTCATCCTCCCCCACGCTTCGTTTCACTTCACGGGGGCGGATGAACGAAAACGTTCTCGCGGCGCGCTCGCGCCCGAGTTGTGAAAACAACAAGCAAATGTGCATCCTCAGATAAGCCGAGGGGAGCGGAGCGCCGAAAGACGCATCCAACCAGTGTCCGCCGCGCAAACAAGTGTGCACAGTTCGCGCCACTCATCTGCGTTCGGGGCGGAGGCGCGCCGCAGACCACGTTGCTTGCGCAACGCTTCTGCTTGCGGGCGCGCTCGCCTTCCGGCGCACCGCTGCGGCTCTCGCCAGGGCGAACGCATCCGCCGTTGGCTCAGCTCCAGTTCCCGCGTTTCCTGAGACCCGGTCGAGCGTATGATCCGGAAAAGTGGAAGCCGATTTTCCGAAAGATCATACGCCAGCCAAAAAAGGCTTGCGGGCGTTACCCGCTTCGGCCTGTCACAAGTCTACCGCGCTCCGCGGAGACCGGTCGTTGTGCCGGTCGAGCGGTGGCCCAGAGCCGCCCGGGAGCGGTTTGCGAGACCGCGCGCAGGCGCCGCATCCCGCTCCGCAATCAGGATCGCATCCGGAATGCGCCCCTCGACGAGCGAGATTCGCAATCTTTGTATCCGAATTAGTGACCTTTGTCAATGATAATGTGACGCTCAGGCGCAAACAGCCAGCGCGCCAGCGCGGCCGCAAGCAGGGCGCCGGCGATTTGCGCGGCGATGAAGGCGGCGATGCCGGCCGGAGCGATGCCCGCATAGGTATCGGACAGCGCCCGCGCGATGGTCACGGCCGGATTGGCGAATGACGTTGACGCGGTGAACCAATAAGCCGCCGTGATGTAGAGGCCGACCGCATAAGGAATTGCCGCCGGCGTGCGTGCCAGACAGCCCAAGATCGTGAGCAACAATCCAAAGGTGGCGACAAGCTCGGCGAACCATTGCCCCGGACCCGTGCGCACCGTGAGCGAGACTTGCCACAGCGGCAATTCGAACATCGCATGCGCCATCCAGACTCCGACAATGCCGCCGGCAATCTGCACCGCGATGTAAGCGGTCGCGTCTCGCCACGAAATATCGCCGCGGAGCGCAAACGCGATGCTCACGGCCGGATTGAAATGCGCGCCGGATACGGGTCCGAACGTCAGAATGAGGACGGTGAGGATCGCGCCGGTCGGCAGCGTATTGCACAGAAGCGCCAGCGCGCCGTTACCGCCGGCGAGCCTGGCGGCCATGATGCCCGAGCCGACCACGCCCGCGAGCAGGAAAGCCGTGCCCAGCGCTTCTGCAACGAGACGCCGGGGAGCGGCGACAAACTTTTCCTTCATCCGGCGCTCTTCGCAGGATCGGCGCCCGCGTCCTTTGTCTTACCGATCGCGTCGAGTTGTTTTTGTAGCGTCAGCGCGTCGAGCGATTTGATCGGCAGGCTGATGAAAATATTGATGCGGTTGGTGAGCATGCGCATCGTATCGGCGAATGCGTAGCGCATCTCCGCCACAGTCCCTGTCTTGGTGGCGGGGTCGGGCATGCCCCAATGGGCGGTCATCGGCTGCCCCGGCCAGACCGGGCATGGCTCCGCGGCGGCATCGTCACAAAGCGTGAAGGCGAAATCGAGCTTGGGCGCGTTCGGACCGCTGAACTCGGTCCAGCTCTTCGAGCGAACGTTGCTGACGTCGTAGTGCAACTGCTTCAACAGATCGAGCGCGTAAGGATGCACACGACCCTTGGGCTGGCTCCCCGCCGAGAAGGCGCGAAATCGCCCTTGTCCGGCGCGGTTGAGAACGGCTTCCGCCATGATCGACCGCGCCGAATTGCCGGTGCAGATAAACAACACGTTGAACACCTTGTTCGCGACCGCTTCATCCATGTTCGCCTCCTCCCGGCGTGCAGCGATCGATAAAGTCATGAGACACGATTGCCGCCGCCATCGACTACCAATTCGCCGTCCTCTTTCCTGAATTCGCCGCGCTGGGGCAGCGGAAGCACATCGAGCACGGCTTCCGACGGCCGGCACAGCTTGACGCCGAGCGGCGTCACGACGATCGGCCGGTTGATAAGGATCGGATGCGCCATCATGGCGTCGAGCAATTGTTCGTCCGTCAGGCTTGGGTCGTCGAGACCGAGTTCGTGATAAGGCGTGCCCTTCACGCGGATCAGGTCCCGTACAGACATTCCCATGCGGGCGATCAGCCCCTGCAACAACGCGCGGCTCGGCGGGCATTTGAGATATTCGATGACGTGCGGCTCAATGCCGGCGTTGCGGATAAGTCCGAGCGTATTGCGCGACGTGCCGCAATCGGGATTGTGATAGATGATGACGTCGTCCATGCGCGCACGCTCAATCGTTGGAATACAATCTCGGTCAGCTTTTTTCCGCCTTGTGCTGGTCAATGCTGTGTTTCGCGAAGCCTATGGCCATCGTCAGGATCGCGCCGGCCGCAAGCCCCGTGAACCCTTGCAGCAGCCATTGCGTGACAACGTCCGCGTCTTGCTGGGCTTGGCCTGTTGAATCGACAACGGTTGCGGCCAGCGTTTGCAGGAAATAGCCGCTGAACGCGCCGCCCACGGCTCCGGCGACGGTATGCCCAACCACGCCGAAAGAGTGCTCCTTGAAGGCGCCCGAGATCGCATGCGCGCCGACAATGCCCGCGATGATCTCGATGACGAGATTGGTGACGGTCCAGCTCATCGCGCGTCCTTGCTTTTACGTTTCTTTTTTTGCTGTGAAGCCGGGGCGCAGCCGCATTCCGGCTCTCCCGCCTGACCCGGCAGGCCGCACAGTTCGGGGCGGCCGTCGCAGCAATCCGTGACAAGGAAGGCAATGAGGGCGCGCGTGCCTGCGGCGTTGGCGCGATAGGTGATGTTTCGGCCATCGCGCGTGCCGTTCACCAGCCCCGCACGGGCGAGAATGGCGACATGAGTGGAAAGCGTATTGTGCGGACATCCGACAGCCTCGGCGAGAGCGCCGGCTGAAAGTCCGTCCGGCTCCTTCCGCACCAGCAAGCGGAATATCGACAACCGGGTCGGCTGCCCCAACGCCGCGAGCGCCGCCAGCGCGTGCGGCGCATCCATTGCTCCGCCGCGGACATCGGGACCGAGATGGCCGACGACGGCCAGTGCGTGAACGTTCATGAGACCTCCGAACCTGCGACCGGAATCAGCCTATCGCCCGATTGTCACAAAATGATTACATAGTTCTGGAATTCTCGACATATCGACTTATAGCAGTCCGAAGGGGAGGGATCAACATGTGTCTGACGGTCCTCAGGCGCGGCGCGGCGGCGTTGGCCTTGAATGTCGCCGTGGCAACCGCCGCAATCGCGCTGGATCAAAATCTTCCCGCCTACCGTCCCGTCGCCACGCTCACGGGTCATCTTAAATCGGTCGGGTCTGACACGCTCGGCCACGAATCTGCGCTATGGGCCAACGCGTTCGAGAAGTTTTATCCCGACGTGAAAATAGATATCGAGGCGGCGGGGTCCGCGACGGCGCCGTCGGCGCTGCTCGAGGGCACCTCGCAGTTCGGCCCAATGTCTCGTCCGATGACGGCGGCAGAGACCGCAGCCTTCGAGGGCAAGTATGGCTACAAGGTTTCCAGCTTTCGCGTCGCGGTCGATGCATTGGCAATTTACGTCAACAAGGACAATCCGATTCCCTGCTTGACGCTTCCGCAACTCAGCGGAATCTTTTCGTTGAACCGCAAGGCGCCCGGCAGCGCCGACGTCAAGACCTGGGGCGACCTGGGCCTCACCGGCGAATGGGCGGCGCGGCCGATCTCACTCTACAGCCGCAATACTCTTTCAGGAACTTACGAATATTTCCGGGAAACGGCGCTTTATGGCGGCGATTACAAGCCCGGGATCAAACAGCAGGTCGGCTCGGAAGCGGTCGTGAAAGGGGTCGCCGGCGATAAATTTGCGATCGGTTATTCCGGTATCGGCTACAAGACCGACGAGGTTCGCGCGGTGCCGCTGGCGTCCCATTACGGCGCGACCTGCTATGACGCGTCCGCTGAAGCAACGCTCTCCGGCAAATACCCGATCGCGCGATACCTCTATGTCTACGTCAATAAGAAGCCGGGCCAGCCGCTCGATACGCTGCGCGCCGAGTTCATCAAATATATCCTTTCCAAGGACGGCCAGGAGCAAACCGAAAAAGGCGGTTTCTTCCCGATCACCAACGAGATCCGCGAAAACGAGTTGACCAAATTGGCGATTTCGACCGCGCCGTGACGAGTTTCCTGCCTGCCCTCACTTGCAGCATGCAGAAGCGGTCGCCGGTGCAACGGCTTGCTGCGGCGCGCAGCATGACTTCTCGTGCGCGACGCGAGGGAAACGCTCGCCGCTGCCGTCGCCGTAATCGGTGCTTTCGCCGGTCGTGAAAAACGTCTCCCACGCAATGCCGGCCGGATCGTCGATCCACGATTTTTCCGACTTGGCGTAGCAGCACGTCGTCTGCCCTTGTTCGATGACCTCGCCGCCGGCCGCCTGCAGCCGCGCGTAGATTTCTTGCAGCTCATCGGCATTCTCGGCCTGGATGCCGAGATGATCGAGACCGGGTTGGCGGCCGCGCGTCGAGATGGCGAAGTTCACGCGCGGATCGTCGAGCATCCATTTCGCGTAATCGGGCTTGGTGACCGCCGGTTGCGCGGCAAACAGCGCCGAATAGAACGTGATGGAGCGCTGCAGATCGTCGACCGCGACATGCACATGAAGGCGCTTCATGGGGTGTCTCCTCTGGATTTGCAGTGAAGCATGATCTTTTCCGAAAACCGGTTTCCACTTTTCGGGATCATGCTCTAAGCCGCGACTTTGTCGCGCTTCCCGCGCGATGGCTTGCATTCCGCCGCCGGCGCGCTGCGCGCACCCTGGCAGCAATTTTCGGTGAGGAAGCCGATCAGGCCATTCATCGCCTCATAGCGCGCCGCATAGATCATTAAGCGGCCCTCGCGGCGGACGGTGACCAGGCCGGCAACGCGAAGACGGTCGAAATGGAATGTCAGCGTGTTGGGCGCGAGCTTCAGCGCCTCGGCGACGGCGCCGGCCGGCATCCCGCCCGGCCCGGCCTGCACCAGCAACCGATAGACGTCGAGTCGATTGGCTTGCGCGAGCGCGGCCAGGGCCGCGACAACATCTGTTTTTTCCATATTTCAACGAATATCGAAATATTCGCGTGCGGTCAAGAGGGGAGGGTGAGGGGCCGGATAGGCCTTCGTGCTTTTGCTAAGCCTAAGTCCTTTTGCAGCCCGGCGGGGCTCGCGCCGGCTGGTCCGGTGCGGATCACCAAGTCTAAGATGCGCGCGGGATCAAGCCGCGCGCGGTGCCGCGGAGCGTGCAGCGGCGGCGGCGAGGGGATTTGGGCGGGTGATAAAGTTGCGGAAGCTGATCGGCGCGATGGCTCTGGGGCTTGTGGCGTTGCTCGGCGGCTCTGCGCTGGTGGACTTCGTCACCGAGCTGCGCGACCATAGTGTCCAGCAACAGCAGTAGCCAAAATCATTTGGATCAAAATAGACTCACCTTCCGGTTGTTGCCGACGCTCGTCGTGAGCATCGGCATTCTCGTCCTGCTTTCGGTCGGCTCGGTCCTGATCGTTAATTGGATCGCCGACCGTCGCATCGTGCGGGAATACACCTCCCGCCTCATCGCGCGCGGTCTTTCCGCCGAGGAGAGATCGCTGCGCGAACACCTCGATGCTGCAGTCAATCAGGGCGATTTCATCGCGGCAGCCATCGGCTCCGGCCGCTTAAAGTTTGGCGAGCCTGCGCTGGCGGACTTTCTGAGCGGGACTCTGGCGGCGGCGCCGCAGGTTTACGGACTGATCGTGAGCGACCCTGATGGCAAAGCGCTACACCTGCTCCGCGGTGCAGCAGCCACAGAGTTTACGATCGACAATTTCAACGTTGCGGCGGATAGCCAGTTCGCCGTGTTCGCAGATCAGATTCGCACGCACAAACGCCCTTATTGGGGAGCGCCGATTTATCGCGCGTACTGGCAGGAGACCTTTCTGAACTATTTCGTCCCTATCTGGAGCGGGGACACGTATATGGGGTTTGCCGCGCTGGGCATTACGACGCGGGCCCTTTCCACGCTTGCCAAGGAGCTAAGCGATCCACCGCGATCACTATCCTTCATGCTGTATGGGCAGGATCGGGTGCTTGCCCATCCCCTCATAACGGAAGGCGGCCCTCGCCAATCGGAGAACGCGTCATTTCCGTTGCTGCGGAATTTCGGCGATCCGGTCATTGAGAATCTCGACAGCTTGCCGCCTGTGCGCGACATCGGCCTGGCGGCCCCGCCCGGCGTTCTGGCGCGCGAACCATCGGTCGGCGGCGAACGCTATTACGTCTTTGCGCGCGAGGTTTCCGACTACCGCGACTTGCCGATCACGGTCGGCACCTATTTCCTCAAGCGCGCGGTCGATGGTCCGATCAGGCTGTTCTATTGGGCGACCATCATTGCAGTCGGATTGCTGGGACTGTCACTCATCGTGGCGGCGCTGATGGCCGGCGCCATTGCACGCCCGATCCGTCGTGCGGCCAAGGGCGCCACTGCCATCGGCAATCTTGATTTCGCTGAAGTGGTGCCGCTGGCCGGCAGCTATTTTCGCGAGATCAATAGCTTGGCGCGATCCTTCAACGCGATGCTCGACGGTTTGCGCGCATTCGGGCGCTACGTCCCCCGCACTTTGGTCATGAGGCTTGTCAGCGAGGGCCGAGTGGGCGCGGGAACAGAAGAACGTGTGCTTGCCATCATGTTCACCGACATCGTCAGCTTCACATCGACGTGCGAAAGAATGTCCGCCACCGAGGTCGCCGGCTTCATCAATCAGCACTTCTCGCTCGTCTCGGCCTGCATCGAACGGGAAGGCGGCACGATCGATAAATTCATCGGCGACGCCGTCATGGCCTTTTGGGGGGCGCCCGGCCGCATTGAGAACCCTGCCGCTTCGGCTTGCCGGGCTGCCGTCGCCATCCAGCGAGCGCTCGCGGCGGACAACGAACGCCGCATGGCCGCCGGACTGAAGCCGGTTCGTATCCGCGTGGGCATCCACATGGGCCAAGTCGTTGTCGGCGATATCGGCACGTCGAATCGGATCAACTACACGATTGTCGGCGATGCGGTGAACGCAACGCAGCGGCTGGAGAGCCTTGGCAAGATGATCGATCCCGACGCCAAAGCCATAGCTCTCGTCAGCGAAGAAATCTTTGCGGCGGCGCCCGACGGTTTTCAATTCATTGAACGCGGCGTGCATCTCGTCAAGGGCAAGCAAGAGAGTCTAAAAGTCTTTCAGCTCGTAGGAGAAAACTAGGCAGCTCGAACCGGCTGGCACTGCGCGGATCGCCACGTCTAAGATGCGCGCGGGATCGAGCCGCGCTCGGTGTCGCGGAGCATGCAGCGGCGGCGGCGAGAGCGGATTGGGGCGGGGGTCTGAAGTGCGCAAGCTGATCGGCGCGATGGCTCTGGGGCTAATGATGGCTCTGGGGCTGGTGGTGAGCGGCTCCGCGCTGGCGCAGACCTGCGATGACGATACGATCGATTTCATCGCCGGCGACGGGTCGGTGATCAGGATGCAATCCGGCGCCGCATTCCGCGTCAGCGCGCTGGATCAGAGCGCCGCCGCCGGCTGGCTGACCATGGACGACGTCTTGATCTGCAAGGACGCGACCGAGATCGTCAACAAGGACCGCGACGGCGAGCGGGTCGCGGTCAAACGTCTCCGCCACTAGTGCGGTGGATTTGAACGTCCTGGATCAAGCGGCAAACTCGGATGGGACGTTCAAATCCAAAAACCGCACTAGATATGAATTTGCCAGTGTCCCTTTGATTCCGAAGTCCGCATAAGAATGTGCCGCCAGCTCTTGCGAGCTTCGGAATCGGGACACAGGGTCGCCGCACCAACAAAAGGATCGCCATGCCGCACGAATATTTGAATCCGCCCGGACTGTTTCATCATCCGAACTACACGCGCGTTCTGACGGTGGAGAAGCCCTCGAAGCTCATCTACATCGCCGGACAGACGCCGGCGGACGACAATTACCAGCCGCTCCATCCCGGCGACCTGCGCGCGCAATATGCCGCCGTGCTCGCCGGGCTGACGCTGCAACTCAAAGCCGCCGGCGCGACCTGGGACGATGTGGTGTTCCGGCGCATGTATGCGCTCGACGTGCCGGCCTTTCTGAAGGTGCTCAATGACCGCACGCTGCCCGTGCCCTGGAACGTCGATCGCCCCTCGCCGAGCACGCTGCTCGGCGTCACCGCTTTGGCCAATCCCGGCTTCCTGATCGAAGTCGAGATCATGGCGGTGGTGGCGGACTAGAAGGCGCGAAGCACGGTCTGGCAAGCGGCCCTGGGCGGGGCAGCTGCTAGCGAATGGCGGCACCCTCAAATTGACTTTATTCGGCTAGTATTATGAACACCTTGGCGCTGTTGGCGCTCTGCGCCATATAGGGGGATGCCGCGCCCACAACGCGGCCGATATCACCGGGCTTGAGCTTGATGAAACGAACCGACCGGCGGCTGGCACTGGCGCTTTCGATTCTGGCGGCGGGCGCGGCTTTTGCCGGTCCGGCGGGCGCGCAATTCGCCGGCGGGCGTGCGGCCTTCGATCAGCGCGGGCGTGCCGAGCTTGTGCAGTTCAACGATTTCTTCCGCCCGTTCTGGAACGGCGATTCCTACGGCGAGCGATACTATCCGAACCGTTCCTACGATCCCTACAATCCGTTCCATCAGCGGCAGCCGCAGGTCTACGAATCACTGAAGCCGCCGGCGCCGCGCAAGGTGGACACGCCGCCGGCCGAGACCGTGCTGGTCATCGGCGACCAGCTTGCCGACTGGCTCGGCTACGGACTCGAGGAAGCGCTCACCGACACGCCGCAAATCGGCATCGTGCGCAAGATCAAACCCTATGCGGGCCTGGTGCGCTACGAGGCGCGCGCCGACTCGCCGGATTGGTCGCAAGCCGTGAAAGAGGTGCTGGCGGCAGAGAAGCCGAACGCCATCGTCGTCATGCTCGGCGTCAATGACCGGCTGCCGCTGCGCGAGCGCATCGCGCCGCGTCCAGCCGCGAGCACGACGCCGGCGCCGGGGCAGGGCACCGCGACTTCCGCGCAACCCGCCGCCGGCGATGGCGCCGCGGCGCAGCCGGACGGCGAGCAGCCACCGGCGGCCGCCGCAGAGGCGCCGCGCCGGCCGCCGCCGCCGCCAACGCTGGGCGCGAACTACGAATTTCACACCGACAAGTGGGCCGAGCTTTACTCCAAACGCATCGACGAGATGATCGCGGCGCTCAAGAGCAAAGGCGTGCCGGTGATCTGGGTCGGCTTGCCGGCGATCCGCGGCGCCAAGTCGACGACCGACATGAGCTATCTCGACGAGCTTTACCGCGCGCGCGCCGAAAAGGCCGGCATCGTCTATGTCGATATCTGGGACGGCTTCGTCGACGATCAGGGCCACTATGCGCAGCAGGGGCCGGATTTCGAAGGGCAGACCCGCCGGCTGCGGACCTATGACGGGGTGAATTTCACCAAGGCCGGCGCCGAGAAGCTTGCGCATTATGTCGAGCATGAATTGCGCCGGGTGTTGACCAGCCCGGTCATGCCGGTGGCGTTGCCGGGTCCGGAAGAGCAATCGCCGGCCAAGGGCGCCGGGGCGAAGCCTGCGATCGGGCCGGCCGTTCCGCTGAGCGCCGTCAGCGGCGGCGAAGGCGGCGAGCTTCTCGGCGCCGGCAATCGCCCGGCGCAGAAGGAGCCCGACCCGCTGGCGACGCGGGTGCTGAGCCACGGCGAGGCGCTGGCGGCGCCGCCCGGCCGCGCCGACGATTTCGCCTGGCCGCGCGCCAACGTCAACAGCGAGGGTGCGTCCGAAGCGGCGCCGGCACCGGCCGCGCCGGCGCCTGCCGCATCGCCGGCGAAAGGCGCCGCGGGCAAAAACGAAACAAACAAAAACGACGTCAAGGGCGAGGCGAATAAGAACGAAGGCAAGAAGCCGAACGACGCCAAGAAGGAGCCGGTCGCAACCGCCACGCCGGGCGCTGCTCCGCGTGGGGCTCCGACAGGGTCTCCAAGCGCCGCGCCGGCGCGGCCACGGCCAGCGCGGCAAGAGCTTGACGGTGCGCCGCCGCGTCCGCCCTTGCCGGTCGGCCCGGCGGCCGCGCGATAGCCCTGAGTTTCAATAAGCCGCTCATTCCCGCGTAAGCGGGAATCCAGTCGGCGATCGCGCCAGCCTTCCGTCCCCGCCTGCGCGGGGACGAGCGGACGCCAAAATCTTTCCGGCCGCATCCATGCGGCAATGGCGCCTATTTCGGCGGCGCGTCGTAGAGCGGGGCGCCCTTGTCGACGATGTGCACGGTCAGGAGCTTTAGCGGCTTGTCGCCGACGACCTTGAAGCCGGCATGCGGAACGTCGCGCAGATTGATCGAGCCTGAACCCGTCTTGAGCTCGATCTGCTTGCCGTCGGGCGTTTCGACGGTCGCGCCTTCGATCACATAAAAAGCTTCCTCGCCGTGATGGATGTGACGCGGGATCATTTCGCCGGGCTTGTATTCGGCGGTCGAGAGGATGACCTCCATCTTGGTCCCGGTCAGATCGGCGCGCTTCATTTCCTTGCGGTTGGCGGAATCCTGGGCGTGCGCGAGGCCGGCGAATGCGGCGGCGGCAACGAAAACGACGAGCCATTTTGCGGCGGTGGTCATGTGTTCCTCCCTGTGCGAGCCCCGCGCATGATAGCCGAAATCGATGCAGGTGCGACTGCAGCGAAGTAGCGGTGAAATCCGCGAACGCCGCGCGAGCGGTCCGCGACCCCCGCCTTGATCCTCCCCCTTTCAGGGGGAGGAAAGAGAAATTTCGCGTGGCTCCGCATCATGGAAAAGCATCGCAAAAGCGGCTCGCGCTTCTCTCCCCCTGAAAGGGGGAGAGATAGAGTGGGGGTCATTGCTTGTTCGTGCAAAGAGGCGAGCTACCGCGGCAGCGAACTCGAACCCATCAGATACTTATCGACGGCGTGCGCGGCCTGGCGGCCTTCGCGGATCGCCCACACCACGAGCGACTGGCCGCGGCGCATGTCGCCGGCGGCGAACACCTTGTCGATCGAGGTGCGATAGTCGTCGGTCGAGGCCGAGACATTGCCGCGCTGGTCGAGCGCAAGCTTCAATCCCTTGATCATGCCCTCGTGCACCGGATGCACGAAGCCCATGGCCAGCAGCACGAGGTCGGCATCGAGCTCGAAGTCGCTGCCGGGAACGGGCTTCATCTTCTCGTCCACATGCACGCAATGCAGCTTCTTGACGTGGCCGTTGGCGCCGGAAAAGTGCGTGGTCATCACGGCGAAATCGCGCTCGGCGCCTTCTTCGTGGCTTGAGGAGGTGCGCAGCTTCAACGGCCAGTTCGGCCAGGTGAGGAGCTTGTTCTCATGCAGCGGCGGCGCCGGCAGGATCTCGAAATTGGTCACCGACAGCGCGCCTTGCCGGATCGAGGTGCCGATGCAGTCGGAGCCGGTATCGCCGCCGCCGATGACCACGACATGCTTGCCGCTGGCGAGGATCGGCTCGGCGTCGGCGGGCGCTTCCCCGGATCCGCGCTGGTTCTGCTGCGGCAAAAACTCCATGGCGAAATGCACGCCCTTGAGCTCGCGGCCGGGCACCGGCAGGTCGCGCGGCTTCTCGGCGCCGCCGGTGAGCACCACGGCGTCATGGCCGGCGACGAGCTTGTCGGCATCGATGCTGACGCCGACATGGGCGCCGTAATGGAAGACGACGCCCTCGGCTTGCATCTGCGCGATGCGGCGGTCGATGTGGATCTTCTCCATCTTGAAGTCGGGAATGCCGTAGCGCATCAACCCGCCGGCTTTGGCCAACTTCTCGTAGACATGCACGTCGTGGCCGGCGCGCGCGAGTTGCTGCGCGCAAGCAAGCCCGGCCGGTCCGGAGCCGACGACGGCGACTGTCTTGCCGGTGCGCGCGGCCGGCAGCTCCGGCTTTAGGCCGAGCGCGATGGCGCGGTCGGCGATCGCGCATTCGATCGATTTGATGGTGACCGGGTTCTCGTCGAGATTGAGCGTGCAGGAGGCTTCGCAGGGCGCCGGGCAGACCCGGCCGGTGACTTCGGGAAAGTTGTTGGTCGAATGCAGGTTGCGCGCGGCTTCTTCCCAGTCGCCGTGATAGACGAGGTCGTTCCAGTCGGGGATCTGATTGTTGACCGGGCAGCCGGGCGTGCCGGGACGCAGCGAGCCGGTGCCCTGGCAATAGGGCACGCCGCAATTCATGCAGCGCGCCGCTTGCGTCTTATAGTCCGCCTCCGGCAGCGGCTGCACGAACTCGCGCCAATGCCGGATGCGCTCCTCGACCGGCTCGTAGTCGCGGTCTTCGCGTTCGTATTCGAGAAAGCCGGTGATCTTGCCCACTTCGCGCTCTATTCGGCCGCCCGCATGGCCCGTGCTTCGGCCTTCAGCTCGTTGAGAGCGCGACGATACTCGACCGGCATGACCTTGCGGAACTTCGGATACCAGTTGGACCAGTCGCCGAGAATTTTCGCGGCGACCGTGGAGCCGGTAAAGTGTGCGTGGCGAGAAATCAAGAGATAGAGCCGCGCCGCATCGAACTGGCTCATATCCGACATGACCTCGACCAGCCCATGCGCCTCGAGATCGCGGGCGTGATGATAGACGCGGGCGTTGATCTCTTCTTCCGCCGGCATCGGCTCGAGCTCGACCATCGCCATGTTGCAGCGCGAGGCGAAGGTGCCGTCCTCGTCGAGCACATAGGCGATGCCGCCCGACATGCCGGCGGCGAAGTTGCGCCCGGTCGGGCCGAGCACGACGGCGACGCCGCCGGTCATGTATTCGCAGCAATGATCGCCGGCCCCTTCGATGACCGCGACCGCGCCGGAATTGCGCACGGCGAAGCGCTCGCCGGCGACGCCGCGGAAATAGCATTCGCCCTCGATGGCGCCGTAGAGCACGGTGTTGCCGACGATGATCGATCGCTCCGGCACGATGCCGGTTCCGGCGGGCGGGCGCACGACGATGCGGCCGCCGGAGAGGCCCTTGCCGACATAGTCGTTGGCGTCGCCTTCGAGCTCGAACGAGACGCCGCGGACGAGGAACGCGCCGAAGCTCTGGCCGGCGGTGCCCTTGAACTTCACCACGATGGTGTCATGCGGCAGGCCCTGGTGACCGTAGCGCTTGGCGATCTCGCCCGAGAGCATGGCGCCGGTGGTGCGGTGGGTATTGGTGATCGAGAGACTCAAGCGCACCGGCGCGCCGCGCTCGAGCGCGGCCTGCGATTGCGCGATCAGCTTGCGATCGATGATGTCGTGGATCTTGTGATCCTGCTTTTCGCAATTGTGGATCGCCACCGAGGCCGGCACGTCCGGCTTGGTGAACAGCCGCGAGAAATCGAGCCCGCGCGCTTTCCAGTGATCGACCATGTCGCGCACGTCGAGCATCTGCATCTGGCCGATCATTTCCGCGACGGTGCGGTAGCCCATGGCGGCCATCAGCTCGCGCACCTCTTCGGCGACGAAGAAGAAATAGTTGATCACGTGCTCGGGCTGGCCGCGGAAGCGCTTGCGCAGCACCGGGTCCTGGGTCGCGACGCCAACCGGGCAGGTGTTGAGGTGGCACTTGCGCATCATGATGCAGCCGGCGGCGATCAACGGCGCGGTGGCGAAGCCGAACTCGTCGGCGCCGAGAAGCGCGCCGACCACCACGTCGCGGCCGGTGCGGATGCCGCCGTCGACCTGCACGGCGATGCGGCCGCGCAGGCGGTTGCCGACCAGCGTCTGGTGCGTTTCGGCAAGCCCGATCTCCCAGGGCGAGCCGGCATGCTTGATCGAGGTGAGCGGGGAAGCGCCGGTGCCGCCTTCGAAGCCGGCGATGGTCACATGATCGGAGCGCGCCTTCGACACGCCGGCGGCGACGGTGCCGACGCCGACTTCGGAGACGAGCTTGACGGAAACGTCGCCGTCCGGGTTGACGTTCTTCAAGTCGAAGATCAACTGGGCCAGATCCTCGATCGAATAAATGTCGTGATGCGGCGGCGGCGAGATCAGGCCGACGCCGGGCGTCGAGTGGCGCACCTTGGCGATGGTCTTGTCGACCTTGTGGCCGGGCAATTGGCCGCCTTCGCCGGGCTTGGCGCCCTGCGCGATCTTGATCTGCATCATGTCCGAATTGACGAGATATTCGGCGGTGACGCCGAAGCGGCCGGACGCCACCTGCTTGATCGCCGAGCGCATCGAATCGCCGTTCGGCAGCGGCTTGAAGCGATCGGATTCCTCGCCGCCTTCGCCGGTATTCGACTTGCCGCCGATCCGGTTCATGGCGATGGCGAGCGTGGTGTGCGCCTCGCGCGAGATCGAGCCGTAGGACATGGCGCCGGTGGCGAAGCGCTTGACGATCGCCACCGCCGGCTCAACCTCCTCGATCGGAACGGGCCGGCGCCCGTCCTCGTTCGCCGCCTTGAGCCGGAACAGGCCGCGGATGGTGTAAAGCTTTTCGGACTGTTCGTTGATCAGCTCGGCATATTGCCGGTACTTCTCATAGGAATTGCCGCGGACAGCATGCTGCAGCGTCGCCACCGTGGCGGCGTTCCAGACGTGATCCTCGCCGCGCACGCGAAACGCATAGTCGCCGCCGACATCGAGCATCGCGCGGTAGATCGGCGCGTCGCCGAAGGCCATGCGATGCCGGCGCACCGCTTCCTCGGCGATTTCGTCGACCCCGACGCCCTCGATGCGGGTTGCGGTACCGGTGAAATATTTGCGGACGAATTCCGATTTCAGGCCGACCGCGTCGAAAATCTGCGCGCCGCAATAGGACTGGTAGGTGGAGATGCCCATCTTCGACATCACCTTGAGCAGTCCCTTGTCGATCGACTTGATGTAGCGCTTGACGATTTCCTTGTCGTCGAGCTTCTGCGGCAGTTCGCCCTTCATCGCAATCAGCGTCTCGAAGGCGAGATAGGGATTGATGGCCTCGGCGCCGTAGCCGGCGAGACAGGCGAAGTGATGCACCTCGCGCGGTTCGCCGGATTCGACCACGAGCCCGACCGAGGTGCGCAAGCCTTCGCGGATCAGATGATGATGCACGGCGGCGCAGGCGAGCAGCGACGGGATCGGAATGCGGTCGGCGCCGGCGCGGCGGTCGGAGAGAATGATGATATTGATGCCGTCGCGTACCGCTTCCTCGGCCTTGTTGCTCAAGCCGGCAATGGCGTCTTCCATGCCGGCGGCGCCGGTCTCGGCCGGCCAGGTGGTGTCGAGCGTAATCGACTTGAAATGCAACTCGGCGACCTCGGAGATGGCGCGGACTTTTTCCAGGTTGGCGTTGGTGAGGATCGGCTGATGCACTTCGAGCCGCTTGGTATTCGACAGCCCCTCGAGGTCGAACAGGTTCGGCCGCGGCCCGATGATCGAGACCAAACTCATGACCAGTTCTTCGCGGATCGGGTCGATCGGCGGATTGGTCACCTGCGCGAAGTTCTGCTTGAAATAGGTGAAGAGCAGCTTCGGCTTGTCGGACAGCGCCGAGATCGGCGCGTCGTTGCCCATGGAGCCGACCGCTTCCTCGCCGGTCGCCGCCATCGGCGTCATCAGGATTTTCAGGTCTTCCTGGGTGTAGCCGAAAGCCTGCTGGCGATCGAGCAGCGCCAAGTTTGAGATCGGCGCGGCGTCGTTGGAAGTCGGCAGCTCCTCGAGCACGATCTGGGTGCGGTCGAGCCATTCGCGATAGGGATGGCTCTGCGCCAAGGTGCTTTTGAGCTCCTCGTCCGGAATGAGCCGGCCTTCTTCCAGGTCGACCAGCAGCATCTTGCCCGGCTGCAGCCGCCACTTGGTGACGATTTGGTCTTCGGGAATCGGCAGCACGCCGACTTCCGACGCCATGATGATGCGGTGGTCCTTGGTGACGATGTAGCGGGCGGGCCGCAGGCCGTTGCGATCGAGCGTGGCGCCGATCTGCCGGCCGTTGGTGAAGGCGATCGCCGCCGGGCCGTCCCACGGCTCCATCAGCGCGGCGTTGTATTCGTAGAAGGAGCGCCGCTCTTCATCCATGAGCGGATTGCCGGCCCAGGCTTCCGGAATGAGCATCATCATCGCATGCGCGAGCGGGTAGCCGCCCATGGTGAGGAATTCGAGCGCATTGTCGAAACAGGCGGTGTCGGACTGGCCTTCGTAGGAGATCGGCCAGAGCTTGCCGATGTCGTCGCCGAATTTCGGCGACGACACCGAGGCCTGCCGCGCCGCCATCCAATTGTTGTTGCCGCGCAGCGTGTTGATCTCGCCGTTATGCGCGACCATGCGGTAGGGATGCGCCAGCGACCAGGTCGGGAAGGTGTTGGTCGAGAAGCGCTGATGCACCAGCGCCAGCGCGCTCTCGAAGTCCGCATCGCGCAGGTCGGGATAATAGGTGCCGAGCTGGTCGGCGAGGAACATGCCCTTGTAGATCAGCGTGCGGCAGGAGATCGACACCGGATAGTAATGCGAGGTCGAGCGCTCGCGCTTGCCATAGAGCGTGCGCGAGATGGTCTTGCGCAGGATATAGAGCCGCCGCTCGAACTCGTCCTCCGAGGCGATCTTCGCGCCGCGCCCGAGAAACACCTGCATATGCCGGGGCTCGGTCGGCTTGACCGTTTCGCCGAGCGTCGAGTTGTCGGTCGGCACGTCGCGCCAGCCGAGCAATTCCATGCCCTCCTGCGCGACGGCCGCCGCGTAG
The DNA here is from genome assembly GCA_963831135.1 of uncultured Alphaproteobacteria bacterium. Lineage (GTDB taxonomy): Bacteria > Pseudomonadota > Alphaproteobacteria > Rhizobiales > Xanthobacteraceae > BOG-931. The sequence continues at coordinate 120,991 of CAWHPH010000032.1, forward strand.
GTATCCATGATCTCCGCGCGCCATGCCTCATCGTGCGGCAGGAACAGCGCGCCGACGGCATAATGCCCAGGCGCCGGCAAGGAAAAGCCGAGCTCGCGCGCCTTCTTGGCGAAGAATTTGTGCGGCGTCTGCACCAGGATGCCGGCGCCGTCGCCGGCGCGCGGATCGGCGCCGACCGCGCCCCGATGCTCAAGATTGAGCAGGATGGTCAGCGCGTCCTCGACGATCTTGTGCGACTTGCGGCCCTTGATGTCGGCAATGAAACCAACGCCGCAGGAAGCCTTTTCCTGCGCCGGATCGAACAGCCCAAAGCCTTGCAGCCCAAAGCCTTGCAGCCCAAACCCTTGCGCGCTCATCGTCGTTTCTCGCGCTCTCCCCGCCGCGGTCCTGCCCGCGTCAAGGTGTTTTACACACGTCGTTGCCGCGCGCCGTTCCCCGTATCTTCCTCAACCGCCGGCGGCGGAGAAAGAGGCAAGGACAGGCGCCCGAGGGCGAGTCTTTATTGACGGAGGCAACCTTCGTGCCGCCTGACGGTTTTCCCCGCTCGGCGGTCCCCGGCTGCTTGTCTGCCGCGCTCCGGCGCGCCCTCGCCCTCGGCGGCTGGCCCCCGCGCGTCTTTGCCCGCTCCGACATCCACCCCCAAGTCGACCCTCAAGTCGGCGGGAGGACCGGACGAGCCGCGCCCGTTCAGGCCACCAAAATAGGACAGTAATGCTGTCCTATGCAGACCATGGCAGAAGCCGCGCCAATGCACAAGGGCACACTGCTTCGTCCTTGCCGCCGCCGGCAAAAAAGAAAGGAAGACGGATCGAAGCTTGTGGCGTCGGCCTTTGCGGCTCGGCCTTCCGCAATGTCCTGCGGTCTTGAGTGGACCACGGGTTTTGCGGATGCGCAAGGCGTTGTTGTTGCTGGGTGCTTGCCGGTCTGGGCGGCGTTGCGTGCTCGGAACCGGTCAATCGCTCCATCTCAATCGCTTGCATCTATGATGGCCGCGCCACGTCGGCCTCTGGGGCGCAAAGCGAGAAGTCAAATAGGCAAGTCGAAATTAAGCGCGATGGGCCAAAACCCGACGTAAATCGAGAACTGCTGCTGCTTTCACCCGGCGATCCAGCTTGGCTATCCTGACGCGAAGACCGTTGAGCTATATGGATTCACATATGGGTTTTTTGAATCCCGGGCGCAATCTCGGCATCATCGTCGTCGCCGCACTGATGATTCTTTTTGGTCTCGCGGAAATCGTAACTGGTTTCACCCATTATTTCTTCGGGATCACAACCTCCGCGGCAAGCGCTTTTACCTACTCATCTGCACTCATCGGTGCCTTTTATACTGCAGCAGGAATGCTCATCCTGACCATGAAAAAGTGGGCGGCGGTACTCGCCATCGTCCTGCTTGGGGCTGACATTGCGGGGCAAATCCTTCTCGTCGCGACTGGCCTTTACCCCACCAACACTTTGAAAAATACGCTATCGATCATCGCCGGTACGGTCATCGTGGCCAGCTTTGCAATCTACATCTGGCTCAAACAACGGTCATTCAGATGAATTGGCTCCTTGCCAGCGGCTACTCTTGGCAGCGAGCGGCTTAGTGCCATGTCACAGCACAATGGGCCGCTCATGTCAGCGCGGGGCCAGGCGCGGACGTCATAGCGCTAAAATCTGAGAGGTGATGTGACGCCTACCTGAAAAATGGAAAACCAAAAGGATCGGAGCGCGGCGCTCCGCGCTCTAAGTTCTTCGTGACTGACGGCTGCCGCCGCAAATCGATTTAGAACCGTCTCCGTTGAGTCGGACGTGGATGATGAGGTCCCCCACGTCCGCGTCCGAAAACCGCACCTACGGCGCTGAAAAAAATTGGATCGAGTCGATGCTCGGACTTTTTCAACAGAATCGGTCATCCGCGGAGGTTGCCGAACGTAAGGCAGATGTCCGATGAGGGGCCGGAAACCGACACGTCCGTTCGTCCGCCTCGTGCTCTTCCGGTAAGCGACGTCTGCGACCTATTTACCGGGGGAGCTTCTCATCAATTCCTTTGACGTAAACGTTCATGCCGCGGATTTGAAGGTCGCTGAGATGGTTGCCGTCCTTGCATGCGACGGTCGCGTTGTCCTGATCGACGATCGGGCAGGTGAAGGGATGCAAGATCCCGGCCTCGAGCGCGGCTTCGGTCTGCATCGCCAATTTACCTCCCGCCGCCGCAAGAAGCGCGAGCTTTATTTGCACTGCTTGACGAGAGTGTCGAATACAGCGGTATATCGCTTTCCTTCAGGGGAACTCGGGTCAACTTCATCCAGCCCGTCCATGACCTTTGCGTAGTCCGGGCCAATTTGTTGTGCGAGGCTATCGGCCTTGGCGCCAAGAGCTTCGAGCGCCTTGTTGTCCTTTTTCTGCTCGGCCTGTTCCATCTGTTCCTGGAGCTTGCCCATATCGCAATAGGCTTGCAGCTTGGTTTTGTCGCTGCTGATGGTCTGCACCAGTTTTTGCGCATCCGCGATTGTTGGCTTCGGCGTTTTCGCGGCCGAGCCATCCTTTTGCGCATATGCAATCGTGGGAACAGCGGCCAATAGCGAAACAGCCATAACAAGCTTGAGGTTCATCGAGGTCTCCGAAACGGTGTTGGGGAACTCAGCGGGCGACGATAGCTTACTTGCGCGGCGTAAAAGCAACATGACTAAGGATAAAATGAGTGACTGATGTTATCGGTCGCTGCGGACTATGTCTATTGGGGGGACGCGACGGCGTAAAACCCGCAAGCTCAACTTATTTACCCGGGACCTTCTCATCGATTCCTTTGACGTAGAAGTTCATGCTGCGGATTTGAAGGTCGCTGAGATGGTTGCCGTCCTTGCATGCGACGGTCGCGTTGTCCTGATCGACGATTGGGCATTTGAAGGGATGCAAGGTGCCGGCTTTGATCGCTGCTTCGGTCTCCATCGCCAGTTTTTTCACGTCGTCCGGCATATTCGTGTAGGGCGCCATAACGACCATCTTCGAATCCAAGCCGCCCCAGGTGTCCTGCGACTTCCACGTCCCATCAAGCTCGTCCTGGGTGCGCCTGACATAATAAGGCACCCAATTGTCGATGGTCGCGCTGAGCTGGGTCTTCGGTCCGAAGTTGATCATGTCCGAGCTCTGACCGAACGCAAGAATCCCGCGCTGCGCCGCGATCTGTAGAGTCGCCGGCAAATCGGCGTACGCCATCAATACGTCGGCGCCCTGGTCGGCGAGCGCCTTGGCGGCGTCGGCCTCCCGCGGCGGATCGAACCAGGTGTTTATCCAGATGATCTTGATCTTGATGTTGGGGTTGACGGTCTGGGCGCCGAGGATTGTGGAATTGATCCCGGAAATCACTTCCGGGATCGGAAACGACGAGATGTATCCGAGCACGCCGGTCTTCGACATCCGCGCGGCGATGACGCCCTGGATATAATTGCCTTCGTAGGACCGGGTGGCATAAGTGCTCACGTTCGCAGCGCGCTTGTAACCGGTGGCATGCTCGAAGTGCACGTTGGGATACTTCGCCGCGACCTTGATGATCGGCTCCATATAGCCGAAGGATGCGGCGAAGATGAGCTGGTGGCCGGCTCGCGCGAGCTGTTCGATCGAACGTTCGGCGTCGGGGCCTTCCGGCACGTTCTCGAGATAGGTCGTATCGATCTTGTCGCCAAAGGCGGCGACCAGCGCTCTGCGGCCGACGTCATGCTGATAGGTCCAGCCGAAATCGCCGATCGGTCCGAGATAGACAAATCCAATCTTCAGCTTGGCCGCCGCGTGGGCGTGAAATGTAAGCGCGGCAACCGCGAGAAAAGCTGCCGAGGCGATGAGGTTCCATGTCTTCATCAATTTAGCTCCGGGTGGTCGGGCACGACGCCCAACCGAGCGACCTATGCATGGCGAATCCGACGGCGCCGACGACGGATTCGAGAGCTTCGTTGCGCTCAACCCCGGCTACATTATGCAACGCCTCATATCATAGGCCACAATGAACTCCGTCATGCTCAAGCTTCCGCCGCCGGCATGGACGTTGATCTATCTGGTCGTCGCCGCCGGCTTGAGCTTCGCGCTCGGCTGGCCCGTGGTGCCAAGCCTGCCGCTCGCGCCGCTCGGGATCGCTTTGGTGGTGATCGCCTTCATCCCGCCGGTATGGGCTGCGGCCCTGTTTCGCCGCGAGGGCACGGAGATCAACCCGACCTCGCCGACCAATCGCAAGCTGGTCACCGGCGGCCCTTACCGCTTCACCCGCAATCCGATGTATCTGGGTCTGATTACGCTTGCGCTCGGCATTGCCATCTGGGTCGGCGCCTGGCCGATCTTTCTTGCGCCGATTGCCGTATTCGCCACCACGAACTGGGCGCATATTCCCTTCGAAGAAGCGAAGATGCGCCGTCAGTTCGGAGCGGCCTACGACAGCTACGTTGCGCGGGTGCGCCGATGGCTCTGAGGCTCGCGCTCAGGCCGGCATTCAGGCCGATATTAGGGCCGGCATGGCGACGCGCGCGTCGCCGAAGGTGGAAAGTGCCGTGCGTTTGATGAGTTGAAGCGGCGCATCCGACCCGAAGCGGCCGGGCGACGACGATGCGCCGTCAGAGTTGATGCGCCGTCAGAGTTGATGCGCCGTCAGAGTTGATGGCCGTTGCGCGTCGCAGTGAATACAAAAAGCTGGTGGCGATGCCGGGCATTCTTGGCCAGATGCCTTCGCCCCTCTGCCACACGCCATACACATCCATACGGCCACGGTTCGCGCGGGCAGCCTGTTGCGAACGGACTGCCGACCCAGCCGCCGTCCTTGACGACCGCTTGTGATTTGCTCAAGGGCGCAACACGCGCATAAATCTCGCCGGCGAATCCCGGAATGAACAGGACGACGAGTCCGGTGCACACGACCGCAACGGCAAGAGCTGTGATCTTTTTGATCATGTTGTTGTTAACCGCCTCGTCACCAAGCCTAGAATTTCCACGAAGCGGGCCTCCACTGTACATTGGTGGACGGCTGCTATGAGAAATGGCAGTGCAACCGATACCTTGGTATCGGGCGGTTCCACCGCGGGGCGATATCCGCCCGTCGCGCATGCTCGGATCTGGCGCTTCCGCCTCAGTTTGATCATGATGCAGCGGCGAAATAGCCGCGATCACAGGCAAGTCAGCGTGGCGCCATGATCAAGCTCTACGACAGCGCGTTCAGCCCGTTCGCACGCAAAGTGCGCATGGTGCTCGAGTATAAGGAACTGAGTTACGACGCCATTGACGGTCTGCTGAGGTCGAACCACGACGCCCTCAAGGCCGTGAACGGACGCATCGAGGTGCCGGTCTTGGTGGACGACGACATCGTCGTCGCGAATTCGCCCGACATCGTCAGCTATTTGGAACATCGCTATCCGGCCAAACCTGTCTATCCGCAAGAGCCGGCTGCGCGCGTGCATGCCCGCGCCTGGGAGCGGTTGGCCGATACGTTCGTGGATCCGATTTTGGTCGACATCTCATATTGGAAATGGGCGCAGCGGCCGGACCAGATGCCGGAAGGTCTGCTCGAAGCGGCACGCAGCGACCTTGGGCTTGTTTACGGCGCGCTTGATCGGGAACTGGCCGACCGGGAATTTGTCGCCGGGACGCTGTCGGTCGCCGACATCGCCCTGTTCCCGCACCTGGCAAGCGCGAAAGCCATGGACGTCGCGTTTTCGCCGCAGGCGCACCCAAATCTGACGCGCTGGCTCAAGCAGATGCGCGCGCTGCCGATGTGCGCCGCCGATTTGCGGCGTGCGCGCGATTACGTTGTCGGCCTGAAAGACCGCGACATCGAAAGGCAGCGCATCTTCTGGCGCGGCGATCGCATCGAATGGATGCTGGCGCGCGGCTTTCATGCCTGGTTTTTTGATGAAATCAAGGAAGGCCGCGTGGCATGGCCGGGACCGGCATTGCCGGCGCCGATGAAGCTCGGCGCCATCAATAATTCGACTTCCGCCAAACGCGCATAAATTTATCGTCGGCGCAAAAACGTAATTCACGCCGGGGGCGACCGAATTGGGGTCTTGCCTCACTGATGCGACCCGCAGAGGGCCGCGCCCGGCGAAACGTCCGCGTTCTTGCCGCTATGTTGCGGACCGAACGGATTACGCAACAATCATCGCGGCTCTCTGACCCGGTGGAATCATGCACAACCTCCGTGTCACAAAGCTTACAAGAAAAAATCTTGGACCGATGCGTTGAAATGTCAAGAAGCCGCCAGCGGCAAATTGACCGACCTATGCATCAACCGCGCTGGCGTTGCGGCGCACGTCGAGTGCGACGTGCGTGCGACATTGGCGGGATACTGGAACCGTTCTGAATCTGTGCGATATCCGCCGCAGTTATTGCGAGCGCGCACAGCCGGCCCTAGGTTCCTGCGCAATCACGCCTTCAGGACGGGGTTCGCAGAATGGCCGGTGCAGTCGAACAACAGGCGAGCAAAGTTCCCGAAGTCACCATCATTTTCTGGATCATCAAGATTGCAGCGACCACGCTGGGAGAGACCGGCGGCGACACGGTGACGATGACCTTGAATTGGGGTTATCTCGTCGGAACCGCGATCTTCTTCTCGCTGCTCGTCGCGCTCGTCATCTGGCAGATTGCCGGCAAGAAATTCCATCCATTCCTTTACTGGGCCACGATTGTCGCATCCACGACCGCCGGCACCACGCTCGCCGATTTTGCCGACCGCTCATTGGGGATCGGCTATGCCGGCGGCTCGACGCTTTTGTTTGTTTGCCTGCTGCTCGTCCTCGGCGCGTGGTACTGGTCCGAGGGCACCATATCGGTCGATACCGTGAGCGCGCCGCGGGTGGAGGCCTTCTACTGGGCGGCGATCACATTGTCGCAGACCTTGGGCACTGCGCTCGGCGATTGGATCGCCGATGATACCGGGCTCGGCTACGCGGGCGGAGCGGTGGTGTTTGCTATCGCACTGGCGGTCATCGCCGCGGCGTATTTTTGGACGAGCGTGTCACGCGTCTTTCTGTTCTGGGCGGCCTTTATCCTGACGCGGCCGCTCGGAGCCACGGTCGGCGATTTTCTCGACAAGCCGGTCAGCGAAGGCGGCTTGGCATTGAGCCGCCCGATCGCCTCGGCGGTTATCGCAGCCTTCATCATCGCGTGCCTGCTCATCCTGCCGCAACGGGCAGGCCGCCATCCGGGCCGGTCAGCGGCGGTTTCTTGACATCCGCGCTGATCATCGATGCGCAGCGCGGATCAGCGAAGCGACGTCGGGCGCGAACTGTGACCGTTCTCTCCATGCCCCAGACCGTGATCCAACTCAGTTGAATCGGATCACGGTCTTGATTGTTCGTTTGAGCATGATCTTATCCGAAAACCGGTTTCCACTTTTCGGGATCATGGTCTAGGACGTGACCGCCTTCTTCAAGATGCAGGCGGTGATCTTGAGGCTGCCGTCCGCTTGCGGCTCCAAGGTGTAGAGCGCGTCCCAGGCCACGCCGTCGGCATCGACGATCTGCACGTCTTGCAGGATCTTGCCGTCCACAATCTTCACGCCGGCGAAGTCGAAGCTCCGGTGGCGATAGACCGGCGCATAGCCGTTGCGGACCATATACATGAAGCCCTCCGGGCTTCGATAGAAGCTTTGGATGGCCGGCGCCGCGAAACTGTAGGCTGTTGCCGCGTCGTCGCGTGCAAAGGCCTCCTCCTGCGCGCGGATGACCGATCGCGCGGCGACGATATCTTCCGAGGCGCTGGCCAGCGCCCGCGTGCCGACCAACACGGCAATCAGGAGGAAAAGGACGCGCATCGTGACGCGCATGATCCTGCTCCGCGGGTTGAGAATTTGTCCCTTGCAACAAGCTACGGCGGATCGCGCCACGGGTTTCGCCTCTTTCACGCGCATACGCTCGATCGTTTCAGTTGCGAATCGTGACAATCGCCTCGGGAATTTTCACTCCGATCATTTGCGCCTCGGTCATTCTAACGTCCCGAAGGAGCGCTTGTGCCGTCGTCTTGATTGGTGCGATGCGGACGATTCACGATAGATTGTCCGGCGCGATTGCGGCGATTTGGGAACCGGGGTAGGGCTACAGCGATGCGGGGCTTGATCATTCTCTGCGCAATTCTGGCCTTAAGCATGGAGGCGGCCTTCGCGCTTCCCTTATCCGAGTTCGGCCGCATCTATCCCTATTTGGTGCGACAGACGCGGGCCTGCCTGCTCACCAGCATCCCGACCCAGGCGAATCCGGTCAGAGATGCGGCGCTGCTCGCGACGATGCGCCAAGAGGGCCGGTTGCCCGACACCTTTGCGTGCGGCCGCTGCCGGTACGATCTTGCGGGTGATCCGGGCGCTGCTTATTACGTCAAGACCTGCCGATAGCGGGCGCGCCCGGGTTTTCGCGATCAGGACCACGGGCCAAAGGATTTGGTGACGATATGACCCAGGTGCACGACCACGGCGCGCATGCGCACGACGACACGGAACGCTGGAAGCATGATGGCGTGCGTGTCATTCCCGGCCATCAGCTCGATGCTAACGTTCCGCAGACCGCGGGCATGGACCGCAAGGCCGCGATCAATTTCGCGCGCGCCGGGGCGCAGAAACTCTGGGCCGGCACGGTGACCATCAAGCCCAACGCCAAGACCGGCGCGCATCATCACGGCCATCTCGAGAGCATCATTTACGTTGTGCGCGGCAAGGCGCGCATGCGCTGGGGCGAGCATCTGCAATTCACCGCCGAAGCCAGTCCAGGCGATTTCATCTTCGTGCCGCCCTACGTGCCGCATCAGGAAATCAACGCCAGCACCGACGAAGTGCTGGAATGCGTGCTGGTGCGCAGCGACGGCGAGGCGATCGCCATCAATCTCGACATCGCGCCGGTGGAGAAGCCGGAGACCGTGCTGTGGGTGGACCCGATCCATCGCGCTCCGTAATGCGTCCCCCCGCTTTGAGCTTGTGAAACAGTGAACACTGACATTTTCGTCGGCCCGGTGCCGCTGCCCAATCCGGTTCTGCTGGCGCCGATGTCGGGCGTCACCGACGCGCCGTTCCGGCGCATGGCGTCGGATTTGGGCGCGGGCCTGGTCATTTCGGAAATGACCGCCTGCGCCGCGCTCGCCGAGGGCAAGCGCATCGCGCGGCAGCGGGCCGAGGCGCATGGCGCCTCACCGCATGTCGTTCAGCTTGCGGGCTGCGAAGCGGGCTGGATGGCGGAGGGCGCGCGCATCGCCGCAGGGCTCGGCGCCGCGATCATCGACATCAATATGGGCTGTCCGGCCAAGCACGTGACCAACGGCGCCTCGGGTTCGGCGCTGATGCGCGATCTCGATCATGCGCTCACGCTGATCGAGGCGGTGGCCGCGGCGGTGCGCGTGCCGGTGACGCTGAAAATGCGGCTCGGCTGGGATGACCGCACGCGCAATGCCGCGGAGCTTGCGCGGCGCGCCGAGCTTGCCGGCGTGCGGCTCGTGACCGTGCATGGCCGCACGCGCTGCCAGTTCTATAAGGGCCGCGCCGATTGGGCGGCGGTGCGCGCGGTGAAAGACGCCGTGACGATCCCGGTCGTCGTCAATGGCGATATCGAAAGCTTCGACGATGCCGACGCGGCGCTCGCCGCATCAGGCGCCGACGCCGTGATGGTCGGGCGCGGCGCGCAGGGGCGGCCGTGGTTTCCCGGTCAGCTTGCGCGTTACCTCGCCAGCGGCCAGCGCGAAAACCCGCCGCCGCTCGGCGAGCAGCTTGCGCTCGCAAGCGCGCTCTACGGCGAAATGCTCGGCCATTATGGCGTCGCCGTCGGCATGCGCCATGCGCGCAAACATCTCGGCTGGGCGCTCGATACGGCCGCCGCTACGGTCGGCGCCTCCGAGGCTCAACGCAAAGCGGCGCGCTTGAGCGTGCTCACCGCGACCGATCCAGCCAAAGTGCTGCACCATCTCGCCAAGGCCTTCGAGACTTTCGGCGCCGCGGCTTGAATCGCACTTCCTATCCGCAATGTCGGACACGTTGCGCGTGCGTCGGCTAGCGAACTTTTGCATGCCCGCCGCGTCCACTAATCGGCCGTTAAAGGCCACATTCACAACCTACTGCGGCCCAAATCTGCCGTACACACTAACGGTGCATCGGGGGATGCAGGGTGACAATGCGTAGCCACGGAGGGATGAATGCCAGGGACAAAGATCCTGTCGGCTATCCTCATCATGATTCCCGCGGCAGTTCTGCTGACCGCACAACAAAGCTTCAGCGAGCCCGCAGCCGAAGCTTGCAAGCTTAGCCCAAGCGGGTCCACGCCGCGGGGAAGCCATTGGTACTACCGCGTCAATCACGCCAAGCAGCATTGCTGGTATCTCGGAGCCGCCGGTGCACACCTGAATTCGCGCGCCGTGACGGCGGCGACATCGGAATCGGCGCCCGCGACGAAGACAGAAAGTCCGGCCGAGGGTGAGAGCTCTGCACCGCCGCAGGCTTGGCCCGCTGCGGCGGCGCCAGCCGAAGCGGCGCAACCTGCGCCGAGGGAAGCGGCCTCCGCTCAAGCCACTCCCGCACAGGCGGCGCTTGCGCAGACCGCCAGCGCCAATCAAGCCGCTGGACCCGGCTTCGTTGCGCGCTGGCCGGAAAATCTTCCGAAGGCTGAAGATATGGAAGCGAGCGAGCCGGCGCCCGTCAGCAGCAGTTATGCGGAACGCCATGATGCGGTGGACACGACGGCGCAAATGCCTTCGAAATGGCCGCTCGCCGAAACCGATCGTGCGACGGCGGCGACCGCGGGCGAGAAGGCCTTGCGGTACTTCTCCATCGCCGGAATTCTGGCGATCCCGCTGCTCTTGGTCGCGGGATGGGTGGCGAAATTTGCACGCGAGCCGCACCGTTCCAACTTCCGCGACGTGTTGCGGACGATGGCGACGAGGCTTCGTCTGCGCCGCCGTGCGGCTTTCGATGAGTTTTTCGTTGCCAGATCGGCGGCGGCAGCAAGGCGCATCAGCCCGGATTGGCGCGCCCGCACGCCGACCGATCCGGCGCACGATCTCAAGACGAGCCTCGCCGAACTGATGCACGATTTGCGGCGCGCCGCCGAGCCGAGCGAACCGGTCTGGCACGCCGAGCGATGGCCCGATCGGGCAAGCGACGGCGACTTGCGCCCATTCTTGCAGGCGGCGGAATAACGGGGGAGCGGGTGTAGCCCGGGTTGAGCAAAACGGGTCCGGTTCGACAAAGCCGGCTCGATGAAAGCTCGGCGAAACTTTGCGAAGCAGCGTGCGGGGTGTGCACTGGTTCGCGAATTTCGCCGAGGCCCAATCCGGGCTACCAGCCGCCAAGCCGCACTGGCGCTCCAGCCGATTGCCTGCTTTTCTTTCTTCCCATTCCCCAACCGAAGCCGGGTGTTGCCGACTTCGCTCAGTTGCGCGCTTCGGCGAATGCGGGAACATAGGCATTCGCGCGCGGAAATCCGATCGGGGAGGAAAGAACGATGGCCAAGCGGGTATCGCCGGACGCCGCGTTGTTGATGCTGCATTGGCAGAACAGCGTGTGCGACCCCAGAGGGGTCTGGGGCAAAAATCTCTGCCGGCAGATCGAGAAGAACAACGCGATCAAGAATGCGCAGAGCGTGCTTGCCACCGCCCGCAACCGCGGGCTTTTGACCATCTTCGTCAATATCGGCTGGCGCCCGGGTTTTCCCGAACTGCCCGAGAACCAGCATTACCCGCTGCTGCAAGGCGCCAAGGACGAGAACAAAGGCATCGTCGGCACCTGGGAGGTCGACGTCATCGATGCGCTCCGGCCGATGGCCAACGAGCCGATCGTGATCAATTTCGGTTCCGACAGTTTCGAGGGCACCGATCTCGACCGCATTCTGCGCGCCAACACGATCGGCCATCTGTTCGTCAGCGGCCAATGCATCGAGCACGTGGTCGCCACCACGATCAAGCGCGCGGCCAATATGGGTTACAACGCCGCCCTCATCAAAGATGCGACCAGCGGCTTCACCGACAATAATTACCGCGCCATGCTCGACATCCTGCCGCTTTACGCGAAGCTGATTACGGCGGCCGAATTCACGCTGGAAGCGCCCTATGGCGGCACGGCGCGGAGCGAAATGGCGCAGGACGCGCGGAATTCTTTCTCCGGCAGGGTTGCCTGGCTCAGGCCGTGATTCGTGCGCGCCGTATTTTTCCTCCATCATGGACACGGGGGAGGAGACCATGCCAACGGGTCCGGGCCGAAGTGGCCGTTCCGATGACAGGCTCCGCACGATGGAGGTGCGTGCGAATAGACGTGCCCTCCAACCACCGCGCGATGCGCGGTCCGCCTCCCTCCGTAAAAACGGTGAGGAAAAGAAATCGTCCGGCTGCTGCGCGCTTGCACGCCCAAGGACCGCCCCAATTGAGGGTGACGTTATCGATGGTCGGGGTCGCGCTCGCTGCGCAGTGTGCGATGGGGGGTTAAGTCCGTGAGGGCAGGGGTATTCGGGACTGCCGCGCTATCTCTATGCTTTCTGATGACGGCCGCCGCGTCCGGCCACGCCCAATCCGCGCCGCCGTCCGCCGCGGCGTCACCATCCTCATCGTCGGCGCCTCTGCCCGGCTTCGTGCCGCCTTACGAGATCGACAAGATCGTCCGCGCCGCCGGATTTCATCCGCTGACGCGGCCGCGCCGGGAAGGCACGACCTATGTGGTCCGCGCCCTCGATTTCCGCGGCATCCTCATGCGCGTCGTCGTCGATGCGCGCAGCGGTGCGATCCGGGCAGTCAATCGGATCGTGCCCGGTCCGGCGCCCTACGGCGTTTTGGGCATGGTGGCGCCGCCCTATGGCGGACCCGGACCCTACGGTCCGCCGCCCTATGGCGCCGCTGCCCGGTCCGCCGCCGCCCTACGGGGCGCCGCCCTATGGTGCTCCGCCTGGTCCGCCGCCTTACGGCCCGCCACCTTATGGCCCACCGCCCTATGACGCGCCGCCGGGTTACGGCATGGCTCCCGAGCTAAACGATCCGGCCATGGGCCCCAGGGAAGCGGACCTCAGCATGCCGCCGCCGCCCTCTGCCATGCATTCCGGCGCGCATCCATCCGCGCCGGGCGCATTGCCGCTCCCACGGCCGCGGCCGGCGGACCTTGCCGCGCGCGAAGCCAAGCCCGTTGGCCAAGCCACCGAAAAGCCCGCGGAGATGCCTGCGGCCAGACCCGAGGCGGCGCCGAGCGCGGCGGCCGTTACAACGCCGCCGGCATCGCCGCCAGCCGCCGTGCCGCCGATCGCTGCGCCGGCTGCCGCGCCCGCCACGACGCCGGCGCCTGCTGCAACCTCCCCAGCAAAAAAGCCGCTATTGCCGCCCATCCAGGACTGATCGCTAGCCGCCGGCAAAAGCCCGATTGCATCGCTTCGCGCGCAATGACAGTCTCCACTTCGGACGACAACGTCATCGCCGAGGTCCGCACCCAAGTCGGGCCCGCTCCGGGGAGGGCAACGCCAATGGCTGCCAACGCGGCTGCGGATGCGGCTGTCACCGTGGCCGCGCGGCTCGATCGCCTGCCGTCGTCGCGCCATACGCGCAAGCTGATCACGCTGCTGTCGCTCGGCGCCTGGTTCGAATTCTACGATCTCTTCTTCCCGGCCTATGTCGCGCTCGGTCTGTTCAAGGAAGGCCTGTTCAAGCCGACCACTTTAGGCTTGTTCGACCTCCACGGCTTCGCCAGCCTGATCGCGTCCGGCTTCGCCGGAATGTTTGTCGGCACGCTCGCCTTCAGCTGGCTCTCGGACCGCTTGGGCCGCCGCTCGATCTTCACCTTCGCGCTGCTGTGGTACTCGATCGGCGCCTTCATCATGGCGTTTCAGAACTCGCCGGAGACGATCAATCTCTGGCGTTTCATCGCCTGCATCGGGCTCGGTGTCGAACTGGTCAATGTCGACGCCTATTTGTCGGAGCTGGTGCCGAAGGAACAGCGCGGCTCCGCCTTCGCCTTCAATCAGAGCGTCATGTATACGGCGGTCCCCGTGGTCGCCTTCCTCGCCTGGCAGCTGGTGCCGACGACCATATTGGGGCTCTCCGGCTGGCGCTGGGTCGTCATCATCGGCTCGATCGGTGCGCTGGTCATCTGGTGGATCCGCCGCAATCTGCCGGAATCGCCGCGCTGGCTGGCGCAGCACGGCCGCGTGGCGGAAGCCGAAGCCATCGTCGCGGAGATGGAGCGCCGCACCAAAGCGGAGACCGGACGCGAATTGCCGGCGCCCGAAATTGTCGCCGGCGAGACCGAGCAAAAATCCGGCGCCTGGATGGAAATGTGGAGCCCGGCCTATCGCGGCCGCACCATCATGCTGGTGGCTTTCCAGCTGCTGCAAACGATCGGCTATTACGGCTTCAACAATTGGGTGCCGTCGCTGTTGATCTCGCAAGGCATCGGCGTGACCAAGACGTCACTCTATATCTTCATCATCGCGGTGGCGGCGCCGATCGGCCCGCTCATCGGCTTTTTCTTCGCCGACCGCTTCGAGCGCAAATGGCAGGTCGCCGGCTCCGCCGTTGGCATCGCCGCGCTCGGCTTTTTGTTTTCGCAGCAGACGACCGGAGCCGGCGTGATCGCCTGCGGCCTCCTGCTCACCCTGTGCGCCAACTGGTTCTCGTTCGCCTTTCACGCCTACCAGTCGGAGCTTTATCCGACCCGCATCCGCGCCCAGGCGATCGGCTTCGTTTATTCCTGGAGCCGCTTCTCCGCGATCTTCTCCGGCTTCATCATCGCTTTCTTCCTGGGAAATTACGGCTCCCTTGGCGTGTTCGGGCTGATCGCCGGCGCCATGCTTTCGGTATTCGTCGTCATCGGCTTTTTCGGGCCGCCGGTCACCAATCGCCGCCTGGAAGCGATCGCGGCGTAGGTTTTACCTCTGCGCGCGGTGAGAGCTGAACAAAAAAGCGCCCCGGAAAAACCGGGGCGCCTACTCACAACTCACGCTTCGCCTGAAACTTACCGTTTACGCAGCTTGCTTCTGCTCGACGGTCTTCTGCTCAACGGCGTTGCCGTTGCCGATCGGAATGGTGCGGGGCTTTTTGGCCTCGGGGATTTCGCGCACCAGATCGACGTGCAACAGGCCGTTCTCAAGCTTGGCGCCCTTGACCTGGACGAAGTCGGCCAGCTGGAACACGCGCTCGAAGGCGCGCGCCGCGATGCCCTGGTAAAGCACGTCGCCGCGCTTTGCCTCGTCCTTGGCGTTCTTGTCGCCGCGGATGGTCAGGGTATTTTCCTTCGCGACGACCGACAGTTCGGGCTCGCTAAAGCCCGCGACCGCGACCGTTACGCGATACTCATTCTCGCCGGTCCGCTCGATGTTATAGGGCGGGTAGCCGGGCGCCGCGCCGTCGACGCCTTGGTCGAGCAACGAGAACAGCCGGTCAAAGCCGACGGTCGAGCGATAAAGTGGTGCAAGATCGAACGTTCGCATGGCATATCCTCCTTCTGAAGCGACATGCGGGGGCCCGCCCTTGGGGGCCAGGCCTGTGGATGATGCGCAGGCCTGATTGGCCCTGCGCGAAACTGACATGGGGGTGCGCCCCGCCGGCCGCAAGGGGGCAAAAGCCCGTAACAAAAAGACCGCAAAATGCACGTTTCCGACGGGTGAGTTTTTTACGGCTACGGCCGAAATTTTTTGTCGTTCTCGACGATCAGGATCGCAGCAGCGGATGAGCACTATTCCACCCCTTGCGACCTCACGGGATCGGGATCTGCCGGCCCCGCCTCTCCGCAGCCGGCATTGGCTGTTGCGCGGCTTCGATCTGCGAAGGTGGGATGCGAGGACTTGGGACGCACGGACTTGGGACGCGGACGCGACTTGGGACGCACGGACTTGGCGCAACAATCTGCGGCTCACGAGCGCGCTCGTGTTGCTGAGCTTTGTCATCTGCCACCTGTTTGCGCACAGCCTCCTGATCGTCTCGCTCAATGCCGCCAACGTCGCCTTCGATGTCACCATGTATGTGTGGCAAACCAAGATCGGCACCGCCTTGCTATTGGCCGCCTTCTTTGTTCACTACGGCAACGCGCTGTGGTCGATCTATGTGCGGCAGTCGCTGCGGCTTGCGCCTTGGCAATGGACGCAAGTGGCGCTTGGCCTTTCTATCCCGCTTCTGGTCATGAGCCACGTCATGGGCACGGGCGTCGCCGACAACGCGTTGGGCGTCACCGGCAGCTACAAATCGGTGCTGATCGCCCACTGGGTGATATCGCCGTGGCACGCTATCGTGCAGACTCTTGCGGTGCTGACGGTGTGGACGCATGCCTGCGTCGGCATTCATTTCTGGCTGCGCACCAAGCCCCGGTATGTCTACTGGCGGCCGTATCTGCTCGCTTTCGCGTTGCTGCTGCCTGCCTTCGCGTTGGCCGGCTATATCGCCGCCGGCAACGAGGTGTTGCGCGCGAGCCGCAATCCGGACTTTGTCGCGCAAGTGCTGCGCGAAAGCCACGTGACGCCGCAGACGGGCAGCGAAGTTGCTTGGCTGGCCGAACTCGGGATCGGCGCTCATCTTGCGCTCATCGGGCTGGCCTTTGGCGGGCGCGAACTGCGCCTCTGGCGCTTGCGCAGTCGCAAGCTGCCGCGGCTGACGCATGCATCGGGTCGGGTGATGCCGATTTCGGCGGGCGCTTCGGTTCTGGAAACGCTGCGGCACGAAGGCGTGCCGCATGCCGCTTTGTGCGGCGGCCGGGCGCGCTGCACCACCTGCCGCGTGCTAGTAACCAAGGGCGGCGAAGGGCTGCCGCCGGCCTCGGGCCTCGAGGCCGCCGCGCTTGCCCGCATCGGCGCGACGCCCGGCATGCGGCTCGCGTGTCAGCTTCGGCCGACCGCCGACATTTCCATCATGCCGTTATTGGCGCCCGATGCCGGCGCCGCCGAGGGCAGTCTGCGCGGCGGCTTCGAAGGCAGCGAGCGTCTGATCACCGTGGTTTTTGTCGATATCCGCGGCTCGACCAGCCTGGGCGAGAGCAAGCTTCCTTATGACGTTCTCTTTATCCTCAATCGATTCTTCCACGAGATGAGCAAAGCCGTCGCGGCGACCAACGGACATTATTCGCAATTCACCGGCGACGGCCTGATGGCGCTTTACGGGCTCGATGCCGCCGATCCGGCCACCGGTCCGGCGGATGCGTTGCGCGGCGCGCACGACATGCTCGCGCGGCTCGGCGACCTCAACCATCAGCTCCGGGGAGAATTGTCGAGGCCGTTGCGCATCGGCATCGGCATTCACTACGGCGAGGCGATCGTCGGCGCCATGGGACCGCCGCGGTCGCAAATCATCACCGCCATCGGCGACACGGTCAATACTTGCGCGCGGTTGGAAAGTCTGACCAAGGACCATGACTGCGTCGTCATCATTTCGCAGCGGGCCGCCGAGCTTGCCGGACTCGACGTCGATGGCCGCGAGCTGCTGCAGGCAGCGGTCAAGGGCCGCAGCGCGCAGGTTCAGTTCTACGCGCTGAAGACGATCGCCGACCTGACGATTGCGGCCCAAGAATCTCAAGAATGATGGGCGAATCGCCCGAGCAGGACCGCATGCGCGGGTTTGCGGCTCATGATTGAGCCAATGCCGGCTGCTGCTATAAGCGGGGTTCTCGCCTCCGCGCATGGTCCGATGAAACTCGTCTCCATTCCCGCCAATCCGGTTCCCGAAGGCGCCGTGACCGGCATGCTCAAGACTGCCGACGGCGTGAGCCTGCGCTTCGCCCGCTTTGCGCCGCCGGCCGGCCGCCGCGGCACCGTCTGCGTGTTTCCGGGCCGCACCGAGTGGATCGAAAAATATTTCGAGACGGTCCGCGACTTGCGCAATCGCGGCTTTGCGGTCGCTATTCTCGACTGGCGCGGGCAGGGCCTGTCCGAGCGCGCGCTCGGCGACCGCTACAAGGGCTATATCGGGAATTTTGCCGAGTTCGATATCGACATCGAGACCTTCATGCGCGAGGTCGTGCTGCCTGATTGCCCGCCGCCCTTTTTTGCGCTCGGACATTCGATGGGCGCGATCGTGCTCATCCGCGCCGTCGCCCGCGGGCAGCGCTGGTTCGACCGCATGGTTCTAACGGCGCCGATGCTGGGGATTGCCTTCGTGCAATCGATGACGCTTGCCGGCACAGTGCTTCGCGCCATGCGCCTTGGCGGCTTCGGCCGAATCTATCTTCCTGGCCGCTATCCGGGCGTGCTCGATCTGCGGCCCTTCGCCGGCAATATTCTCACCTCCGATCCAGTGCGCTACGCGCGCAACGCCGCGGTCCTCGAGGCGGAGCCGGCGCTTGGGCTCGGCGGGCCGACCATCGCCTGGTGCGATGCCGCGTTCCGCGCCATGCGCACTGTGACCGAGCCGAGCTTTGCCGCGCGCATCCGCCAGCCTATTCTCATCATCGCCGCCGGCCGCGACGCCATCGTGTCGAACAGCACGATCGAGGATTTCGCCATGCAGCTTCGCGCCGGCTCGCATCTGGTCGTGGTCGGCTCGCAGCACGAACTGCTCATGGAGCAGGATCGTTATCGTACCCAGTTCTGGGCCGCGTTCGACGCGTTCGTTCCCGGCACGCCATTGTTCTAGCGCGGGATGACTTTATCTTCGAATCGTAATCCCGCTCTAGCATTTTGTTTGAGCATGATCTTTCCGGAAAACCGGTTCCCACTTTTCCGGATCATGCTTTAGGCGTGCCGGGAACGCCCGGCCGTCTTGCGCGCAACTCACCGCGAAGGTCATTCTGACCTGACCTCTATTGGCCGAATCCTGGGACGGCACATCGTCTCGCCGTCATGGAGACTTTGAAAAAAAGCCCTGAGGCGCGTTCGCGCGCGGCTCAAAGAAATGGCGCCTGGAGTTTCCGGATCACGCGCGAGCTCAGCCGTTGAGCACGCGCATGGCCTCGGCGTGGATGCGCTTATCGCCGGCGGCGATGATCCGCCCGCCGTTGATCGCGCGGCCGTTGTCCCACGTGGTGATGATTCCGCCGGCGCCCTCGATGATCGGGATCAAGGGCAGCACGTCGTATGGCTTGAGCTCGGTCTCGATCACGAGATCGACATGGCCGGCGGCCAGCATGCAATAGGCATAGCAATCGCCCCCATAGCGCGACAGCCGCACTGCCTGCTCGACCTCCTGGAAACGGCGGCGGTCGGGCTCGCGCATCAAGAGCGGGCTTGTGGTGAGCAGCACGGCGTCTTGGAGCGAAGCGCAAGGCCGTGCGCGCAGCGTCCGGTCGCCGGCGGGCCCGCGATAGCTCGCCGCACTGCCGTCGCCGGTGAAATGCTCGCGCGTGAATGGCTGATGCATCATGCCGTAGATCGGTTCGCCGCGCCGCGTCAGTGCGATCAGCGTGCCCCAGGCCGGCATGCCGCAGATGAAGGATTTGGTTCCGTCGATCGGGTCGAGCACCCACACATATTCAGCATCGGGGCGCTCGGCCCCCAGTTCCTCGCCGACGATGCCGTGCGCCGGGAATGTCTTCTTGATCAGCGTGCGCATGGCCACTTCGGCGGCACGGTCGGCCGCCGTGACCGGATCGAAGCCGCCGGCGAGACTCTTATTCTCGACGCCAAGCGCGGTTCGAAAGAATGGCCTGATCGTCTCGCCGGAGACGCTCGCCAGCCGGTCCACGAATGCCGCGAAGTCGATGGCCGTCATGCGTTTCGACTAGCGAACTTGGGTGACATCGGCAATTCATGTCGACGCGCGAAGCCCCCTTTTAGGTGTTGCCGGCGAAACACAGCCGCCGGCTAAATGGATTTCAGATCGCCTCCAAAGGCGATTTACGGCCTTCCTGCCTGAATTTTACGCAGTTGCAGCATGGTCGCGATGAGGCCACGTAACATTCTGAATTATCTCGTATTTTTATCGATATCCGGGCTCGGCGGAAAGCCGCCTTGACCTATGGAAGACCTGCTCTGCACAAAATGCAGGAGTTTTCGGGGGAAAATGCCAGGGAATTAGGTCAACACCACTTGCGTTTTGTGCGACGCGGTGTATGTTGTTGCAGTGCGGTAGCAAGAGAGTCCTCTCTTGTTTACCGTCGCCCTCCTTGGGCGTTTCCTCCCTAGACTTGGGCCGCTCCCGCAAGGTGGGCGGCCCCTTTCTTTCCGCAAGTTCTTTCCGCAAGCGATCGCGGCCACACGGGCCAGGGCCTTTGCCGGAAGCTATTCCGCGGCCGCCCGATAAGGCCGCAGCTCCTCAAGCGGAATTTCTGCCAAGCGGTCAGCCACAACGTCGAACTCGGCGGTGAGCCTATCAAACGCTGCCATTCGCTGGTAGCGGCGCTCATCCATATACAGCGCACGGTTGATTTCAAGCTGAATCGCATGCAAGCCGGCGCTCGGATTGCCGTAATGCTCGGTGATGAAGCCGCCCGCATAGGGCTTGTTGCGGCTGACCACATAACCGAAGCCGCGCAGGGTCGCTTCGATCGTCTCCGCAATGGCCGGAACGCAACTCGTGCCGTAGCGATCGCCGAGAACGAGATCGGCGCGCGGCCGCTCATCCTTCGCGTTGGTCGCCGACGGCATGGAATGGCAATCGATCAGCATGGCGGCGCCGAAGTCGCGGTGCAGCTGCATGAATACCCGCCGCAAGGTCCGATGATAGGGCTTGTAAAGCCCATCGATACGCCGGAGCGCTTCACTGACCGCAATGCGCTGATCGTAGATTTCCTGAGCATCGCCAACCACGCGCGCGACCGTCCCGAGCCCGCCGGCCACCCGCATCGAGCGCGTATTGGCGAAGGAAGGCAGCCGCCCGTCGAACATGCGCGGGTCCAGCTCATATGGCTCGCGGTTGACGTCTACATAGCAGCGCGGGAAATGCGCCCGCACCAGCGGGTGGCCGCGCGCCACCACGCCTGCGAACAATTCGTCGACGAAGGAGTCTTCGGAGCGGCGCAGGGTCGCCAGATCAAGCCGCGATGCCAGCAGGAAGTCGCGCGGATAAACCCGGCCGGAATGCGGGGAATTAAATAGGATCGGGCCGCGGCATTCGGCAGGTTCGATCGCCTCGAACGGGGGGTCGAATTCGTCCTGGATTTCCAGCATGACGACCGGCGGTTTTCCAAGCCCTCGATTTCACTCGCTTCGTTTCACCAGCCTCGCGTTCGCTCGGCCCTGTGCCTAGGCGCGTATCCGGCACTGTGCCTAGTCACGTATGATGCACTCGGTTTGCAGGTTTCGCCAGCCTTGAACTAGCAAAGATTGCCAAGGCCTAAAGATCCGGCGGCGAACTTGGAATCCCTAAGTGCGTCCATGGCGATTGTCCAGCGCGAGTGCGGCCAATGCGTGCAGCCTTCACCTCATGTTTACCCGCGACCCCGCTTATGGAATCTAGGGGGCCGGCTTCCCGCCGGAATCGAGTGGTCATGCCCAAAATCCTGCTTGCCGAAGACGATATCGACATGCGCCGATTCCTGGTGAAGGCGCTGCAGAATGCCGGTTTCGACGTGATGTCCTATGACAATGGGCTATCGGCCTACCAGCGCTTGCGCGAGGAGCCGTTCGAGCTCTTGCTGACGGATATCGTGATGCCGGAAATGGATGGCATCGAGCTCGCCCGCCGCGCTGCCGAGCTCGATCCCGACATCAAGATCATGTTCATTACCGGCTTCGCCGCAGTGGCGCTGAACTCCGACTCCAACGCGCCCAAGCATGCCAAGGTGCTGTCGAAGCCCATCCATCTGCGCGAACTGGTCAACGAGGTGCAGAAATTGCTCGCGGCGTGACGCGCCGGCGTTCTTGAGGCGCCAGATGCCGAGGAATGGCCGAGCCTGGTTTCGATATTGGCGGCCGGGTTCGAACCATCGCGCAAGCGGCTTCCGGCAGAACCTGCCTTGCACCGACCTTATGTGGGTTCGACCAATACTTTGTCGATCCGCCGGCCGTCTATTTCGACGACCCGAAAACGCCATCCATCCCAGGCGAACTCTTCTCCGGTCTCGGGGACATGGCCGAGCTGCGCCAACACGAAGCCTGCGAGCGTCACGAAGTCGCCGACCGGCGTCTTGCGGAAGCAATTCAGGTCGGTCATTTCCCGTATCGGCATCGCAGCGTCGATCAGAAGCGAGCCATTCGCATTGCGCGTCACTTTGGGTTCGGAGTGGACTTCCACGTCGGGAAGATCGCCGGCAATGGCTTCGAGGAGATCGGTGCGAGTAACGATCCCCTGAATCGCGCCGTACTCGTCGACGACGACGGCGGTGTTAGCCGGCGTCTTTCTGAACAGATCGAGCGTTCGCAGGATCGATACCCCTTCCGGGATGACCAGGGGCGGCAGCAGCAGACTTCCGACGTCGAATGAAGCCCCGGCAAGAATCTGCTCCAGCAGGTCCTGCTTGCGAACAACGCCTGCGATGTCGTCGATCGAGCCGCGGCTCACCAGGAGCTGAGCGTAGGGACTAGCCCGGACCTCATTCATGATCGCGTCCTTCGACTCGTCGAGATCCACCCAGGCTATATCGGGCCGCGGCGTCATGATCGTTCGTACGGCCCTTTCCTCCAGGTCCAGCACCCCTTCGACCAGCTCACGCTCGATTTTGCCCAGCACTCCCGACCGTTCCGCCTCCCGAACCAAACTCTCGATGTCCTCATCGGTTACCTGCCGCTCGAAGCCGGGCCGCAGCCCCACTATCCGCAGGATGAATTTCGTGGAGACATCGAGGAGCCAGACGACCGGCGCCGCCGACTTGGCAATGATGGCCAGCGGCCGCGCAATGTGAATCGCAATCGTCTCGGGATTCTTGAGAGCGATCTGCTTTGGCACGAGCTCGCCGATGATAAGCGACAGGTAGGTGACCGCGACGACGACGATGGCAACCGCCGCGGGCTTGGCATAGGGCGCGGTCGAGGGATAAAGAGCAAACCAATCCTCGAGCCGGTCGGCCAATGTGGCGCCACTCAAGGTACCCGCAAGAATGCCGATCAGCGTCATACCCATTTGAATGGCCGCGAGATACCGGCTTGGATTTTCCGCAAGGGCCAGCGCGGTGCGCGCATTGACACGGCCGGCCTCCGCGAGCTGTTCAAGCCGCCCGCGGCGCGAAGACACGATGGCTATCTCCGACATAGCGAGAAAGCCGTTCAACATGAGGAGCAGAACGATGACAGCGCCTTCGACAACCGCCATGTGATTCACCCGGTTTGCTTCGTACCGACGGCGATGCCGATAATGCACGCCTTGCCATTACGGCCTCCTGCCCGAGGCTCCTGCACGATCGCGGCCCGCACCACCTCTAGCCGTACCGCCGTTCCAGCTCTGCCATGGCGGTCTGAATTGCTAAGGTTGTTCACTTTGAATTTCGCCGGACGGCAGCCGGCGCACTTCCTTTGCCCGATTGAGCGAATTCTGGCGATCATAACAGGCCAGCCGGCTCGCATTCTCCTTCAAGGAGGCACATTGCTGATATGTCAACGGGGATTGTCGGGAAGCGGCCCAAATTTTTGAAACAAATAGTGCCGTCGGAAAGCAATTCCGCCGGCCAGAAGGGCTATGATCACGGTGGACAAGACTGTCCGTCGTTTCACGGCGATGCGTCGCCGGCGTTTTGGAAAATCGCCCGCTTTGATTGAATTCTTGAGGTGATCAGCCATGCTGATATCCCGAACGTGTCGCAAGGGTATGACATAGCTTGAGCCAAACGTCTATGCCAATCCGGCGAGAGCGTCTCCGCTGGCGACAGTTAATCCTCGGCGTGTTCGACGAACAATGAACCGCATGCGCGGATAGGGGAGACGGCCGTGGCGACCATGCCGTCGATCGGGGCGAAAGATCTACGAAACGAAGGGCAACTTTCGCGCCTGCTCGATCACCCCTCATTTCCGTCCCTTGATGCCAACGAGCACACTCCGCCATGCGCTGCTGCGGGCATCTTCGGGGCCGCAGATTCGAGGTTTGATGTTGCAAATCGGATGCTCAGTCCGATCGTGTCAGCTCCGCAACCGCCTTTTCAAATTGGGTGGCTGAGCATGCCATGCCGAGCCGCTCCTCCTTTTTTCCACCTGAACCAATCCCAATGACTGAGGGTGCGCCATCGATTTCAGCGAGGATGGGTGCACCCGAATAGCCCTTATTGGTGAGACACTGGTAGACGAAGGCTCCGTCATCGGGAGCTTCGCTCACACGGCAATTGCGAACGATGGAAGGCAAATAGGGGCGTTCCATTCCGTAACCGATTTGCGTTACGTGACCCGAATTTGAAACCGCACGAAACTGTTCCCGGGTCAAAGCCTTCACCGAAACAGGTTTGATCGAGAGAGCATTTACCAGCACAATGACAGCCCAGTCGGTTGCGGCAGTTTCTGACGTCCAAGCGCCCGGAGCATATTCTTTCGAAATGACAAAACGCTCTGCGACCGAATAAACCGCTGGGACGCCTTTATTCAATCCAGCCAAAAACCTCACAGTCCCGGGTTTGACCACCTCCTTGCCGTTAAACAGGCAGTGCGCGGCCGTCAGTACAAGCTTGGGCGCAACGAGGGTGCCTGTGCAAAAGGCTCTGCGATCTGAAGAAAGGAGGACGGTAATTGACCCAACAGCCGATGCTGGCCACAACGAAGGATCAGCGATCTCTCCATAATGGTAGTCGGCACTGGGCGACGCATCTTCGGTTTGAGCGATCGTGCCGGCAAACGCATTCGCGGCAAGCGCAAGGATACCAATGAAGGTCAAACGCATTTCCGTAATCTCCGGTATCCGCCAGCAGTTGAACCTACAAAAGGGATAATGCGCATAATTTTGCGCTTCCAAGTCGGCTGTAACGGCCGTGAAGGCTTTGATCTGACATCCGCGATGCCGGCCCTCCACACGCGCGTGCTCCGTTCGTGATGGTGATGGGGCTGTACGTTTAGTTCCAATAATGCACGTCCGAATTGACGAAATCGTTCAACGGGGCCTCCTTGGCCCAGCCCGCAACGGCTCAAAAACGGAAGTGGCCGCGCAAATTTCGTGCGGTCTGCTCCCCCGGAAAATAGACATTGCCACGCGTTTCTTTGAGTCCACGCCGCAGATTCGCGGCGATGCTCCTCATCGAGACGCTTGCTAAAATGAGGTTTCGCCCTGCCGCGGCGCTCGGGCTAGCTGCGGCGCACGCCTGACGTCATCTACGCCACGTGGCGCTTCTCGCGCGTCGCGTGCTGCGGACGCCGCAACGCGTCATGCCGGCCGGCCCGCGCCATCACCTTGATGACCGCCGCGCCGGCCGGTTTGGGCGTCTCGCTGCGCTCGACGACGAGCGGGTTGGCGACGGATCCGCCGCTCGCAATGCTTGGAGAGGCTTTGGCGACGGTTTTGACGGCGACCTTCGCGGCCGCCTTGGCTGCGACTTTTCGTACGATCAGACGCGCAACCCGCGTCGCGACCTTTTCTGGTTGCGCCAGCGAAGGCCTGGCGTCGTAGTCTGGTTGCGGCTCGCTCGCTTGCGACTGGTCGAGCTCGGCGAAGGCCGGAAGGTTACGACACGGCAGGTGGCGCTCGAACCTGAGCTTGGAATCCTCGATCGGCGATTTTCGCCAGGCTTCGGCGGTGCGGCCGGTGACACGCAGCACATAGGTTCGCGTTTCCTTCGGCAGTCGACGCCGGCGATCGAGCCATAGGCCCACGCGGTGGGCGCCGGCATTGTAAGCTGCGGCGGCGAAGCCGAGATTGCCGAAGTGCTCGCGCAGCACGTGCAGCAAGCGCGCGGACGCCGGAATTGCCTGGCGCGGATCGAACGGATCGGCGAGGCCGACTTCGACCGCAACGTCCGGCATGAATTGGGCAATGCCGAGCGCGCCGGCGCGGCTGACCGCATCGTGCTGCAGGCGGCTTTCCTGCCAGATCAGATTGGCGAAGAACGGCACCGGCAGGTCGTTGTCCTGCGCCGACGTCAGCAGCACGTTGCACAGCCCGCCGAGCGAATCGATCATCTTGTCTCGCATCGGCATCGGCATCGGTTTCAGCCGCCGGCGGAGCCAGGACCGGCGCGTCCGCTTCCTCGTCTTGATCGGGAGCGGTCACCGACCCGGCAACTGGCGGCGTCAGCAAGGCGAAATCTTGATCGGATTTTTTATTTTCTGAGCCGGTTTGCGGCTCGGCCGCTCTGGACTGATCGACGCGAAGCTGGATGATCGAGCCCGTAGTCTCGACATCCGGTGAAAAAGCGATCTCATCGCTGTCCGCCGCCGCGAGCTGAATATTCGCTTTCTGAAATTTAACATCCGCGGCATTGCCGAATTTTGGTTCCGGCATGGCGCTCTTGAGTCCGAGCAGCAAAATGGCGAGCACAAGAATCGGTCGCATCCGTCCCCCCGACAAAAACGAGCGACACGGCGCCAGAAAGCGCCGCCACGCGAATTGGAAAAGAGAGATCCCCTCGACGCCGGCAGGAGGCCGGGGCAAGCAGGCGCTTTTTTGGAGAAATTGGGTGCTGGAGGCGGCCCCTTCCGGGCCATTGCCGAGCCGAGGTGTGGCGTATTTGCGGCTTTGGAGCTTCCGCGCCGGCACTAGTGCGGTGGATTTGAAGTTCCTAAGATCGAGCGGCGAACTGAGATAGGAACTTCAAATCCGAAACCCGCACTAGAATCATAAATTTGCTAGTGTCCCTTTGATTCCGAAGTTCGCATCAGAATGTGCCGCCGGATCGCGCGAACTTCGGAATCGGGACACTAGTTTGGAACCGCTCCAAAGGAGCTTGCGCAAGAAGGGGAAAGTCGGATATTAGTTACGTTCGAGACCAATAGCCTGGCCGCGCTCGACCGCGTGCCGACGCCGGGAGGTCCGCATGGCCCCAGTTAAACAAGCCGAAAAGCCCAATACCAAGACCGTCGCGCAACCGCGGAGCACGGAAGCCGCCGCGCCCTCGCTCCACTATCAGTCCGGCTTCGGCAATCACTTCGTGTCGGAAGCGGTTGCCGGTGCATTGCCGGTCGGCCGCAACTCGCCGCAGCGGCCGCCGCTCGGGCTTTATGCCGAGCAGATCTCGGGCACGTCGTTCACGACCGCGCGGGCCGAGAATCGCCGCACCTGGACCTACCGCATCCAGCCCTCCGTGGTGCATCGGCCTTATGTGCGGATCGACAACAGGTTGATCCGCAGCGCGCCGTTCAACGAAGCCGAGGCGACCCCGACGCAGCTGCGCTGGTCGCCGTTTCCCATTCCGCGAACCCCGACCGATTTTGTCGAAGGTATCGTCACGCTGGGCGGCAATGGCGATGTCGCAACGCAGGTCGGCATGGCGGTGCATTTCTACGCCGCCAACACCTCGATGACCAAAAGCTGCTTCTACAATGCCGATGGCGAGATGCTCATCGTGCCGCAGCAGGGTCGCGTCCGCTTCGTCACCGAGCTCGGCGTGATCGAAGCCGCCTGCGGCGAGATCGTCATCATGCCGCGCGGCTTGCGCTTCCGTGTCGAGCTGCCGGATGGGCCGTCGCGCGGCTATATCTGCGAGAATTACGGGGCGATGTTTCGGCTGCCGGAGCTTGGCCCGCTCGGCGCCAACGGTCTTGCCAATCCGCGCGACTTCCTCGCGCCGGTCGCTGCCTATGAGGACGTTTCCGGGCCGTTCAGCATGGTCGCCAAATTCCAAGGCAATCTCTGGGCGGCGGAGATGAAGCATTCACCGCTCAATGTGGTCGCCTGGCACGGCAACTTCGTTCCGTGCAAATACGATCTGGCGCGCTTCAACGTCATCGGCTCGATCAGCTTCGACCACCCGGACCCGTCGATTTTCAGCGTGCTTACGGCGCCGTCGGACATGCCGGGCGCCGCCACCGTCGATTTCGCGATCTTCCCGCCGCGCTGGCTGGTCGGCGAGGATACCTTCCGGCCGCCCTGGTTCCACCGCAACGTCATGAGCGAGTTCATGGGCCTTCTCTACGGCGCCTATGACGCCAAGGCGGAAGGGTTCCTCCCCGGCGGCGCAAGCCTGCACAATTGCATGAGCGCGCACGGTCCGGACGCCGAGAGCTGGGAAAAGGCGACGCACGCCGAATTAAAGCCGCACAAGATCGAGAACACGATGGCATTCATGTTCGAGAGCCGCTACGCCATGCGGCTCACGCGCTATGCGGTCGAATCCTCCGAGCTGCAGCACGATTATTTCGAGGGCTGGCAGGGGCTGGAGAAGCACTTTTCGGGGAAGTAATCCTGTTTGCGAATTCCGGTCAAAAGGCAATTTCCCCGGCATGGTCTTATCCGGTAAGTTCGCGGCCTCACCGAGAGGGGATGGCCCGTGGCTGCAAGGCCGGATGACAACGATCTCATCGCCGGCTTTTTCGGCCGGTCGCTCGCCGCGTTGCAGGGCGCGGCCAAAGACGCCGTATTTCTGCGATTGATCGCCGAGATCGCGCAAGCCATCGAAGGCTCGCTGCGCGCAGGCGGCAAGCTCCTGATTGCCGGTAACGGCGGCAGCGCCGCCGATGCGCAACACCTCGCCGCTGAATTTCTCTCGCGCTTTCTCGTCGACCGCGGGCCCTTGCCGGCCATCGCGCTCACCACCGACACCTCGGTGCTCACGGCGATCGGAAACGACTATGGCTTCGAGCATGTGTTCGAGCGCCAGGTGCGCGGCCTTGGGCGGCCGGGCGACGTATTTCTCGCCATCTCGACCTCCGGGCGGTCGCCCAACGTTCTGCGGGCGCTGCAGACCGCGCGCGACCTCGGCCTGGTGACGATCGGATTCTCGGGCGCGGCGGAAACGGGCATGGGCGCGCTCTGCCGGCACTTTCTGGCGGTTCATTCGCAGGAGACCGCGGTCGTGCAGCAGATTCACATGGTCGCGGGCCATGCGATCTGCGCGCTTGTCGAACGCGCCATGCTGGACTGATACCGGTCAAGTCGGGTGACTTCTGTGACCCAATCGTTATCGCCAGGGTTGAGTCGGCTAACGTTAACCTAGTATTACATAGGTTTTGGACGCCGCACGCATCAAGCCCCAAACGCATCCCCTTGGGGATGAGTGCCCGCAGTTTTTTGCGATGGCACGTTCCGATTTTTGACACCATAGTAGTGCCAGGGGTTAGGGTCACATGAACAATCGTATGGAATATCACGTTGACGTGTTGAAGGAAGATGGCTCCACGATCTGTGGTTCCACGGCTCTCCTGGCGTCGAACAACCTCGAAGCAATAGAAAAAGCGAAACAATGGGCGGCATCTTTAACACTATGGCAGAGGACGCGTGGCTTCAGATCAATCTCAACGGCGTAGGTATTCAAACTCTCCGTCCGGGTGAGTTCTAGAGCCATCACTCAACTTCAGTTGCGAAGGTTGATCGGCTTAGTATTCTGCGGTCCGCCTGCTAAAATTTAACTGAAGGCAATGTTGGACGTCGTGTCATCGCAATTCTATTCGCAGGGATCAGATGCCGGCCTCTGGTGCGAGGTCTATTCCGGTTCCCAATCTTTGAATCTTCGGCCGGCTCTATTTCTCGACCGCGACGGCGTCATCGTCGAAGACACGCATTATCTCGGCGCGCGCCGAGCACGTGCACATGCTCCCGGGCGCCGCCGAAGCGATCGGGCGCTGCAACCGGCGCGGGATTCCCGTGGTCCTGGTCAGCAATCAATCCGGCATCGGGCGTGGGTTTTACGACTGGAGCGGCTTTCAGGCGGTGCAGGCCGCGCTCACCGACGCGCTGGCCCAGGCCGGCGCGCGGCTCGACGCGGTCTTTGCCTGCGCGCATCACGCCGACGGCGAGGCTCCGTTCAACATTGCCGATCATCCGTGGCGCAAGCCCAATCCGGGCATGATCGTCGCTGCAGCCGAGCGGATGAAATTCGATCTGCCGGCGTTCCTGGATCGTCGGCGACCGCGCGTCCGATCTTGCGGCCGGCCGCGCCGCCGGGCTTGCCGGTGGAATTCTTATTGCACCACGCGACGAGGCCGAACGCGCAGCCGCAATGGAATTGCGCAGCGAACACTTCGCCGTCGATGTCGCTTCCTCGCTCGCCGATGCGGTGACGCTCCTGCTCGCGGGCGGACGACTGGCCCTCACGTCTTCTTCGTCGGCGACATGAACGTCATCGAGACCGCAATTCCGGGCGTGCTGATCATCGAGCCAAAGATATTTGGCGATGAGCGCGGCTTCTTTTTGGAGACGTTTCAAGCGGACCGCTATGCGCAGGCCGGCATCGCGCAGCCTTTCGTGCAGGATAACCTGTCGCGCTCGGTGCGCGGCACGTTGCGCGGCCTGCACTTTCAGTATCCCAAGCCGCAAGGCAAGCTCGTGACCGTGCTGCGCGGCGCCGTGCGCGACATCGTGGTGGATGTGCGCGCCGGCAGCCCGACTTTTGGAAAACACCTTGCGGTGGATCTCGATGACGAGAACCGCCGGCAGCTCTGGGTGCCGCGCGGCTTCGCACACGGTTTTGGCGTGCACTCCGACAGCGCGGATTTTTTCTACAAATGCGACGAGCTCTATAGCCCGGCGGACGAAAAGGTTTTGCGCTGGGACGATCCGGCGCTCGGCATCGACTGGGGCGTCGAACAGCCGATCCTTTCGCCGCGCGACCAGGAAGGCCGGACGCTGCGCGGCGCTTGGCGAGCGCTGTTGCCGCGCTTCGAGCCGGTATGATGCGGATATTCTGGTGACCGGGCGTCACCGGGCAAGTCGGCGGTGCGCTGCTCGCGCGCCTGCCGGCATCGGCGGCCGCGCTTGCGGCGGATCGGAGCGTGCTGGATCTGGCGAAGCCGCACGGCCATTCCCGGCACGCTCGATCGCCTGGCGCCGGATATCATCGTCAATGCCGCCGCCTATACCGCCGTCGACAAGGCTGAGGACGAGCCCGATCTCGCCATGCGCGTCAATGCCGAGGCGCCCGGCGTGATCGCTCGCTGGGCCGCGGCACGCGGTGTTCCGCTCATCCATTTCTCGACCGATTATGTGTTCGATGGATCGGGCGAGCGCCCTTGGCGCGAGGACGACCAGCCGCGTCCTTTGTCGGTTTACGGCACGACCAAGCTTGCCGGCGAGAACGAAGTGCGCGCGGCCGGCGGCACGTTTCTGATCGTGCGGACCTCCTGGGTCTATGCGGCGGCGGGCAAGAACTTCCTGCGGACGATCGCGCGGCTCGCCCGCGAGCGGACGGAACTCCGCATCGTTGCCGACCAGATCGGTGCGCCGACGTCGGCGGCGCTGATCGGCGACGCGGTTGCCGGCATGCTTGCAGACGGGATCGAGAGCTTGCGTAAACGTTGCGCGCGCGCCGGCGGCCTTGTCCATCTGGTGGCCTCCGGCGAGACCAGCTGGCACGGCTTTGCCTGTGCCATTGTCGACGGGCTGAAAGCTCGTGGCGTCACGCTTGCCGTCGAGCGGATCGTGCCGATTGCCACGGAAGAGTTTCCCACCAAGGCACGGCGTCCGCACAATTCGCGGCTCGATTTGACACGATGGCAGAGCGTATTCGGCATGACGCCGCCGCATTGGCAGAAAGCGCTGGCGCCGGAACTCGATCGGCTCGCGCGGGATTTTACCTCCGCCGGCGGGGGGTAGCGCCGCGTTCTAAAGCCCGGTATTGAAAACGCGGGGATATCGGCGGCCCGGTCACCGAATGCTGTCATTGTTTAGCAGTCCGCGCAGGGCGCTCATCGTCGCGCACGATCTTCTGATGACCGCGGCCGCCGTGGTCGCGAGCTGCTATGTCCGTTTCGAAGCCGTCGGCCTGGAGGAACGGCTGGACACGTTGTTCACCTTCCTGCCCGCCTTCGTCGTTTATGCCGGCGTCGTTTATTTCCTGTTTCACCTCTACGAAGCAAAGTGGCGGTTTGCGTCGCTGCCGGACCTGATGAACATCGTGCGCGCCTCGACGGTGCTGGCGGTGTCGCTCTTGATCGTCGACTATTTTCTGGTCGCGCCGAACGTGTTCGGGCAATATTTTTTCGGCAAGATCACGATCGCGCTCTACTGGATCCTGCAGATCGTGCTGCTGAGCGGATCGCGGATGGCCTACCGCTACTTCCGCTATACCCGCACGCGGCAGCATGCGCGGTCGCCGGAATCGAATCCGACGCTCGTGCTCGGCCGCGCCGCCGATGCCGAGGTGCTGTTGCGCGGGATCGAAAGCGGCGCGGTGACCAACATCTGGCCGGCCGGCATTCTGTCGTCGTCGCCGGCCGACCGCGGGCAGAGCATTCGCGGAATTGCGGTACTCGGCAATTTCGAGATGCTGGACAATGTCGTCAACGATCTGGCGCAGCGCGGCACGACCATCACGCGGGTGATCTTCACGCCCTCGGCGCTCGAGCCTGAGGCCAAGCCGGAAGCGACCTTGATGCGCGCGCGCCGGCTCGGGCTGACCGTCAGCCGGCTGCCGTCGCTCGATGACGGCGGCGAGATGCCGCGGCTGGCGCCGGTCAATGTCGAAGACCTGCTGCTGCGGCCGACGGTCAAGATCGACTATGCGCGGCTGGAAAGCTTCCTCAAGGGCCGCTCGATCGTGGTCACCGGCGGCGGCGGCTCGATCGGCGCCGAGATCTGCGACCGCGTGATCACCTTCGGCGCCGAGCGGCTGTTGATCATCGAGAATTCGGAGCCGGCGCTGCATGCGGTTCTGGAAACGCTCGCCACCAAGCGGGCGCAGCCGGCGATCACCGGCCGCATCGCCGATGTGCGCGATCGCGCGCGTTTGTTCCGGCTGATGAGCGACTTCAAGCCCGACATCGTCTTCCACGCCGCCGCGCTCAAGCACGTACCGATCCTCGAGCAGAACTGGGAGGAGGGGGTCAAGACCAACGTGTTCGGCTCGGTGAATGTAGCGGATGCGGCAGCGGCGGCCGGCGCCGCCGCCATGGTGATGATTTCCACCGACAAGGCGATCGAGCCGGTCTCCGTGCTCGGCGCCACCAAGCGCTTTGCGGAAATGTATTGCCAGGCGCTCGATGCCGATCTCACCCGGCGCGCGCAGCCGGGACATGCGCCGATGCGGCTGATCGCCGTGCGGTTCGGCAATGTGCTCGCCTCCAACGGCTCGGTGGTGCCGAAGTTCAAGGCGCAGATCGATGCCGGCGGCCCGGTGACGGTCACCCATCCGGACATGGTGCGCTATTTCATGACCATCCGCGAAGCGTGCGATCTGGTCGTCACGGCGGCGAGCCATGCGCTCGGGCGGCTGCGCTCGGATGTTTCGGTCTATGTGCTCAATATGGGCCAGCCGGTGAAGATCGTGGACCTTGCCGAACGCATGATCAGGCTCGCCGGCCTCGAACCGGGCCGCGACGTGGAGATTGTGTTTACCGGCACCCGTCCGGGCGAGCGCATGCAGGAGGTGCTGTTTGCCCGCGGCGAGCCCACGGTCGATATCGGCTTTGAGGGCGTGGTCGCGGCACGGCCGGCGCAGCCCTCGCTCGAAGTCGATGCGCGGCTGGCTCGCCATGCTCGATCAGGGCCTTGCGCGCGAGGAGCGCGAAGCGATCTATCGCGTGCTGCGCGACGCGGTGCCGGATTTCCAAGGCGCGGCCGCTTGACCGTTAGGCGTGTCGGGATCGGAAGGGCTGGGCTATGGTGAGCGACAGCATCTTCTCCATCGACGTTGAAGACTGGTTCAACCTGTCCGGGACCGGCGCGGAGCCGCCGCCGTCGCAATGGGATCGGCTGGAGAGCCGGCTGGAACGGAACTTTCGCGGCCTGCTGGAACTGCTGGCGGAAGGCGGCGGCACGCCACCTGCTTTGTGGTCGGCTATTTCGCCAAACGCTTTCCGCAGCTCGTTCGCGAAGCGGTCGCCGCCGGCCACGAAATCGCCTCGCACGGCTATTTTCACCGTTTGATCTATGAAATGTCGTCGACGGAATTCTTTGAGGACGCGCGGGCGACGCGCGAATTGCTGGAGGATGTGAGCGGCCGGCCGGTGCGCGGCTTCCGCGCGCCGGCCTTCTCGGTGACCGAGCAAACGCCATGGTTTTTCGACAAGCTCGCGGAAGCGGGCTACGGCTACGACTCCTCGGTGTTCCCGGCGCCGCACCAGACCGGCGGTCTTGCGACCGGCGAGTTCGCGCCCTACACCGTGCAAACGCTGGCGGGCGCGATCGAGGAATTTCCGATCACGGCCGTGCGTGTGCTGGGAAACCCGATGTGTTTTTTCGGCGGCGGCTATTTGAGGTTATTCCCGTATCAGGTGATCCGCGCGATGGGGCAAAAGGCGCTGGGCGAAGGCCGCCCGGTGATCTTCTACGTGCATCCGCGCGAGATCGATCCCGACCAGCCGCGCCTGCCGCTGAGCCGTCGCCGCCGCTTCACCTGCTACGTGAATCTGCAGACGACGCGTCCGAAAATCAGCCGCATCTTGCGTGATTTTCAGGTCACCTCCTTCGAGGGATTTATTTCGCAAAGGGCCGCGCAGTGAGCGACCGCACGTCGGACTTCTTCGACCGTTATGCGGTCGATTTCGATTCGATCTACGGCAACGACAACAAGGCGCTGGAACGCGTCGCCAACCGGCTGTTCCGCCGCGCCATGCTGGTCCGTTATCAGAAGACGATCGCCGGCTGTCAGCCGGTCGAGGGCCGCACCGTGATCGATATCGGCTGCGGTCCCGGGCATTACAGCATCGCGCTGGCGCGCGCCGGCGCCAGCAAGGTCTTGGGGCTCGATTTCGCGCCCGGCATGCTCAAGATCGCGCGCGAGCACGCCGAAGCTTATGGCGTCGGCGACCGTTGCGCCTTCGCGCTCGGCGATTTTCTCAACTATCCGCTGCCCGAGCCGTTCGATTATGCGATCGTGATGGGCTTTATGGACTACGTCCACGATCCGCGCGCCATCGTCGAGCGGGTGCTCGATGTCGTGCGCCGGCGCGCGTTTTTCAGCTTCCCCAAAGCCGGCGGCCCGCTCGCCTGGCAGCGGCAGTGGCGCTACCGCAACCGCTGCGACCTCTTTCTTTATCGCGAGGAAGAAATCCGCAACCTGCTGGCGCCGACCGGCGCCCCTTTTACGATCGAATCGATCGGACGCGATTTCTTCGTGACGCTCGGGCCGCGAAGTGCCGCTTAGAGAGCAATCGCTTCAGATTGAAGCGATTGGCGCTCTCAGTTTTTGGTGGAGCATGATCTTTTCGGAAAACCGGTTTCCACTTGTCCGGATCATGCTCTGGCTGTTATCGACCGGCGCGAAGGCGCGTAGCGCCGCGCCCGCGCGCAAACGCCGACAACAGCCAGCCGACCAAAGCCGCGCCGCAGAGGAGCGCAGCCGCCTCGTTGAGGCGGCCGGGCGCGGCGAGCGTAACGAAGGCGAGCGCGGCGAGCGCGACATTGACGGTAAAGACGTGCGCCACCACTTGGCTGACGGTAAAGCCGCGGTCGGTCGCACGCTGATAAAAGTGCGAGCGGTGCGCCTGCCAGACCTTCTCGCCATTGATCACGCGGCGGCTGAGCGTGATGGTCGCGTCGGCAAGATAGTAGAGCGGCAACAGGATCGCGGCCGCGAGCCCGCCATG
The DNA here is from genome assembly GCA_963831135.1 of uncultured Alphaproteobacteria bacterium. GTDB lineage: Bacteria > Pseudomonadota > Alphaproteobacteria > Rhizobiales > Xanthobacteraceae > BOG-931. Next base: position 156,332 of record CAWHPH010000032.1, read on the forward strand.
ACCGGCGAGCTGCACGAGCAGCCATCCGAGCAGCAGGCCGACCGGCAAACTGCCGACATCGCCGAGGAAAAGCCTGGCGATAGGCCGGTTGAAATAGGCAAAGCCGAGCATGGCGCCGCACAATGCCAAGCTGACCGTCATCTCCGCCGGCGGCAGCAATCCGAATGCGCCGATCATCGCCAGCGCCGCCGTGACCGGCACGACTTCGGCGACCGTCATCCAGTCGAGACCGTCCATGAAGTTCACGAGATTGACGAACCACAGGCCGCCGACCACCAGCAGGACCCGCTCGATCCACCAGGGCACGAACGGCGCGACGCGGAGCTCTTCCGGCAGGGTGAAGATCACCAGCGCGACGCTGAATGCCTGCAGCAGAAGCCGCGGCGCAACGCCGATCGGGCGAACGTCGTCGGCCGCGCCGAGTGCGGCGATCACAATGACGGCGGCAAATACCGGCAACAGCGGCGCTGCGGCCGAAGCCGCCGAGGCGGACAGACATAAAGCGCCGCAGGCGGCGACCATGGTCGCAGCAACCACCGCGATGCCGCCGCCCTGCGGTGTCGGCACAGTGTGCGACGAGCGCGCATTCGGCTTGGCGAGCGCAATGCGTTGCAACCAGGGCCGGATCGCGACGATGATCGCGACGCTGATCGCAGCCGCGAATACGAAAGCGGCCGCGGCGGCCACAGCCCCTATGTTGGCGGCACCGTGACTCATCGGTTCACTCACCGCTTTAGTCTATTCACTGTGTCTGGCTTTAGATTTTCCGCGCCCATACGGCAACGATCAATCCGAGATTGTCCAGGAATGTCTGCCGATAGACGCCGGAATTGAGAAAGCCGATCTGCCGGCCGAAGAAACCGCGTTGCCGCGAAGCGCGGAACAAATCGAACAAGGCGCGATTTTCCGGTGTCATGTGCGGCCGAAACGGCTCGAGCGCCGCGACATGCATATCGCTCCAGCGCTGAAAGCGGCCGCGCGACAGCATGTAAAGCCGGCGAATGCGGTTGCGCAGTCCGGTATTCGTGCCGATGACGTTTTCGCCGTGCATCCGGTAGCGGACCTGCGGAACCTGGTCGTAATAGACCTCGCCGCCGGCGGCGGTGGTCAACAGATACGTCCACCAATCGTGCGACGGCACCTTGGCGCCGCTGCCACACACCATCAACAGGCGGCGCGCGGCTTCGTTGAACACGATGGTGTTGCCGCTGGCGATGCTCTGAACCAGGGCGTTGTGAAAGCTCGGCTTGCGGCGATAGGCGCGCGAGTAGCCGCAGGTTCGCCCTTCGCTCGTCGATGAGCATGGTGCGCGAGCAATACATCGCGGGAATGTGCGGGGGCCGGCTCGCCAATTGTTCGACGGCGCGCGCGAGCTTGTCGGGCTCCCAGACGTCGTCCTGGTCGCAATAGGCGTAATAGTCGAAAGCGAGAGAAGGATCGCACGCCAGGCTGAGAAAATTTTTGACGAAGCCCTGCCGCGGTCCGTTGCGCACGGCGACCGGAGCCGTGCCGAGCCGGTCTTTGTATTCCGACACGATCGCCAAGGTCTCGTCGCTGGAGCCGTCGTCGGAGACGAACAGCCGCCAATTCGTGAAGCTCTGATGGGCGAGAGAGGCAAGCTGAGCGGGGAGGAACCGTGCACCGTTATACGTACACAGCAATATGGCGATACTCGGCATGACGACGCGCGGGGTTTTGGTTGCCGTCTCCCCTAGCACGTCTCGCCCGGCCGTGAAAATCGGCAGCGGCGATCAAACAGGCGCCGGCAACAGCTTCGGCGCGCTCGCGGGATCGACCGGGTGTTCCGTGGATGGGCTAAAATACTCCCAGGCCTTCTCGTGGCCGAAATAGACAAACGGGCCGAGCACGAAGCCGCTGGCGGACAGAATCAAAGCCTGGCCGACATCGCGCACCACAAAGTAATTGGTGGCGAAGTCCATCGCCGAAGCAATGGTGCGAAAAGTGATCGTCTTGGCCAAGGCCCGGCTGATCGTCAGCCCTCCCAGAATACCCGGCCGCGCGTTTGCCGCCGCCGCCATCGGTGTGAGAGCCGCCAGGTCGACGGCGGCTTCGGAAGCACCAAGATAATTCCAGGCCGCTTCGTGTCCGAGATAGAAGAGCGGGCCGGCGATCAGGTTGTAGGTCGACAAGCCCGCCGCGGTGGCGAACTCGCCGATCACCAGGTAGTTCGTCGAGAAATCCAAGGTCGTGACGATGATCCGGAACGTGATGGTCTTGGCGACCGCCCGCCCAATCGCGAATTTGGGAAGCAGGTTTTGAGCCGTTCCAATCCCCGGCCGCTCCGCCGGCAGGGACGCCGCCGCCGTCGCTGCCCGCCGATGGACGGTCCTTTCCGACAGCGGCTGCAGACGCCGGCGCAGTTTGGGCAGATAGCCTTTCGGCAGATATCTCGGCGCCAGCACGGCCGCTCCGCCGATCAGGATGCCGGGGACGAGGGCCACCTCGAATAGGGCGACCCCTGCCAGCACCGAAAGTCCGACGGTGACATATGGTTTCATGCGGTTGCCCCGACTGGCCGAAGACCCATGCAAGCGCGGTAGAGCGCGATTCGCCGAAAGTGGCCGACAATGATGACGACTGTGAGATAAGCCGGTCGTATTTGAGCTATTCTCCTCTCTCGGCGGGTTTTTGGCGCACCGGCGGCCGGTTGCGGGCGCCGGGTCGGAATGTTAACCGTCAGCCGCCGCCGAACGAGCCTTCGAGCAAGGAAAAACGGCGGACTGCCGCGTTCGTGCACGGGACCTCGATGACAAAGCGTTTTCTGGTGACGGGCGGGGCGGGGTTCATCGGCTCCGCCTTCGTGCGGCATGCGCTTGCCGCCACGGAGCACCACGTTCTTGTCCTCGACAAGCTGACCTATGCCGGCAATCTGGAGTCGCTGGCGCCGGTCAAGGATCACCCCCGTTTCAAATTTGTTCGGGCGGATATCGCCGACGCCATGGCGATGCGCAAGACCCTGGCCGATTTCCAGCCGGACGTCATTCTGCATTTGGCCGCGGAAAGCCATGTCGATCGTTCGATCGACGGGCCCGCGGCGTTCGTGCAGACCAACATGGTCGGCACGTTCGTTCTCTTGCAGCAGGCGCTCGGATATTGGCGCACGCTGCCAAAGACCAAAGCGGAGCGTTTCCGCTTTCACCATGTCTCGACCGACGAGGTGTTCGGCTCGCTCGATGCGCAAGGCTTGTTCAGCGAGGATTTGCCCTATCGGCCCAATTCGCCTTACTCGGCGTCGAAGGCGGCCTCCGATCATCTGGTGCGCGCCTGGCATCACACCTATGGCTTGCCGGTCGTCATTTCCAATTGCTCGAACAATTTCGGGCCGTGTCATTTTCCCGAGAAGCTCATCCCGCTGACCATCCTCAATGCGCTCGAGGGCAAGCCGCTGCCGGTCTACGGCAAGGGCGAGAATGTGCGCGACTGGCTCTATGTCGAGGACCACGCGCGGGCGCTGCTTTCGATTGCCGAGCGCGGCCGGGTCGGCGAGAGCTACAATGTCGGAGCCAATTGCGAGCGGGCGAATATCGCGGTCGTGCGCGCGATCTGCGCGCTGATGGACGAGCTTGCTCCCGATGCCGTCGGGCCGCGCGAGCGGCTGATCACATTCGTCGCCGATCGGCCCGGCCACGATCGTCGCTACGCCATGGACGCGCGCAAGCTTCGGGCCGAGCTCGGCTGGACGCCGGAGGAAACGTTCGAATCCGGCCTGCGCAAGACGGTGGAATGGTATCTGACCAACCGTCCGTGGTGGGAGCGCATCCGCGCCAACGTCTATCGTGGCGAGCGGCTAGGGGCGGGCGTCTGATGTCGAGCGTGCGGCTGATCCGGGCGGCGGGGAAAAGGGCATGAAGGGCATCATTCTCGCCGGCGGGGCCGGCACCCGTCTGCATCCGGTGACGCTCGTCTTTTCCAAGCAGCTTTTGCCGGTCTACGACAAACCGATGATCTATTATCCGCTGTCGACGCTGATGCTCGCCGGCATTCGCGATATTCTGATCATCACCACGCCGCACGATCAGCCGCTCTTTCAAGCGCTGTTGCGCGACGGCTCGCAGTTCGGCGTGACGCTCCGCTATGCGGTGCAGGAGCGGCCGCGCGGGCTCGCCGACGCTTTCATCGTCGGCCGCGATTTCGTTGGCTCCGACAATGTCGCATTGATCCTCGGCGACAACATTTTCTACGGCCACGGTCTGCCGGAACTCATGGCCAAGGCCATCGCGCGGCAAGCGGGCGCCACGATTTTCGGCTATGTCGTGTCGGATCCGGAACGCTACGGCGTGATCGAGATCGATGCCGGCGGAAAAGTGCTCTCCATTGAGGAGAAGCCGAAACAGCCGAAGTCGAATTACGCGGTCACCGGCCTCTATTTCTACGACAACCAGGTCCTCGACATCGCCGCCGAAATTCGCCCGTCGGCGCGCGGCGAATTGGAGATCACCGACGTCAACCGCGCCTATCTCGAACGCGGCTCGCTGCATGTCGAACTGATGGGCCGCGGCTATGCCTGGCTCGACACCGGCACGCATGCCTCGCTGATCGAGGCGGCGCAATTCGTGCAGATCATCGAACAGCGCCAGGGCCTGCGCATCGCCTGTCCGGAAGAGATCGCCTTCCGCTCCGGCTTCATTTCGGCCGAACGATTGCTGGAATCCGCCAAGGCCCACGACAATTCGGGTTACGGCCGATATTTGCGCGCGATTTACGACAGCGACTCCAATGGCGGATAGGCTCGCTGCCGCGACGCACAATCCACGGCGGATTAGGCCAAATCAGGATCAGACGCTCTCAGGGTCAAGTTTGTGCCGCACGTTGTCCGCCAAGTCGCCGGAGATTTGATCGAGCAGATCGCAAAATGCGTGCGCCGGCCGTCGCGCCTGTTGATTGCCGCACTGCTCGTGCCGTCGCACTTCCCGCGTCTTTTGAATTCGCTGCTGTCGATCTTGCCGGTTCGCTGGCCGCGTGGGGAAAAAGGCAAGGCCTTCCGGCTTGCCGTCGGAAATCTCATTCTGCTGCGCCATGACCGGCCGGAGCAAGCCTGGCATTGGATGGAGCGGGTGCTGAGCACCGGGCCGCGGTCCACCGAAGAGTATTTCTTGGGCGCCGTCTGTCTCTATCAGGGTCTCGGCCGCATGCGCGAGGCGACCGCGCTGTTTGCGCGCGCGAATGACCGCGACTTTGCGCAAGCGCAGACGCTCGGGGTCGCGCACGCACCGTATCGCGTGCTCGATGAGGTCTGGGCCCGCCACATCGGCGATGTCGCAACGCTTGATTACGTGATCAAGCTCGGAGCTTTGGAAGGCCGGCGTCCGGAGGACACGCTGCTCTACCTGCCGCCGGGGGGGCGGATCGGCAATCGCTTTCTGGTGCAGCAGCTGGCGCAACATTTGCGCTTGGTCGAGCGGGCGGACGACTTGCCGTTCGCTGCCGCCGCCGTCGCAACACTGCACTATCATTACCAGTTTCCGCGCCAGCCTGATGGAACAACGGCCTTTTTCTGGGAGCTTGCGAGCAGGACGCATCAACGCTGGCAAAAGGAAGGGCGGACGCCGCTCCTGGAGCTGCCGCCGGATGTGGTCGCGCGCAGCTCCGCGCTGCTGGAGAAAGCCGGCGTACCGCGCGGCGCGTGGTTTGTCGCTTGGCACGTGCGCGATATCCGCTGGAAGGGCCTGACCGCCGGCCTGCAGGCGATCCGCAACGCCGACACGGCCGCCTATCTGCCCGCGATTGCCGAGATCGCCCGCCGGGGCGGATTCGTCGTGCGCATGGGCGACCCCGACGCGCCGCCTTTGCCGCCGCTCGCCAATGTCATCGACTATTGCCGCAGCGACATGCGCGCGGACTGGATGGACGTTTTCCTGCTGGCGCGCAGCCGCTTCGTCCTGGGATCGGCGTCGGGGCCGATCTTCGTCCCGCCGCTTTACGGCGTGCCGGCCGTGCTGACGAATTGGTGGCCGCCCGCCATGCGTCCTTGGCATGCTTCGGATATCTACATCCCGAAGCTTCCCAAGCGCTCGGCCGAGGGCTCCTATCTGACGCTGAGCGAGACGCTGCAGGAACCCGTCGCATACTGCCATTCGCTCCGTTATCTCGCCGCGCACGGCGGCATCGAGGTCGAGGATAATGATCCGGACGTGATCCGCGACGCGGTGGCCGAAATGCTCGCGCGGCTTGATGACGGTTCCAGCCCCGACGCCGACGTGGCCGAATTGCGCGCGCGCGCCGATCGCATCTATCAAACGCACGGCCATTTCGGTATGGCACAGCTCGCGCGCGGCTTGCTGCGTAGTCACGGCGATCTGATTGTGTGATGTTCAATAAGGCAGACGTTGCGATCTGTGGGTGGGCCGTCAGGCGCTGAACGCGATGGCTATCTTCGCCACATGACGTGCACAACGCGTTTAATTATTCCCTGGGTCATATAGACCGCGGGCGTTAGCCTCTGTGCGACGATATACGTCGATGAACTCAGCGCGCTTCCGCCGCGAAAATACGCGATATCACGCGGGTTAGGCTAGGGCGTGGACTCACAAATACGCCCGGGCGGACGACCTACGAGAGTCCGTTCTGCCCCGAAAGCGACCGTCAGCGACCGCGGCGCACCATGCCACCAGTGGCAAGACACGTCTGATTACAAGGCGATGGAGCAATTTCTGGGGGCGGTTTCCGCTGGCTGGGCAGGCTATGATTGGTTCAGCCAAACCGATCAATGTCTGAAATTTTAGACTAAATTTTTTATAATGCGATGTTCAATGCGGACAGGCGGCATCCTCTTGATCTTGAGCAACAAAGCGCAGTTGCGAGAGACCGCGCCGAACTTGCGAAGCGGCAATTCGCCGAGGTCGAGGCAATAGATCGCGATCTGAAAACGCGCACCGCGTTTCGTCGCCTCCCTCGTCTCTGAGGCACTGAAGCCGATCGTGGACCACGACGGTGACAATGACCACCGTGGCGCTGACCGCGCCCGGCCCGCTTGAGTTTGGCGGCGTCGCGCCGGGGCGATGCGCGCGCAAGAGCGAGAAGTTCTTGATCGTGGCGCGAGTGGCCTGCAGCCCTGACGGCACGCGACGGCTCGGCGAGCCCTTACGACCGAAGCCACCATCTGCTCTGCATGAGCCTTCGTCTACGTCCCATCCTGCCCGTGCGTTGGAGCGCTCGCACGTCCGTCGAAACCGACTCTCAGTTGGGAACGGCGGCCTTCCGGTTGGGCGGAAACGCCGCATCGGTGATAGTGCCGCGCAGGAGGTCAGTGGCCTCCCTGAGTGCGCGATCATCCTTCTCGTCGGGCGGGACGTAAGATTGCGAGCCCGACTCTTCGTTGCCTTCCGCCTTGAGGTGGCCGCGTAGCGACGCCTCACCCTCCATATTGTCGGTCGGCGTCTTCAGATCGTCGGGTACTTCCTGAAGTATCTTAATATCGGGCGTGATGCCCTTCGCCTGGATGGAACGGCCTGACGGCGTGAAGTAGCGGGCCGTGGTCAAACGTAGTGCACCATTGCCAGCTCCCAGCGGGATGATGGTCTGCACCGAACCCTTGCCGAACGAGCGCGTGCCAACGAGCGTCGCGCGCTTGTGGTCCTGTAGCGCACCGGCGACGATCTCCGAGGCCGAAGCCGAACCGCCGTTGATGAGGACGATGACCGGCTTGCCCTTGGTCAGGTCGCCCGGCCGGGCGTTGAAGCGCTGGGTTTCCTCGGCATTGCGGCCGCGAGTAGAGACAATCTCGCCCTTGTCCAGGAAGGCATCCGAGACCGAGATCGCCTGATCCAGCAGGCCGCCTGGATTGTTACGTAGATCGACCACGAAGCCTTTGATCTTATCAGCGCCGAGTTGGCCGTTCAGATCGCTGATCGCCTTTTTCAGACCCTCGGTGGTCTGCTCGTTGAACTGCGTGATGCGGATATAGCCAACATCGTCACCCTCGCTATGCGACCGCACCGACTTCACGCGGATCACATCGCGAACGATGGTCACCTCGACCGGCTTGTCCTGGCCCTTGCGCATAATGGTGAGCTTGATCTTGGTATTCACCGGGCCGCGCATTTTCTCGACCGCCTGATTGAGCGGGAGGCCGTACACTTGCTCATTGTCGAGCTTGGTGATGATGTCGTTGGCCATCACGCCGGCCTTGGCGGCAGGCGTGTCGTCGATCGGGGCCACCACCTTCACCAGGCCCTCCTCCATCGTGACCTCGATGCCAAGTCCGCCAAACTCGCCACGAGTCTGCACCTGAATGTCGCGCAAGCTGCTTGGATCCATGTAGCTCGAATGCGGGTCGAGGCCGGCGAGCATGCCGTTGATCGCCGATTGGACAAGTTTGTTGTCATCGGGCTTCTCGACGTAGTCGGCACGCACCCGCTCGAAGACGTCGCCGAACAGATTGAGGTGCTGATAGATATCCGAGGAGGCGGCTCTGGCGCTTGATCCGACGAACACCGCGTGTGGTTGCGTCATCAGAAGCGTGAGCCCGGCGCCAGCGATCGCACCCAGGAAAATGAGGGAAGTTTTGCGCATCATCCCCGGACCTTTTCACCTTCGTTTGTTGCCACCAGGGCAATACTATGACGGCCCACCAAGTTTAGTTTGGCAGGATTATGTCTTTTGCTGCGTAAAAAATTTAAGCT